>PLRZ01000604.1:4424-5026 GCA_003164075.1 Bryobacterales bacterium | reverse complement strand
TCCAAGGGCAATCACATCGTCACCATGGCCACCGAACACCAGGCCGTGCTCGACCCCGTGCGCCATCTGGAACGTCTGGGCTACGCCTCCACCATCCTGCCGCCCCGCCCCGACGGCCTGCTCGACCTCGACCGCCTGCGCGCCGCCATCCGCCCCGAGACCCTGCTGGTGAGCGTGATGTACGCCAATAACGAGACCGGCGTGATTCAGCCCGTCCGCGAGATCGGCGCCCTGTGCCGCGAAAACGGCGTGCTGTTTCACTGCGACGCCGCCCAGGCATTCGGCAAAACGCCGATTGACGTGAACGGCGACCAGATCGACCTGATGTCCGTCAGCGCCCACAAGATGTACGGCCCCAAAGGCGTAGGGGCGCTCTACGTGCGGCGCCGCAAGGTGAAACTGGCGGCACAGATGGATGGCGGAGGCCACGAATCGGGCATGCGCTCGGGCACCCTCAACGTCCCCGCCATCGTAGGGTTTGCCGAAGCCTGCGCCCTTTGCGCCGCCGAAATGGTGGAAGAGAGCCGGCGTCTGGGCACCCTGCGCGACCGTCTCCGGCAGCAACTCGAAAGCGGTCTGGAGGCCGTCGCGGTCAACGGTTC
>PLRZ01000604.1:0-4320 GCA_003164075.1 Bryobacterales bacterium | reverse complement strand
GTAGCTTGTACTGTGACGGCCGTGTTGGCGGGCCTTGCAGGTGTGGTGGTGGCGCAGCAGACGCGCCGCGAGGAGGTAAGATCGTCGGGTGCGGCCGAGGATGCCCGGCCCAACAGCCCCAATGTTCCCGACGTCTACGCCATCAACGGCCAGTTCGACCGCGTGGTGATCCTGCGCTTCAAATACCAGACCGACCTGCTGGCCGGTATGGAAAAGATGGTGAAGGAGCAGCACATTAAGAATGCCGTGATCCTGTCGGCCATCGGATCGGTGCGCAATTACCAGGTCCACGCGGTCTCCAACCGGACGTTTCCGTCCAAGGACACGTTCACCACGGACCCCACCGCCCCGGCGGACGTGATCGGCATGAATGGCTACATCATCAACGGGGTCATACATGCGCACATGACCCTGGCGAATACCGAGAAGGCGTTCGGCGGACATCTGGAGCCCGGCACCAACGTCTTCACGTTTGTGACCGTGACGATGGGCGTGCTGGCCGACGGCGTGGACATCAGCCGCATCGACGACAAGACCAATCGCTGAGGTATTTCGGGGACAGGCTACATAACCTCGAAACTCGGCCGGTGTATTTCGAGGTTATGTAGCCTGTCCCCGAAATAGCCCCCGGCTCACGTGTTATAATCCAATAGTCTTTCCTGCAAAGATCCAGGGAATAATTATGCCGAAGCTCAAGACCCACAAAGGTGCGTCTAAGCGGTTCAAGAAAACTGGCACGGGCAAAATCGTTCGCGGTCATGCCTTTGGACGCCATATCTTGACCTCGAAGCCGCACAAACGCAAGAAGAAATTGCATCAGTCCGTGGTCGCCGATAAGGCCGACCAGCCGGTACTGAAGCGCATGCTCCCCTACTAAAAGGGTGAGTGTCATTGCGCGGACGGCGCCTTTCGCACGTGCCCGAACCGCCAATCCAAGCAACACTAAAAAGGAGATGAAACGTGCCTAGAGTTAAAAGAGGGACCCACCGCCGGGACACCCGTAAGAAGACGCTGAAACTGGCATCCGGTTATTTTCTCACCAAGAGTAAACTCAACCGTGCCGCCCAGGAGGCCGTGGAGCGTGGGCTCAAATTCGCCTACGTCGGCCGCAAGAATAAGAAGCGCGATTACCGTTCGTTGTGGATCGTGCGTATCAACGCTTCCTGCCGCGCCGCCGGCATATCCTACAGCCAGTTCCTGCACGGCCTGAAGACCGCCAGCGTGGACCTGAACCGCAAGGTTCTGGCGGATATCGCCCTCAAAGACGATGCCGCGTTCCAGCAACTGGTAGCCACTGCGAAAGCGGCCCTGGCTAAGGCATAATTGCACTATGGCCCCTCTCGAATTCGAAGTCGATTCCCTGAGCAGTCTCGAAGAGCGGATCCAGCGGGCGGTTCAGTGGGTGGCGCAGTTGCGCCAGGAGAAGGCTGCGGCCGTGGAAGCGGCCGCCGAAGCCAGAGCCGAGGCGGATCGCCTTGCCCAGGAAGTGAAATCGCTGCAGGCCGAGCGCAAACAGGTCCGCTCCCGCATCGAAAAACTGTTGGGGCAGATCGACCAGATCGGCGGCAGTTAGCCGCGCCTGCTCTTCCGGAGGTTCGGTTGGAAAGCGTAGCCGAAAAACAGCCCGTTCGCGTCACCATTCTGAGCCGTGCGTATGTGCTGCGGACGGCGGACGATCCGCGCCAGGTGGAAGCCTTGGCGAACAGCGTGAACGAATTGATGCTGTCCATCGCCTCGCGCGCTCCCAACGCCGATTCCACCCACATCGCCGTGNNAGCCTCAAGGAACGCGTGGACCGCAAATCGAGCGAGTTCGCCGCCCTGCTCGACCAGTTGGTTCCCGCATCCGGACCCGAACCGGGAGAAGACGCATGATGGCGCGCATTTTCTTCGCTTCGCTTGTGGTGGCCGCAGTCTTCGCCGCCGCCAGCTACCAGGATGAAATCGCCGCCTGGCGCACCCACCGCGAGGCCAGTCTGAAAGCCGAGGACGGCTGGTTATCGCTGGCCGGGCTCTACTGGCTGCACGAAGGCGCCAACCCGTTCGGCCGGGATCCCGGCGAAATCACTCTTCCCGATGGCCCCGTCCACGCCGGCGTGTTCCACTTGCAGCAGGGAAAAGTGACGGTCACGCTCGATGGCGGCACGCGCGAAGTGAAGCCCGATTCCGACGACATCGTGCAGATCGGGAGGGTCCGTCTGCTGGTCATCAAGCGGGCCGACAAGTACGGCATCCGCGTGAAAGATCCCGAGAGCCAGGCACGGCGCGAGTTCAAAGGGATCGAGAGTTACCCGGCCGACGAACGGTACCGCGTGACGGCGAAGTGGGTCGCGGAACCGAGGAAAATTCCGATCCTCAACGTGATCGGCCAGACCGAACAGAGCGAGTGCCCCGGATACGCCGTCTTCAAGCTGCNNCGCTTCTTTTATTCCGGCATGCCGAAGGACGGGCAAGTGATTCTGGACTTCAATAAGGCTTACAATCCGCCCTGCGCCTTCACGCCGTATGCCACCTGCCCGCTGCCGCCGCCGGAAAATCGTCTGGCGGTGCGCATTGAGGCAGGCGAAAAAAGATACGGGCACTGAGCTGGCAAGTGACCTCCGTGCTTACGTGATGGGTTCCTGATTCTCTGCGGCCTCCCAAGAAACAAAATCGCAATTTATTGGAAACAAAGGGCTTGTCTTCGCCTCGGCATATCTCCAAATCGGCCCGCATGGGCGCTGTTTCTTCCCCCACCAGACTGGGCGCCGCCCAGTAGACTGCTCCGTGGTGAACCATCCGTCTTCGCTGACCTGACTCAATCAGCCCTACTCGACGCACACATCCAAGGCGCCGCAATCTCCGTGATCTCCAATGCCTCCGTGATCTCCGGGGTTGACTTTGACTTTCCTGTCTTACTCTGTGTCTCCGTGTCTCTGTGGTGATCTCTTTTTAATCTCTGCCCCTCCGATTACTCGTCGCGCAGCGCTTCCATGGGCTCGAGCCGCGACGCTTTCCACGCCGGGCCATAGCTCGCCAGCAGCGCCACTATAGCCAATAGGGCGACCGCACCGCCCAGGGTGGCCGGATCCCGCGGCGTCATTCCGTAAACCAGCGACGCCGCGGCCTGTCCGGCCCACAGCGCCAGGGCCGTGCCCACCACCAGCCCGATCGCCAGCAGGAGGATCGCTTCCCGCAGGACCAACCCGATGACCCGTCCGCGGCTGGCGCCGAGCGCGATGCGTACGCCGATTTCGTTTCTCCTCCGCGCCACCATATACGCGATCACGCCGTACAACCCGAGAACCGCCAGCGAGCCCGCCAGGAAACCAAAAGCGCCCGCCAGCGCGGCCATCAACCGGTCCCGCATGAGCGATTCCTGAATCTGCTTTGTAAGCACCGAGAAATCCATCCCCAGTCCGGGATGAATTTCGGCCACGGCCTGCTCCGCGTTATGGTAAAACTCCCCGAGCGGTGCGTTGGTCCGCAGCACAAAGGTCGCGCCCGGTCCCGGGTCGTCATCCTGAGCCTCCGGCACAAACGCAATCGGCCGGAAGTCTTCGCGCAGCTCATAGTATTTCGTGTTGCGGACCAACCCGACCACCAGGAATAGCGAGTCGGGCTTGTCCGCGAACTCCTCCCGGTGGAACGACAGGCCCACCGGGTTCCTGCCCTGAAAAATCTTCTTGGCGAATTCCTCGTTGACGATCGCCACCTTCGGCGACGACAGATCGTCGTGCTCGTTAAAGTCGCGTCCCGCCGCGAACGATGTGCCCATGGTCTGGAAATAGCCTGGACCCGCGCGGTTGTACATGGTATCGACCCGAGGCCCCGGCGAACCGTCGGCCCATGAAAGCTGGTCCCAGCCCGAACCGCTGACCGGTGTCATATCTACTTCTCCGGCAGCGATCGCTCCAGTTCTGACGCGAAGCTTCTCCAACATCTGCCGGCGCACTTCCCGGATGCGGTCTTTCGGGAAATGCGCGGCGCGATAGTCCACGCCAACGGCCACGATTCCCTCCGGCCGGAAGCCGGGGTCGACGGCCAGCAGCTTCTGCAGACTGCGCACGAACAGCAGCGCGCCGGCCAGCAGGACCAGGGACATGGCCACCTGCGCCACCACCAGGATGCGCCGCAGACTGAATTTCTCGCGCCCGCCGGTCAATCCGCGGCCGCCGGCGCGCATCACCGACGCCGGCGAGACGCGGGTCGCGCGCAGCGCCGGCACCAGTCCAAACAAGACGCACGTGAGCATCGCCACGCCCGCCGTGAAGCCGAGTATCCTCCAATCCATCGCCAGCCCGACGAACATCTTGTTCCCCTCGGTGGTGAGGAAGGCGAT
>PLRZ01000275.1 GCA_003164075.1 Bryobacterales bacterium | reverse complement strand
ACGCGGTCTGCCCGCCGGAAGTGGTGGGAGTAGGAGGCGTCGACACGGTTTCCGAGGCGTTTACGGTGAATGCGAACGTGCCGCTGGCGCCGCTAGCCGTGGTGACCACGACGTTGGCCGTCCCCGTTGGCGCACTGGCCCCGATGGTGAAAGTGGTTGCGATCTGGGTCGCGCTTACTACCGTCACGGCGCCGACCGCGATGTTGCTGTTGGTGGTTGTTACCGCGGCCCCCGCCGTAAAGTTGGCGCCCGTCAGGGTCACGGAAACAGGGGTTCCCTGCACGCCGGCGCTGGGAGTCACGGACGTAAGCGTTGGCGACGACGATTGGACCGTGAAGGTCTGCGCCCCACTCGTGGCTCCATTGCAGGTGACCGTGACACTGGCCGGCCCTGTAGGTGCGCCCGCACCGATGGTGAACGTAGCGTTGATCTGGGTCTGGCTCACCACCGTCACGGAAACAACGGCGATGCTGCCGTTGGTGGTCGTCACCGCGGCCGGCGCCGTGAAGTTGCTGCCGGTCAGGGTTACCTGCAACGCGGTGGCGCCCTGAACGCCGTTAGTCGGGCTCAAGGTAGTCAGGGCCGGAGCTGGCGCTGGGTTGACCGTGAAGGTCTGTGCGTTGGAAGTGCCGCCGGCGGTGGTCACGGTCACCGGGTAGCTGCCCGGTGCGGCCACGTCGCCGGTCAAAATCGTGGCCGTTACCTGGGTGGAACTGACGTACGTCGTGCTCCTTGCTGTCGCGTTGAAGTTCACCACCGCGCCGGAGACGAAGTTGGTGCCGTTGACCGTCAGGGTGAACTGCCCGGCACCCGCGGTGGCCGAAGTCGGGCTGAGCGACGTAGTCGTGGGCCGCGGCGGGCTGACCGTGAAGGTCTGTGCGTTGGAAGTGCCGCCGGTGGTGGTCACGGTCACCGGGTAGCTGCCGGCCGTGGCCACGTCGCCGGTCAAAATCGTGGCCGTCACCTGGGTGGAACTGACGTACGTCGGGCTCCTGGCTGCCCCGTTGAAGTTCACCACCGCGTTGGGGACGAAATTGGTGCCGTAGACCGTCAGGTTGAACTGCCCGGCACCCGCGGTGGCAGAAGTCGGGCTGAGCGAAGTAGTCGTGGGCTGCGGCGGGTTGACCGTGAAGGTCTGTGCGTTGGAAGTGCCGCCGCCGGTGGTCACGGTCACCGGGTAGCTACCCGGTATGGCCACGTCGCCGGTCAAAATCGTGGCCGTCACCTGGGTGGAACTGACGAAAGCTGTCGTTTTGGGGACCCCGTTGAAGTTCACCACCGCGCCGGAGACGAAGTTGGTGCCGGTCACCGTCAGGGTGAACGGCCCAGCACCCGCGGTGACAGCAATCGGGCTGAGCGACGTAGTCGTGGGCGGCGGTTGCGCGCTGATCCACGTACCGACTGCGCTGTTGTTCGACCAGGCACCGGTCACGTCCTGTGCCGAAAGATCAATAGTCAAGGGCATCGTTGTCTGTGCGGTACTATCGAGCGCCGTCGAAAGGTCCAGATACAAAGTCGTTACCGGTTGCCACTGTGTCCCAGCGTTGGGGTCCTGCAATACACCCGTGCCATCCGTACCGCTGGAAATGCTGGATTGATTCAGGTTGATCGAGCAGGTGCCTGGCCCGGCCAAGCCGCCGCTTCCGCCGATGATCCCGTTCGTCTCCGGGGAAGACCAACTCCCGCCAAGATACCCCTCCCCGATCAAGGTCCAGGTGCCGTTCGCAATCTGATAAAGGGCGATGGAGTTAGGGAAATAGAAGTAAAACCAACAGGGAGAGCTCCCCGTACTTGGAGCAAGCTGCCCTGTAACAAAATCCAGATAGGTATAGCCGTTGCCGTCGCTGATTTTATAATGCAATGTCTGGCTGGCCCCATTCACAGGAGGTGACGCCAGCGATACGGCGGGCGGGTTGGTGGTCACCAGGTTGAACGCCGTCCAGGTTGCCACCGAGCTATACTGGCCACTGTTGTAGGTATTGCTGTCGTCATACACCTGAAGGTATATGTTTTGCGTGCCCACTGCCGACGGTTGCAGCGTCAACGCCAGACTCATCGTCACGCTGGCTGCAATGCTCGATGGGTTTAGCGTCACGCTGCTGTTGGCTATGTCCACTTTGCAGTGATCACTGCTGGCTTGCGGCCCAGGGGCGCCCAGCGCGTAGTCGGTCCAAACTCCGAAATCGCTGAGGAAGTAGAAGTTGTTGTACTGCGGGTAGTAAATCGCCACGCAAGGGAATGTGCCGCCGTCCACGTTGTTGATCGTGATGACCATGCCATACAGATATCCCGGTCCGTTGGGGCTCCCAAACTCAAAAGTTAAGGTCTGGTTCGCCTGGCTCGGCAGGATGCCGCTGGTGGGTAAATTCAAAATTGCCGCCGTCGGACCTCCCGATGCAAAGGCCGACTCGTTTACGGTCAGGGTCGCCGACCCTCCCGAGGACGTCACCGTGATGACGCCCGTTTGGCCAGTGGTGGTCGAGGCGTTTTGCGCCACCTGGTAATTGAGGCTGCCGCTCCCAGTGCCACTGTTACCGGAAGGAAACGTAATCCACGAAACGTTGCTGGCGGCACTCCAGGACACGCCTGAGGCGATCGTGACGGACGTGTGCTCAGGGCCACCGCCTCCCAGTACACTAAGTGTCGTCGGGGAGAGAACGGGAGATTGTCCCCAGAGGCTGGCGCCGAATGAGAGGACAGCCATCAAGGACAAGAGCCGCGGGATCTTCCCGGTTCCTGGAGCGCCCGAGCCCGTCTTACGTTTGAATCGAATCGTCATGGAGTTTCTCCGTGGCAGCTTGTGCTTTGACTCGTCTCCGAAAACTGTCAGTTTCTGCCGACAGCATTGAAGCTAAAGGAGTTCGTTTGGCTCGCGCCGGATGGCTGAACAAAAGTGGTCGAATACCCCTTTGCGGGCAGGGCGACGTTTGAACTTGTCGCCAACTTGACTTGGGCGCTCGACAAAGTGAGCCGAATCGGAGAGTCGACCGGTATCGGGAGTTGATAGCTGATGCCGGTGGCGTCTTTTTGTACCTCGCGCGCCGGATGGAACCCGCCCCTCATGTCGAAAGCGCCCACTAAGACATGGGGCGGGTAGGCCTCCGTGGGCTTCTGCGCCAGGGCCTGCGCGGTGTCGTTCACACGCACGGTAACGGTAGAAGCCTTCTTAACTCGGACCACCAGGCCGCTAGACAAGCTGCTCGCGGCCACGTTCACGCTGGTCCGCGAGTCGGTCCACAGGCAGGGATCGATCACCGCGGCCTTGGGGTCTTTCACGCACACGGCAAACTGTCCGGTCGCCAGCCCGGGAACGCTGAAAGTGCCGTCTTTGGCGGACGTCGTGGTGGCCGTCGTAGCGGCGCTGCCTCCCGCAAGACTGCTGCCGGAGATCGGCGTCGTGGTTACGGTCCCACTATTTACAGGATTGATGGCCGCGGCCTTCGGAGTCGCGCTGATTTGAACCAGCGTGATAGTCACGCCGGTTACCGCCGATCCGTCACTGTCCAGGACGACTTTGCCTTGTACTTGCCCGGCGGCAACAGCAGTCTGAAATGCATGTACCGGGCGCGGCGGAACAAATAGCGCGGTCGATGCCAGCAAGGCGGCGACGAAGGGCCGTGGGTGGCGATATGGCGTCATAAGACAATTCACCTCTCGATTCGGACGACTTACAATCTCTGATACAGCGTTCGTTCGGGAAACGGAAACTTGTCGACCTGCGCCCAGGGGCTCGGACGAGCTCCACCACGCCCGGCTCGTCGAGTTGCCGCAGCACGACGTCTGCGGAACGCGAAGCCGATCACGGTCTGTCACTAGTAACAAGGTATAGGACCTTTATTACTGTGAAGCGTCATAGTACCCCCCCCAGCGAGAAGTCAAGACAAAAGTTCAAGAATTCGATCACTGTCTGTAATGGAACAAAGGGGTACTGCGCAGGTGGGATGTCTCTCGGTGGAAAGCGCAGTCAGTTTCTGTAGCGAAACTCCGACTCGTAACGGCAGAACCGCTTCCTGGCGGGGCGCCCTCCGGGCCCGGCTCAGTAACAGGTTTCGTGGAATCAGGCGCGGCGTTACCGAGCCGGCCCCAGAGGGCACCCCGCAAGGGAGTGGTTTCTGGAGTTTCGCGACAGAAGCTAGTTATTGGTTACTTTCCGACCGCTTGGCGTGTGAGTCGAACAAACCCAAGTCGCCGGAAGAGGAACTTGCAGAATTCGACCGAGCAGCCAGGTCCTGACGGGGCGCCGATCCGCGCGCGAACCATTGCGCTCGCGATCCTCGCCGTCCCCGTCTTCGCTGTGAACTCTATCCCTTCAGGTACTTATTAAAAAGATCCAGCGTGCGCTGCCAGGCTAACTTAGCTGCCGCTTCGTCGTACCGCGGAGTCGTGTCGTTGTGGAAGCCGTGATTCGCGCCTTCATACACGTAACCCGCATAGTTAGTATGATTGGCTTTCAGCGCCTCTTCGTAAGCCGGCCAGCCGCCGGTCAGGCGCGCGTCGAGCGAGCCATAGTGCAGCAACATCGCCGCCTTGATCTTAGGGACGTCCTCGGCCTTGGGCTGCTGGCCGTAGAAAGCGACCGCGGCCGAAAGATTGTCGCCCAGGCGAACCGCCAGGGTGTTTGCTATCCCTCCGCCGTAGCAGAAACCCACCACGCCGATCTTGCCGGTACAGTCGGGACGCGCCTTGAGCCACGTCGCGGCCGCCACAAAATCCTCGGTCATCTTATTGCGATCGACCTTTGCAAACGCCGCCACGCCGGCCTCGTCGGTACCGGGAAAACCTCCCACGCTGGTGAGCCCATCCGGAGCGAGCGCCATAAAACCAGCGGCGCCCAACCGCCGGGCCACATCCTCTATGTACGGAGTAAGTCCGCGGTTTTCATGCACCACCAGAACGCCCGGCAGCTTACCGCTCGCGTTCGCGGGGCGCACCAGCACTCCCTTGATTTCGGTATTACCCTGCGGGGATGGAACGGTGACCGTTTCAATCCTGATGCGCTTGTCGTCTTTGGGTACCTGCTGGGCCCAGGCGTAATTGGGACGGAGAGCCTCCAGGATTCCCATGGCGGTCAGGCCGCCGACGGCGAACTTCTGCGCGCCGTCCAGGAAAGAGCGGCGGTCGATATCGCCGTGAATGTACTTATCGAACAGGTTTAAAACGTCCTGCGGAAAATCGGTAGCTTTCTTACGTTCCATCTGAGTTACCCCTCGCGAGGGCCAGGATATCACAGAATTACAGCCCGAGCCGCTTCTTGAGCGCCCGGAAACCCGGCGAGTTCTCCATCGGGGCATAGACGGGATGGACGGCCAGATTCAGCGCCTGCCACTCGTGCCGGTCGGCCGAGCGTTGCAGCCACTTTACGGTATTCGGTTCGTCGCCCAGGAGCGCATAGACCAGGGCAAACCACTGCATGGAGACGCCGGAATTCGGGTNNNNGGCGCGATCATCAGGGGAGATTGCGCGGCCATCTTTTGCGCGGTCTCGCGGGCTTCCGCAAAATGTCCCTCCAGATTGCGCGCCAGGGCAAAATTATTCATGGTCGCCGTGGAGAATGGGTCCAGATCCAGCATGCGCTGGAGATGCTGGTCCGCTTCCTGGAACCGGCCCCGAAATATCAGCAGGAATGCGTAGTAGCTCTCCGCGGTTGCGCTGGGAGGGCCGGCAACGGCTAACCGGAGCTCGCGCTCGGCTCCCGCCCAATCCCAAGCGTATTGCATGGCGAGATTCGCCAGCATGGCGTGAGCCGTGGACAGGTCAGGATCCAACTGAAGCGCCTTGCGCGCTAACTCTTCCGCGCTCTTACGCTCGGCCTCGGTCTGATAGGCCGATCCTCTGGCAGCGTTTCGATTGTAGTGCACGGTGCCCAATCCCAGATAGGCCGCGGCATACTGTGGATCGAGTTCGATGGCGCGCCGGTACTCGGCCTCGGCTTTCGCCAGAGACTCGGTGGTCATCGCCTGCATGTCGTAGCGGGCCTTCAGCGCGTATTCGTGGGCCTCGGCGGTGGGCTGGTGCTTGGTGGCGGGAACCCCGGCGGTGATTTTCAAGCTTCCGGCGATAGCCGCCGCCAGTTCCGATTGCAGCGCGAAAAGGTCCGAGGCGCCACTCTCATAAGTGTTGGACCAGACCAGGGAACTGTCGGACACGCGCTCCAGATGCGCGAT
Organism: Bryobacterales bacterium; assembly: GCA_003164075.1. Next base: position 3,619 of record PLRZ01000275.1, on the reverse strand, counting down.
GATGCGGATGCGGTCGCCAGCCCGGTCGACGCTGCCTTCCAGCAAATAGCCAACGTGCAGCAACCGCCCTACCTCCGGGATGTCGATCGTCTTCCCTTTGAACCGAAAGGCGGAGGAGCGGGCGATCACCCGCAACGTCTTCAGACGAGCGAGCGAATCGGTGATCTCATCGGTGAGCCCGTCGGCGAAATACTGCGTCGCCACGTCGGCGGTTGAATCGGTGAACGGCAACACCACGATGGAAGCCACGGAATCGTGGGCGGAGACGGCGCCCCAGATGAGGACTGCGGCGGCAATCGACAGAATTCCGCCAGCCACATACGGCCAGTGGCGCCGCCGCCGGACTGGGGCCGGCCCCACGACCGGAGTTTCCACCGCTGCCGTTTCGGGTTCGGCCGATTTCCGCCGAAACAGCGGCACATAGCTGCCTACCGGTAGCTCGATGCGGACTGCCACCTCACCGCCGCAGCTTTCATAGTAGTGGGCGAGGCGCTTGCGCAGGCGCGCGGCCTCCTGCCTGACCACCGGATCCAGGCGCGGATCCCAGGTGGCGGGACGGTCGAACACTTCCGTTCCCAGGACGCTTTCTTTGAGGAATTGGCCTTCGCCGCGGAGGGCGGTTTCCACCAGGTACCGCAAGAACCGGGCCGGACGTTTGGCTTTGGTAAAGGCCGCGCTGTGGACCGCCGCATCCAGCGCCGCCAGCACCGCTTCCCGCGGAATTGCGCCGGTTGCCTCTCCACCGGCCTGCTTATCGAGATCTGATTCCGCAGGCATCTTAGGACCCAAACGCGCCTTGACTCATTCAGACTACGCGTTTTTTGTGTCCGATGCAACCCTCCGTAAATCCGTCACTTAGCGGTCGGTTTGCTACCGTAGCACTACCGCTTCCGGCTTGCTTGCACATGGTGTGACAAGTATGGTCAATCCACCATGGGAATTTGCGTCGATTTGGTCCGGGCGACCGTCGCACTGGCAGCGTTGGGAATTGCCTCAGGCCAGACCCGGCAAGTGGAAATCGTCGACCCGATTCTGAAAATGCGGGCGTACTCCATGACCATCCCCGCGAACTGGTTCTTCGAAGGGCTGGTGATGCAAGGGACCTCGTGTGTCGCCGGACCCTTCCCGGTGTTTCGGCTCATGAGTCCCGACGGAATTACGGAAATCAAGATGTTGCCGAGGTTCGATTGGAAGTGGTCGACCCTCCTCCCCAAGGTGCCCAACCCCGCCAGCCAGGATTGCCTGCCGTTGGACAAGGAAATGCCGGCCAGCCAGTTCTTACAGTACATGGTCGCGATTCTGGGTGTGACGTTCGTGCGCGAGGCCCCGCCGGAGCATCTGGCAGAGGAGTCCGGCCCGGGGCGGAAGGTGGACCGGGCGGGCTTCCTGGTGCGGTACCGCATCAACGGCATACCGGTCGAGGAATACCTGCGCGCCACCGTTACCTGCCGCGACGACGCGCGGCGTCCTGGCCAGGATGCGAAGGTGACGCATTTCCATTCCTGTTCCGCCCAGGTTTCGCGAACCCGCACCCGCGCGGGCCAATTGGACGCTCCGGAGGCCACTTTGGCGCCCATCTGGCGGTCGTTGGCCGTCGACAACATCAATGCCGTATCCGCGCAGGGCTCGCAAATGCTGGCGAAGATGGGGGGCGACGCCAATCGCGCCCTGCAGGCCCAGCACGACTCGTTGGTGCAGAGCCAGGCCCTGCGGCAGCGGCAGCACGAGCAATTCCTTTCGGTCCTGCCGCGCGGCACGGACGGGTCGATGAAAGCCGCTCGAGGTTCCATGGATGCCCGGTCGCGTATGGCAGGTGACTGGGCCGATTACGCGCTCGATCGGGAAAAGCGGCTGGATCCCGGCGCCGGCCACTCTTACACCTGGGTGGACGCCTTCGGGAAGCGCTATCAGACCAACGATCTGAACGATATCCCCAACGGCCGGCTCAAGGGCGATTGGACGTTGCAGCCGAACGTGCATTGAATCCCGGCGTGGTGGCCTAAAGATATTCAAAGATATGGAATTCCTTCCCAAATGTTGCGTTAGAGTAAACTCGTGACCAGGGAAGAGGTTCGCACCCGCATCGAAGAGGTCGGCATCGTTCCGGCCATTCGCGTTACGTCCGCCGAAGACGCATTATTTGCCGCCGAGTCGGTCTCCCGCGGCGGAATCCCGATTGTAGAAGTCACCATGACTGTGCCGGGCGCGCTCGAAGTGGTCGCGGAGTTGTTGCGGAATCGGCCTGAGATGACGGTGGGAGCCGGCACGGTACTCGATGCCGCGACGGCCCGGCGGTGCGTAGACGCGGGAGTCCATTTTCTGACCAGTCCCGGGCTTTTTATGGGAGTGATGGAAGTGGCGGCGCAATACAATCTGACGGTGATGCCGGGGGCGCTGACGCCCAGCGAGGTTTGGGCCGCGTGGAAAGCGGGCGCGGATTTAGTGAAGGTTTATCCGTGCGGACCGGTAGGCGGCGCATCCTATATCCGTTCGTTGTGCGGCCCGTTCCCGGAAGTACCGCTCCTCGCGGCGGGCGGTGTGAACCAGCACACGGCCAGCGACTACATCCTGGCGGGCGCCGCGGCATTAGGCATCGGCGGAGATTTGATTCCGCGGGAGGCCATCCACGAACATCACGCCCAATGGATTCAGGAACTGGCGCACCGCTTCCTGCGCATGGTGAAGACAGCGCGGCTCAAGCGGGAGGAGACCAGGCTTTCCGCGATGAGCGTACCGGTGGAGGATGAGTAGCTCTTGGCTGTTGGCTAAGAGCTAAAAGCCTCTTTTCTCATCGCCCCAGAATCCAACCCGCAATCTTCTCCAGCGCTTCTGGCGCCATTGTCTCTTCGATCTCCCCGTATTCGCCGACCGCGCCCGTTTTGGCGTGCTGAAACAAGTGGTTCAGGCCGGGCAATTCGTCCACTTCGAAATGCCGGCATCCACCGTCCCGGAGCGTCGAGATGAGTCTCAGAACTCCTGATGTCGTGGAATTTGCAGCGAGCCCGAAGGTGGGGCAGGCGGTGCTCGCNNCTGATTCAGTGCGGGCGGGCAGGCGGCACCGCCTGCCCCACCTGCTAAGCTCTCGCCACCGAAAGGAACGCCTCAGGTCAATTTCGCCAACTACCCGAAATCCCCGGCCGACATCGGGAGACTCGGAGACTCGACCCGGCCGGCAGGAGTGCCCGCGCCACGAAAACGGGCTCATTTACGATCCGGGCCAGGAGCCAACAGCGTTTCTTACGGCTCAATCCGCGTGCCGAGCACCTGCAGGAACTGGGCCAGCCATGCGGGATGCGCGGGCCACGCCGGCGCCGTGACCAGCTTCCCGTTGGTGTAGGCCTGATCGATCCCGATGGCCTCATACGTGCCGCCGGCCGCCGTCACTTCCGGGCCAACCGCCGGATAACAACTGCACCGCTTGCCTGCGAGTATGCCGGCCGCCGCCAGTATCTGCGCCGCGTGACAGATGGCCGCTATCGGCTTGTCGGAATCCGCAAAATGGCGCACTATTTCGAGCACTCGGGGATTCAGCCGCAGGTACTCGGGCGCACGGCCGCCGGGAATCACCAGGCCGTCGTAATCCTCGGGTCGAACGTCGTCGAAAGTGGCATTCAGGGCG
>PLRZ01000061.1:10365-10921 GCA_003164075.1 Bryobacterales bacterium | reverse complement strand
CCAGCGTCTGATCGATGGGGCAGGTGGCAGTTTGGTCCTGGCGCAGAAAATCCAGGATCTCGGGGCGCACGCGAATACTGGTGTCGAGGACGGGATTCGTGCCGGCTACGTAGGCGCCCAGTTGGATCAGGTCCTCGGCGTCGTGGTAGGCCGAAAGAGCCTGGCGCAGCCGCTGCGCGCCCACCTTCTGCTTGGGTGTGGCAATGGCGGAGGTGAGCCGGCTGACGGAGTTTAGAATGTCGATTGCCGGGTAGTGATTCTGGGCGGCGAGTTGGCGCGACAGAATGATGTGGCCGTCCAGAATGGCGCGCACCGCATCGCAAATGGGCTCGTTGAAATCGTCGCCTTCCACCAGGACGGTGAAGAAGCCGGTGATGGAGCCCTTGCGGAAATTGCCGGCCCGCTCCAGCACCTTGGGCAGCAGGTTGAAGACCGATGGGGTGTATCCCTTCTGGCTCGGCGGTTCGCCGGCGGCCAGCCCGATCTCGCGTTGGGCCATCGCCAGGCGGGTTACCGAGTCCATCACCAGCAGAACGCTGGCGCCCTGGTCGCGGAA
>PLRZ01000061.1:9631-10346 GCA_003164075.1 Bryobacterales bacterium | reverse complement strand
ATTACCGTGACATCGGCGGAATTGTGGCGCGACATGGAACCCAGCAGCGTGCTCTTCCCCACCCCGCTGCCGCCGAAAATGCCGAGCCGCTGGCCCTTCCCGCACGGTAACAGACCGTCGATGGCGCGGATGCCGGTGACCAGCGGCTGGGTGATGTGCTCGCGATCGAGGGGATTGGTGGCTTCGCCGTGAAGGTTGTAGGTGTCCCGAACTTCGAGCGCCGGGCCGCCGTCAATGGGCTTCCCGAAACCATCCAGGATGCGGCCGAGCAGGCCCGGACCCACTTCCACCCGGGCATCCTGGCTGCGCGCCTCCACCATGTCGCCCAACTGCAGCCCGTCGATTTCTTCGAGCGGCATGGCCAGCACCCGCCCATTGCGGAATCCGATTACCTGCGTGCGGATACGCCGCCCATTGGAGGCTTGGACCTCGCAGAAATCGCCGATCGCGACGTTGGGCCCGCGCGATTCGAGGAGCAGGCCGGCCACCTCGGTCACCTGGCCCGTCCAACGGAATGGCGGGATGCGGTCGAGCTCGGCCAGGTAGGGCGCCAGTGAGATTCTCTCCGTCATGACTGTTTGTGCAGGCGGTCCGCCAATCCTCTCTCGATTTCCTGTAGCTGCGAATCCACGGAGGCATCCAGGTTGCCTCGGGTAGTCTCGAAAACCACCGATCCCAACTCGCGCGACTGGTCCGCGAGGACCTCTACCTGGCC
>PLRZ01000061.1:0-9617 GCA_003164075.1 Bryobacterales bacterium | reverse complement strand
GCCAGCGCCAGTTGCACCACATCGGCTTCAGCCTCCCGCCGCAGGCGGGTACGCATGTTGGCGATTTCCTGGATCGAGCGGGTCAGGCGCTCCACCACCGGCTGAAATTCGGCGGCGGCGCGGTTCCGGCCGGCGATCTCCCCTTCCCGTACTCCCGCCGCGTGGGCTTCGCGCACCTTCTGCTGGTATTGGGCCTCCAGTTGCGCGATCTGGGCAGCCGTATCCGGCGCCGGCTCGCCGGCGGCCGGGGCCATCTTCGCCGAACCCACCACGCGCCATACCAACGGGCCGAACGGGCGCTCGTTGCCGGGCCCGTACACCTTAGACGACATACTGCTCCCCAACCGTTCCCTTGAGGCTCACTACCCCTTCCGATTCCAACTGGCGGACAACGGCAATGATCTGCTGCTGCGCCGCATCTACTTCTTTGATCTTGATCGGACCGAGAGCATCCATGTCTTCCCGCAGCATGTCCGCGCCGCGTTGCGACATGGAGCCCAGGATCTGGTTGCGCAGTTGTTCGCTGGTGCCCTTAAGAGCCACCGTCAGGATCTTGCGGTCGACCTTGGCCAGCACTTCCTTCAGCCCCATCGGGTCGATCAGCAGCAGGTCTTCGAACACGAACATGAGATGGCGGATAGTCTCCGCGATGTTGGTGTCCTGCTGCTCGATGTGGGTCAGGATTTCGCGCGTGGAAGTGGAATCCAGGCGATTGAGCATCTCCGCCACCGCGCGGACGCCGCCGTACGATTCGCGGGCGAATTCGCCGAGAGTTTTCAGCTTCTGGCCGATCACCGACGCGATCTTGATAATGACTTCCGGGGAGATCTGGTCCAGGCTGGCCATGCGCAGGGCCACGTCGGCGCGCATCTGCGCGGGCAGCGACGTCAGCAGCGCTGCGGCCTGCGTCTGGTTGAGATGCGAGAGCACCAGGGCGATGGTCTGCGGGTGCTCGCTATGGATGAACTTGGCAAGCTGGCCGGGATCGGCCTTCTGGATGGCGTCGAAGGAGGCCGCATCGGCGCCCAAGGCTTTGGTGAGGCGGTCCAAAAGCCGCTTGGCCACCTCCGGAGTGAAGGCCGCCATCAGCAGCTTGCGCGCGAACTCGATGCCTCCGCGCGCCACATAGTCTCCCGCCGTGGAGATGTGGTGGAACTCGGTCAGGACGCCTTCGGCCTGTTCGGCTGAAATGGCGGTGATCTTGGCCACCTCGCGGCTGACCTTCTGAACATCTTCTTCGGAGAGTTGCTGGAGCAGTTCGGCGCTGGCCTGCTCCCCCAATACCACCAGCAGCATGGCCGCTTTCCTCAGGCTGGATACCGATTCTTCCTTGTTTGTATTGAGAATCATGGCACGCGTTCCCGGGACATCACATCTCTTCCTCGCGGATCCAGGTGCGCAGGATCTGAGCCGCAATGTCCGGTTCCTTGGCGATCCTCTCGCGCAGATGCTTGGCCATCACCTCGGCCTTTTTGGTGATCACCGGCGCCAGTTTGAGGTTGCTCAGCACCTGCGCGTCGCTCTTCTGCTGCAGGGCGTCGCGCTCGGCGAGTTGGTCTTCCAGATCGTGCTCGGCATGCGCCGCCGCCAAGGCCGCGCGCGCGGCGGGGCTGTCGCCCGCGTCCAGCTCCGCCGCTGAACTGGCCATTACCTTTTTCTTCCGCCCGCGCCGCAGCAGCATGGCAAACAGGAATCCGATTACGATGGCGCCGGCTGCCGCGCCGCCACCGATGAGGAGGGTCTTGCGATCGAGTTGGATCGGCAGCCCCGCCGGCCTCACAGGCACGGCCACTGTCCCGGGAGGCAGCGGTGGTTCCAACAGAAGCGTGGATTCGAACGGCAGTGTCTCGATCACTAACTGGTCGCCCCGCTCCTGGTTGAAACCGGTGACGCCGGCCACCAGGTCGTGGATGATTTTCAGGGTCTCGGGAGCCGGCGGCACCAGCACCCGCCGCATCCCCTTCCCATCTTTTTCCCAAGTCACGGATTGATCTACCAGCACCGCCAGAGACATCTTCCTCACGACCCCGGCCGGCATGCGGGTTTTTTTCACCGTGCGGCTGGATTGATAAGCGATATTCTCGGTGGTTCGTGAAATTCGGCTGGAACCGCTGCCCGGCCGCGAAGTGGGACGGGGCAGGGCCGAAGCCGTCCCCGGAACGCCGCTGGCCGAAGCCCCTCCGCTGCTATCTTCCGTGCGCTGCGAACTGCTCATCACGGAATGCGCCGGATCGAAGACTTCTTCGCTCAGTTCGCCCCCGGTGAAATCGCATTCCACGGAAACGTTGGCGCGAAATTTCTCCGCCCCCAGCAGCGGCTCCAGGGTGGAATTGACTTTCGCCAACAGGTCGGTCTCCACATGATGACGGTAGTCCAGAGCAGCCTCGGAAGGCTCCGGTCCGTCCAATGGGCCGGGCGATCTGGGCCGGCCCAGGAGATTGCCATTCATGTCCAGGACGGAAACGGCATCGGGCGTCAGGCCCTCCACCGCGGCAGCTACCAGGTGGTCGATCGCCTGCACGTTCTGCGGCGCCAGCCGGCTGCCCGGCCGGAGCTTTACCAAAACGCTGGCCTTGGCCGGCTGCTGCGATTCGAGAAACACGGAATCCTTGGGGAAGGTAATATGGACGCGCGCCTGCTCCACTTCCGCCAGGGACATCACCGACCGTTCCAACTCGCCTTCGAGCGCCCGCCGGTAATTGATGTGCTCGGTGAATTCCGTGGCTCCCAGATTCGTCTTGTCGAAGAGTTCAAAGCCGATACGGCCGGTTTTGGGCAGCCCCGCCGCCGCCATATTGATGCGCAGTTCCGCCAGCCGTGCCGAGGGCACCAGCACCATGCCGCCCTCTTCGGGCACGCGGTAGTCCACGCCGCTCTCTTTCAGCTTTTGCACGATGGCCGAGGCATCTTCCGGCGCGACACCCGTGAACAGCGGCCGGAAGTCCGCCTCGCGCTGATGCTGGACCAGCGCGTACAGGCCCCCGGCGGCAGCCAGCAGCACCACCGCCATGGTGATCCGCTGCCGCGCCGAAAGGTTTGCCAGAATCTTTTTCATGGCCGTGTGCCGCCCCAGAGCGGGCCCTGTTAGCTAGATCGGCCGGACGGGCCAATAACCTGAGACATAAGTTGCAATAAAATCGCTCCTTACATCTGCATCCGCATGATTTCCTGATATGCGCTGACTACCTTATTGCGCACCTGCTGGAACATCTCGAATGCCAGTTCCGCCCGCTGCGTGGCCAGAACCGTGGTGTGAATGTCTTCGCTGCCATCTCCGGAGAGGAACTTCTGCACGGAAGCCGAAGCGTCCTGCCCCATGGACTCCACCTGCCCGACAGCGCTCGCGAAAATATCCTGAAACCCGCTGCCCGCAGCGGCTTCTCCGGCCGGGCGGATGGGACCCGGCAGTACCGGTGCGGAAATAGGTAGAATCGGGGCCGCCATGGGTTAACCTCAGCGGAATAAGTCGATGGAACGCTGGATCATGTCCTTCACCGCTCCGATAGCGGCCACATTGGCCTCATACGTGCGCGCGCTGCCCATCAGGTCGACCATGTCCTCCACCGGGTTCATTTTAGGAAATGCCACATAGCCGTCTTTATCCGCATCGGGGTGGCCAGGCATATAGCGACGCTCCGGGTCGCTCGTGTCGGTGAGGATGCCGGAAACCGCTACACCGGTGGGGGCGTTGAGTTGCGTGCTGAAAACAGACGAGAACGGCGTCTCCACCGAACTGCTTTCGAATACCACGTCTTTGCGGCGATACGGGCCACCCTCGGGAGTGCGGGTGGTGTCGGCGTTGGCCATATTCTCCACCAGCAGCTCGGCCCGAGCGCGTTGCGCCGCCATCCCCGATGCTCCCACCGACAGCGCCGAAAACAGGCTCACGAGCTTTGACCCTCTTTGATTGCCGACCGCAGAGAACTGATCTGCACGCGAAGCAGGTTGGTAGCCACGTTGAAACGAAGAGCGTTCTCCGCCAGCAGCCGCGACTCGCGATCCAGGCTGACATTATTGCCATCGTTCTTCATCGGCAGACCGCCCACATCCATAACGTTCGGCGTCCCCGATATGGCGTTCTGAAATTCCGTCTGGAAGTCGATGTCCTGGGTGTGATACCCAGGCGTGTCGGCGTTGGCGATATTGGAGGCTACCAGCTTCTGCCGCGTGCTCAGCAGATCCATGTAGCGTTCGATTTGTCCGGCAAGCCGGTCGAGCATGGCACTCGATTGCCATGCAGCTTAGATGCCAGAGCCCAAGCCCTTTAGAATTAGCAGCAGCTCAAAACGGCCCGCGCCAAGCGAATGCCGCACGGCATTTTTTTGTCGCGAGCAACACCCGAGTTGGACGGCCTCAATTCCTTCCTCGAACAACAGTCAAGTAATTAAGAATTAACCCCTGTTTTTCACTTTTTCTTACCGACAGAATGGGCTTAAAGTACTTAATTCCCCGCAGCCAATACTCTGATGCCCCCCCATTTGAGGGATACTAATTCGACTAGTAATTCTGGTAGTATTCCTACGTCAAGCGTATTCGCCCAAGGGAGTACACCCCAGTAAAAATTGGTGTGCCTTAGCTTCGGAATCCCGCACGACCGCTTGCGGAAATTTGTACCAGAGTCTTGTCTTGCCTTCGATACGAGTAAACGTACGATGAATCCGTCCACTCTTGCAGTGAACTCTGTTCCACACTCCGAGGCGCCTTCGGAGACGCCGCAGCCATGGGCCAGCATGGTGGAGCGCATTCGGGCCGGCGACCCGTCCGGCATGGAGGAGTTGTATGGTGTTTTCACTACCGGCATCCGCTTCTATCTGTGCCGCCAGTTAGGGCCGCAGGATCTCGACGACAAGGTCCACGATGCGTTCCTGACGATCGCGCAATCCATCCGCCGGGGCGATCTGCGGGAACCCGAAAGACTCATGGGCTATGTGCGCACCATCATTCGCCGCCAGGTGGCCAGCTACATTGGCGCCGCCGTGGAAGCCCGCCGCAATTGGGTCGATCCGGAACATGGGGCAGTTCTGCGCGACCGTCAGCCCGACCCGGAACGCAAGGCCATCGACCAACAGAATCTCGATCTGGCCATGCGCGTTCTCAACACTCTGCCGCGACGGGATCGCGAAGTGCTGATGCGCTTTTACCTGCAGGAACAATCGCCTCGCCAGATCTGCCGGGACATGGGCCTCACCCAAACGCAATTCCGGCTCACCAAGTCGCGCGCCAAGAGTCGTTTCACCGAACTCGGTCAGGCGCGTTTCGCCCGCCGCCTGGGGTTCAAGCCTCCCGCACCCGTCCGGAACGTCGATTCGGCGTCGGCAAAAGCGTCTTAGATGCCTCCGTCTCAAAAATCTGTGAGATTTTCTCCCGCTCCAAATAACTTTACCTTCAATGGCAAGTACGGCACAATGGTTATCGGGTATGGCCCGCACAGTCGATCAGCACCTCGACGAGGAAACCACCGAGAACTATTCCGTGGGCAATCTGTCGGCGAGAACAGTGGCGCAAATTGAAAAGCACCTCCTGATTTGCCAGCCCTGCCGGCAGAGCGTGGCGGCTTCCGATGCCTATGTCGCCTCCATGCGGCAGGCCGCGGCCAATCTCCGGAAGGCCGAGCGGAAAGCGAAACGCAAAGTGGAGCGCAGGGCCGGCGGCTAAAGCGGCGATTGGCTATTAGCTGTTAGCTCTCCAGTCTGTGCGGGACTCATCGCCTCGAAACTCCGTTCCGCTCACCGATTTGAATTTCGAGGTTATGTAGCCTGTCCCCGAAATAGCCCTGAATCGGATTATGCTGGAGGTTTATGCAGTCCGTTACCCGCATTCTTCTCCCCGTCGATTTCTCGGAGCGTTCCGTGGGAGCCGCGCACTATGGCGGGTCCCTGGCCTGCCACTTCGGTTGCCAACTGGTGCTGCTGCACGTGCTGGCGCCGCCGCAGTACGAATTTGGCGCGGTGGATATCGCCGGCTCCATGCTGGCGGAGTTGTGCCGCGACCGTGTCGTCGAGGCCAATACCGACCTGGCGAGCTTCATGGCCTCCGAACTGGCCGGCATCGACGTGCGCCGCATCGTCCTCGAAGGCGACCCGTCCGGCTCCATCGTGGACTTCGCCCACAACGAACACTGCGACCTGATCGTGATGCCGACCCACGGTTACGGCCCATTCCGCCGCTTCATTCTGGGATCCAACACGGCCAAGGTTCTGCACGATGCCGATTGTCCGGTGTGGACCGGGGTCCATCTGGAGGACGCACCGGCCGCGATCTCCATTCCCATCCGCAACATCCTTTGCGCCGTGGACCTGGGGCCGCAAAGTTCCAAGACGCTCGGATGGGCGGCCAGCCTGGCGCGGGAATTCGGCGCCCACCTCACGTTGCTGCATGCCTCGCCCTGCGGTCCGGATGTGCAACTGTCGGCCGGGGAGGAATTGCGCATGCTGGGGGGCTCCGCAGGCGTTGAAGCCGATGTGGCGCTGGAAACCGGCGAGCCGGCCCAGGTGATCTGCGCCGCCGCCGCCCGCTTGCGGTCCGACGTTCTGGTGATCGGGCGTGGCTCCGCCGCGGGGGTTTTCGGACGGCTGCGCACCAACGCCTACGCCATCATCCGGCAGTCTCCCTGTCCGGTGGTCAGCGTATAGCCGCTAATTCGGGGACAGGCTACACAACCTCGAAATACCGTCGAGAACCTACCCCACGTCTCCGACCTTCTGAGGTATAACAGTCCCTATGCCAGAAACCAGCAGGGACGACCGGCCCACCATGGTTGCCATCTCGGCGATTGCATGCGTCCTCCAGGACGTTCTGCACGAAGGCCTGGGTCACGGAGTGACCGCGTGGTTGAGCGGCGCCCATCGCCTGACCATGAGTACGGTTGCGCTGCAGAGCGATCTGGACACGCGCCCGATGGCCGCCGCCGGCACGCTGGTGAATCTGATCTTCGCGGCCGTCTTCTGGCTCCTGCTGCGCCGGCCGCAGCGCTACCGGCCGGCCACCCGCTACTTCCTGGTTCTGGCGCTGATGGGCAATCTCTTCACTGGCACGGGCTACTTTTTCTTTTCCGGCGTCACGAATTTCGGCGATTGGGCGGCTGTGATTCAGGGCCTCAAACCGCACTGGGCGTGGCAATTGGGGCTGGTGGTTGTGGGGGTGGCGTCCTACTACGCCTCCATGGTGGTGGTGGGCGCCGAAATGGAGCCGTTTCACAAAAAAGCGGACAGCTCGCCGCGTATCCGCCGGTTGTGCTGGACGCCGTATTTCACCGACGGCTTGCTGGCCGGACTGGGCGGTCTGCTGAATCCCCTCGGACTCTTCTATGTGATCGCGTCGGCGCTGCCCTCCACGCTGGGCGCGAACGCCGGCCTGCTCAGCCTGCCCAGCTTGATGCAATGGTGGAAGCGGGTCCACCAGGAGGAGCCGGTTGCCCCCATACCGCGCCACATCGCGTGGATTGCCGCCGGAGCCCTCGCCAGCCTGCTGTTTATCTTCGTACTGGGCCGTGGCCTCACTTGGTCGCGATGACGCGGTCCGCACGGGCCGCGTGGTAAATTGCTTGAAGTGTCCACTCGCACCGTCATTCAGGTATTGCAAGATGCCGCGCGCCTTTACGGAGACGCCGCGGCGCTCCACCAACCGGCCGGGAGCGGCTACCTCACACTGTCATGGAACCAGTACCTGCAGGCGGTCAACGAAGTCGCCGCCGGATTGCGCTCCCTGGGAATCGCCAAGGGCGAAGTAGTGGCGCTGAACTCGGAAACGCGTCTGGAATTCTACCTCGCCGACATCGGGACCATGGCCAACGGCTCCATCGCCGCGGCGCTCTATCCCAGCTATCCGCCCAAGGATCTGCTCCACAATATCGAGATGTCCGGCGCCTGCGCGGTATTCGTGGAAAATCCGAAGATGCTGGCCGCGCTCCGCGGCGCGTCCGTGCGGCATTGGTTTCTACTTACCGGAACGGCGGAAGGAGCGCTGACCCTGGAGGAATTGCGCGCCAGAGGCCGGCAGGCGCTAGCCAACGATCCGCAAATGGCGGGGCGCATGAACGCCGAACTGGCACCCGCGGACCCGGCGATTCTGTACCTCACCTCCGGCGCCACGGGCGAACCCAAAATGGCGCTGGTCACCCATCAGGCTCTGGTTTCAAACCTGGACATGGCGCCCGCCGTCTTGCCGCTCGGGCCGCAGGATTCCACAGTGGCGTTTCTGCCCTCGGCGCACATCGCGCAGCGCGTGGTGATTGAGCTGCTGCCCATCCACGCCGGCATGCCGGTGACTTTTTCCGAGAGCCTGCTGAAGCTGCCGCAGGAAATTCGCAAAGTGCGGCCCACCATTCTGCTGGCGCCGCCGCGCATGTGGGAGCGGATCTATTCCACCATCTGCACGGAGTTGCGCAAGCGTCCCGCGCCGGCGCGCCAGGCTTTTTATGGCGGGCTGGCGCTGGGGCTGGCCGCGGCCCGTTACCGCCGGCAAGGCAAACCGGTCCCGGTACGAATTCGCATTCCGCTCAAGCTGGCCGACCGGCTGATGTTCCACAAAGTGCGCATGCGATTCGGCGGGCGCCTTCGCGTGGCGGCCTCGGGCGCCGCACCGCTCAGCAAAGACCTGGCCCAGTTTTACGAGGCCGTTGGCATGCCGCTGATAGAGGGTTATGGTTTGACCGAGGGCGGCGTGGCCACGCTGAATCCCCTGGACCGTCCCAAGCCCGGCAGCATCGGCAAACCGCTGTGCTCCGCCGTCGAGGTGCGCTTCGCCGAGGATGGCGAGCTGCTGCTGAAGAGTCCGTGCCTGTTTTCCCGCTACCACAACGACCCCCAAAGCACCGCCGAAGTATTGCGCGACGGCTGGCTGCACACCGGCGACGTGGCCCATGCCGACGACGAAGGCTACATCTTCATTACCGGCCGCAAGAAAGAGCTGATTGTCTCCTCGACCGGCAAGAAGATCTATCCGTCGCGCGTGGAGGCCCTTTTCAAAATGGAGCCGCTGATCAGCCAGGTGCTGCTGATCGGCGACCGCCTGCCCTTTCTGACGGCGCTCGTTACCGTCAACTGCACGGTGGCGGAATCGCTCAAAGGGATGGAGCCGTGGAAAGGCCGCCCGGAGCAGGAAGTGGCCGTGGCGCCCCCGGTAGTGGCCGAGATTCAAAAGGCGGTCCTCCGCGTGAATCGGCAACTGGCGCCCTTCGAGCAGGTGCGCAAGTACCGCGTGCTGCCGCGCGATTTCTCCATCGAAGCGGGCGAGTTGACGGCCACCATGAAACTGCGGCGCAGCCGCGCGCTGGAGAATTGCCGCGAGCACATCGCCGAATTGTACGCCGGCCGGGAGTAAGGAGTTCGGGAGCGATTGCGCACGTTCGAGACATTTGGCCGGCTTATCGTTTCGCGGCCCCCAACTGGTTTCTGCCGCGAAACTCCGGCTCGTAACGGCAAAGACCGCTCCCTGGCGGGGTGCCCTCTGGGCCCGGCTCGGTAACAAATCCCGTGGAATCATCGCAGCGTTTTCCGAGCCGCGCGCGCCAGCAAGCGGTTCTTGCCGTCTGAAGTAAGTTTCGCGGCCCTAAGAAGCCGGGAAGAAATATCCTGTGCACTCAGACCCAACGGCTTGCTCCCGCGCGCGGCTCGGCA
>PLRZ01000304.1 GCA_003164075.1 Bryobacterales bacterium | reverse complement strand
GCGTGTATTCCACCGGCGTGCCCTGAAACAGCGCCGCCATCTCCACGGCGCGTTCATGGGTCCGATTGGTGACGAAGACGTGGGAAGCGCCCGAGCGGCGCAAGTGGCGCGCCGCCAGCTCCGACATTTTGCCGGCGCCCACGATCATGATGGTACGGTTCGCCAGCGAGCCGAAGCTGTAGCCCACTCTCTCCGCCACCTGCTTAAGCGGTAACAACCGGGAGTTCAGGAGGTCCGAGGCGAGAAACATCCTGGCCGCCAGCAGGTATTCATGGAACGTGACGCCGGTATGCGCACGAAAGACGCGCCCGAGGTGATTCGGTGAAACCCCCACCGCGCCGGCGACGTTCCGCAGTGTTACCGTGGCGCCGGAAACGGAAGCTTTCACCGCCTGGAGCGCGGATGCAAGACGCCAACCGGCTGAGCTGCTTCCATCTCGGGGATGAGAGTGCTCCGCTCTTAACAGCATGAGAACAACGGATAAACGGATAGATCGGCAGTAAATAGTTGGCGCTCGGGCGGGCTGGCCGAGTCGGGAAGGTACGCTGCGAAGGAGAACGCCGAGGCTTCATTCGCCGGCGCGCAGCCGGCATCGCGAAGGTGCTCTTCCACGGCGGTCTTCTGCCCGTCCAGCGGTATTTTGAGCCAGCCATAGAGCTCTTGCGCATGTAGCTTCGTAAGAGCCCGCTGCAGGAGGTCTTCGCCGAGGCGCTCAGAGAGGCACGCATGGGAATAGGTTCCACCCCCTTCCCTCTTGCCGGATGGATTCCTTGACGGCGGGGACCGCTGTGGAAAGTCGATAGCGAGGAAAGGGCAACTAAAGCCGGATCACGTTCAGGCCGGGGATCAGTTGAAAGTGGCGGATGTTGGCGGTTCCCACGCTGTAACCGAGTTCCAGGGCACTGGCCCCGATCAACAGGTCCGATAGAGGGATACGGGCACCTCGCCCCTGGCTCTGGCCGTCGATCTGTCCGGCGCGGAGGGCGATAGGGGCCGTCACTGGCGCGATTCCTCATACCATGGCTAACCGGCGAGCGACCAACGGCGTCGGCAGTAATCACTCTTCACAAAGCGGCCCTTTTGTTTTCAACCGATGGTATTCCGACTTCGACAAATGGAGACTGGCGCGAATTCTCCGTTGTAGGTCCTGCAGCGTCTGGGTGTGGATCTCGTCACAGCTTGCGACAGCGCTGAAGACGTCTCCTGTGTATGGATCTACAGCGTAGTTCCCCACGACTGCACTCCCTTTGGGTAAACCCTCCCACATAACGGTGAAGAACCAGAATTTGGAGGATCCCGATTCATAAAATTGCTCCACCTGCAGCTTCGGCAGCCGCCTCTGCTGTACAGTAAGGGAGGCTACAATCACCTCCTTTGCTTGAGAATCGGATATTTTTGAAGGTTCAGCTGAGTGCACCGCCATACCGGAAACTAAGAGAAGCAAGAAAACAAGAGCAGTGATTTTCATTAGCGTCCTCCCATACAATCATTGACCAGCGTATATGGCCCCCGAACCTTGTCGTTCCTGACCATAAAGGCGGGATACCCGGGATTCCCTGTTGCGTATCCATGTTGATTTAGGATCTGAAAGAATTTCAGAGGAGTTTGTCCCATCCCGGGTTGCATGTACGGTCCAACGTTCTTTACAAATTCCTGGCCCGACAGTGAAAAACCGCTACTGAGGGGGAACTTCTGCATCGGACCATCCAGTTTTGCGTTGACGCTGCCCGCAGGGCCGGAGCCATGGAGGCCGAAATAATTTCCGACATATGCGAATCCCTTTGTGGGATTTATATTGCCATAGGCTGACTCGTTGCCTGCGGTGGCGAGAACCTCCGCTGGCGTGACTCCATTCCCGAGGGACTTGGCTAGGGTCCCCGCATCCCCAAGATGCAGATTAACAAAGGTCCCGACAGTTGCTAGACAAGAGCCAGTTTTTCGTGCCCCTGTCTTGGGCATAGCACCGGTCGCCTGGGCAAGAAAGAGGAGACCAGGAATGGTGTATACGCCGCCGTCCGCACCTAAGCCAGGCGAGTTCGCCGTGTCGGCCATGCCCCACCCCGTCACAGACCAGGTTGGCATCGGTGTCCACCCGACATCAGACAAACGCCCCCCAGGTCTATTTGGATCAGGTCCGCCGCCGTCAAAAAGATTCGCGACCCAATCGCCGAACACCTCCAACCCGGCGACAATAATGCCGCCTAGGCCGCTACCACCACCACCGCCATTAGCTTGAGCAAGAAGTCCGCCCGGATCCGTAAACGTCAGCGGATTTCCACTGACGTACGCATACCCGTTCCAACTTTGCGGATCGGCCGGATCGGCCCCCGCGTTCCCGGGATCGGGACTGAGGAACCTCCCCTGAATTCCGCTGAAGTATCGCGCCTGGAAGAAATCCAAATACGATTCGTTATCCCGTTCCTGCCCAGTGAATTTCTGCCGGACCGTATCCACTCCGTAGCCCGGCACGCCTCCGACGCCCGCCACGCCCACTCGCCACGTCCCTTCGATGGTCTCCGAGCCGAACGGCTGGAAATCGTGCCGCTCGCTCGCTTGCGCCCCGCTCATGACCAGACGCGTGCTCCCCAACCCGTCCATCGTCAGATATTGAGTCCCTGGAGTGATGCTCGTGGAACCGCCGTACTCCGCGGCCAGATTCCCGAACGCGTCGTACACATAAGTCGTGGCATTATTGTTCGAGTCGATCTTCTGCACCCGGTTCCCTAATCCGTCGTAAACGTACAATGTCCGTCCATCCCCATATTGGTCCGGGCATGTCACGGGGTCCTTCGTCATGTTGGTGCAATATGCCACCTGCCGGTTCTCCGCATCGTAGGCAATGGTCGCGCCTGGGCCCTTGGTCATATTGCCCGCATTGTCGTACCCCCAGGATGATCCAACAGCCTGGTTTTTCGTGTTAAATGACGCCACGTCCCACCCGTTTGACCCCGGATTTTGGTTCGGCACCGTCACGTTCCCTGAATTATCGTAGCTGAATTGGCGGCACCAAACGCTACTCGAATCCGGACACGTCGGAGAAAACGTCGGCGATGAACTGGCCATACACCCGCCACTTCCGGTCGCGTTCACACACCTTTCTGAGGCAGTCGTCAAGCGGTTGATCGGATCGTGCACGTACTCTTGCACCGCCAGAGTCTGCCCGCCGACTGCAATCGTCTGCTGCCATGGGCTGCAGGTATTGCCGCGCGTGCAAAGCGCCTGCCCGTTGTTGCAGTAATTGAAATTCAACGACAGCAACGTTCCCGCGGAAACGCCTGTGTGCTCCCACATGCTATTCCAGGTGTGCGTCTCCGTGATGCCATTGTTGAACGGTAGCGACGACAGGCTTCCCGCAGCCGTGTACGTTACGCCGGTAGCATATGTCGTGGCGCTCCCTACGGCAGGCGTGCCCTTTACGCCGGTGATCTGGTCAGCCAAGTCCAACGTGTAGCTCATCGCCCGGCCCGAGGGGTACGTGATACCCGTAAGCTGGTCGGTGAGGGAGTAGGTGTAGTTGTTGAAAGTATACGGCGTCCCGCTCCCGTTGTTGGGCGTCGTCTGCCGGCTCGCCACAATCCGCCCAAGGCCGTCGTAGCTGTACTCCATCTTGCTCGCCGAGGAACTGACGGAACTCAGCGCGCCTACAAAGCCGGTGAAGCCTGCCCCCAGCGAATTATTGTCGTACGAATACTGCACGCTGGGAGTCGCCAGCGCCGGCGATGCCGGTGTGTAGGTAATGCCGGTCGGGCGGTTTATTCCGTCGTACGTAAAAGTGGCCGCGGTGCCGTTGCCGTCCGTCCGGGTGTTTAAGTTCCCATTATTGTAATAAGTGTACGAGGCGGTTCCACTCTCCGGATTGCTGGCGGTTTGGAGCCGCGACAGAGTGGTGTAGGTGAACGTCCGGGTCTGGCCCGTGCTTCCCACCGGCGAGCAGGTGTAGCCGCTCAGGCATTGTGCGCTCACGCCGGTGAGGTTGTCCAGCAAGTCATACGTGTAGCTGGTCAGCATGCCGTTCGGTTCCAGCACGGCTCCCAGACGTCCCAAGCCGTCGATGCAGTTCGTGTGGACGTTACCGGCGGCGTCGCGCGTGGTAGTGGCGAGCCCTCCGCAGCCGGGCACGTTTCCAAGAACAATCACGTTGGCGGTGGTCGTAACGGTTCCGGTCGGGTTGGAATTCGGTCCCCACGCCCCCGGAGGCGTTGCGCCCTGATACCCTGTCACGCTGGTTGCGGTTGGCCCGCTGTTCGGCGTACCGAGCGTCCGGGTGGTGACGGTCCATCCCATCGTGGCATCGCCACCACCGGAAGCTGAACAGAGGTCACGGCTGACGGTTTCAGTTGCAGATTGCAGGTTCCGACCGTGACGGCGACTGGTGGAAGTGGGACGTACACGGGCGATAGCGGTGACGGATAAGCGCGAGTAGCGGTTCATGTGAGACCTGGATGAGCCGGCCATGCTCTATGTCGCGCCGTCCCTGATTTTCCAGTCGGCCGCCGTCTCCCCGGCGTGCGGCGTTCGTGCGCCCCGCTGGCTCGGCTACGCAAAGCGGCCCCTGATCATGCGGCGCAAGCGGTACCTGCCAATTTGGCTTCGTTTCTCGCGCTCGGTCAGTAGTATAGATTCCACGGCCGATTGCGGCGCACGGCTTCGGTTCGGGAATCGGCCGTCACCGACATACCGGTCAAGATCCGGGACGGTCCTCGGATAGAAGGTGAAAGCGATTTTCTGAACCACGCCGTAACTATGACAAAATATCCTACTCGTGCCCAAGCGGAACCCGTGGTAGCGCACTTGACGTTCGCCGATGTTGCCAGCGCTGAGGCTTCTCACTCACTGTAGACGGCATCCAGAATGCGCCGCGC
>PLRZ01000169.1:8524-10009 GCA_003164075.1 Bryobacterales bacterium | reverse complement strand
CTCGGCTTCCAATTGGGCGAACTTGTCTGCCCGGCTCTGGTGCTTGCCGTCAGCGTCCGGGAGGAACAGAAGAAGGTTGAATCGGCGATAAGCTTTGCGGATTTCGGGTAGCTTTCCGCAGGCGTCCTCGTACCCCGAGACAGATGGGTCGCTGAGCACGACGACCTTGGCACTCGCTTTTCCGCACTCTTTCAGAAGCCTTGCCACCAGCGGGCGCAGGATGTGCTGATCGTTTGTCGGGTCCTCGGGGATGATGAGGACTTTACAACTCAAAGGGTGTTCTCCATCCAACCCTCGGCGAAAAGGTCGGCGATCGATTGGGTGCGTGCGAGTTCCACAAGGTCTGGAACCTCGGAAAACGGAGTGATGGAAGTGGCTCCCGTCTCCTCGTTCTTCGTACAGAGGAAGACGTATTTGTAGTCTTCTTCTTTGAGCCACGCAATGGCATATGGCGAATGCGATGTTGCGATTACTTGCTCGACGCCGTGGCCCGTTTGTGACTTGAGAAGCTCGACGAGCAACTGCAGTCGGGTGGGGTGCAGCCCTTCTTCGATCTCTTCCAGCAGTAGTATCTTCGGGGGGTCGGGCTGGAAGAATGCCGCCGCGATAGCCGCAAAACGAAGCGTGCCGTCGGATAGCATCGGGGCAGGATAGTCCGTCCCTCTGAGCCGGAATGCGAAGAGAGGATCCTTCATGGCCCCGGTGAGGATTTTCACTTCGTCTAGTTCCGCTGGAGTGAGCTCCCTTAGCCACGATACGTAGGCGGAGGCTGTCGCTTCATTGCCCAGGATTGATTGAACCAGTGCCGCGAAGTTTTCGCCGTGCTCGCCCATGCGGGTGGCAAAGGACAATGCTGAGTATTCTCTCTGTACTGCGGGGGACGGGCGGAACAGCTGCATGTTCGCGATGTGCTCGGCCAGGTCACCGGCAGAACTTCTCAGGGATGGTCTATTGCCGAACGGCACGGCATTTATAGTTTGGCCGTTGAGCCGCTCGGAATAGACGCGCGTGTCCTTTGGGGAGAACGTGAAGGTGACTGCGTAATTAACCGGTGCTGCGCCCGTGGCGACTGTAGCCGTGACGCGGAACACAATATTACCGCCAGGCCGGGAGAAGGACTCGGCGTAATTGCTTCCGCCGCGAATGCCTTCCCAGACCTCGGTGTTCGCACCCTTCGGCTTGCCGTTGAAAATCTCGTCTGCCGTGAAGCCGTAACCAATCCCCTGAAGCACCCGCAGAGCTTCCAGAAAATTAGTCTTCCCGCTAGCATTAGTCCCGACGAAAATATTCAGCGCACCGAGATCGAGAGACACCTTCTCCAAACTCTTGAAGCCCTCGATCTCAATGTGCTCGATCACGCCCCGTCCCTCCGCCATACCAGCTTTCCGCCCACCACCGTCGCCACCGGACCGCCGCGGAAGGTGCGACCGTCGAACGGCGAATTGCGAGACCGTGAGAATGACTGATTCACATCGTACGTCCAGC
>PLRZ01000169.1:516-8496 GCA_003164075.1 Bryobacterales bacterium | reverse complement strand
TCTCGCTGCCGGCGTGCGGCGCGTGATCGGTGGCGATGGCGCTCACCGTCCCTGCCACCAGGCCTTCCGTCACCGCCTCGCGGTCGTCAACCGAGCGCAGCGGCGGCTTCATCTTGTAACTGCTATCGTACGCCGCCATGTCGCTGTCCGATAGCGCGAAATGATGCGGCGTGGCCTCGCAGGAAACCGCCAGACCCTTGCGGCGCGCGTATTCGACCATCGCCACCGCGTTGCGCGTCGAGATATGAGCCACGTGATAGCGGGCGCCGGTCAACTGCGCCAGCAGCAGATCGCGCGCCACCATTACGTCTTCCGCCGCGGACGGAATCCCGCGCAGTCCCCAGCGGACCGATGCCGCGCCTTCGTGCATGTCTCCGCCCGCGCTCAAGTTCAGATCTTCGCAGTGCTGGATAATCGGGAGGCCGTACGACCGCGCAAATTCCATGGCGCGCCGCATCACCCGCGCGTTCATCACCGGCAACCCGTCGTCGGAAATCGCCACCGCGCCGGCTTCCTTCATGCCGCCGATGGCCGACAGTTCCTCGCCCGCGCTGCCCTTGGTGATCGCCCCGATGGGAAATACGTTGACCACGGCGTTGCGCCGCGCCCGCTCCACAATGTAGCTGGTCACCGTCACGCTGTCGTTCACCGGCTTGGTGTTGGGCATCGAGCAGACCGACGTGAATCCGCCCGCGGCCGCCGCGCGCGATCCGCTCTCGATGGTCTCGGCATGCTCGAAGCCCGGTTCGCGCAGATGCACGTGCATGTCGATGAAGCCCGGCGCCACAATCATCCCCGTGGCATCGAATACCTCGGCGTGGGGCGACGAGAGATTGGGGGCCACACCGGCAACCAGCCCGTCCACAATCAGCACGTCCGCCACGCGGTCGGTCTGCGACGCCGGGTCGATCACACGCCCGTTCTTGATGACTATCGACATGGCCTATCCAATCACCTTTTCGAGCACCGCCATGCGCACCGCAATCCCGTTCTCCACCTGGTTGAGGATCACGGAACGCTGGAAATCCGCCACTTCGGAAGAGAGCTCGCGCCCTCGGTTGATGGGCCCGGGATGCATCACAATGGCGTCGGGTTTCGCCAGGTCCAGATGCTCCAGCCGCAGGCCGTAGAACCTGAAATACTCGCTCGCCGGGAAGGAGGCTTCGTGCTGCCGCTCCAGTTGCACGCGGAGCATCATGATGACGTCGGCGTCGCGGATGGCCTCGCGAATATCGGTGGTAAGCTCGACGCCCGGCGCCAGTTGGGCCAGTTCCACGGGCAGCAGCGAGGCCGGTCCGCAGAGCACGATCCGGGCGCCGAATTTCGACAGCAGGAAGACGTTGGAGCGCGCCACGCGGCTGTGTGCGATGTCGCCGATAATCGCCACGCGCAGGCCTTCCAGGTGGCTGGCGCGGTCCAGAATGGTGCGCGCGTCGAGCAGCGCCTGGGTGGGATGTTCGTGCGTGCCGTCCCCGGCGTTGATGATGGGGGTGGGCAGGTGCCGCGCCAGAAAGTGCGGCGCGCCCGATGCCCAGTGGCGCATCACGATGGCGTCCGGCCGCATGGCCGCCAGCGTATTGAGCGTGTCCACCAGGGATTCTCCCTTGGACACGCTGGAGCCCGAAGCCGTGATGGAAACCGCGTCGGCGCCCAGGCGTTTGGCGGCGATCTCAAAGCTGGTGCGGGTGCGCGTGGAGGCCTCATAGAAGAGGTTGACGATCATCTTCCCGCGCAGCGTGTCCAGCTTTTTGACGGTCTGGCTTTGCATGGGCTGAAAATCCTTGGCGCGCGCCAGAATAGCTTCGATCCCGGCGCGGCTCAACTCCTCGATCCCCAGCAGTCCGGCAGGCATTTTGTCGATTACGCCGCTCCCGCGTCGGCCCTTTCCACCAGCAGCACTTTTTCCGAGCCGTCGATTTCGTGAAACTTCACTTCAATAATTTCGATGTCGCTGGTCTGCACGTTGCGCCCCACGAATTTTGCTTCGATGGGCAGTTCGCGATGGCCGCGATCGATCAGCACCAGCAGTTGGACGCGCGCCGGGCGGCCGTGATCGAACAGCGCATCGAGCGCCGCGCGGACGGTGCGGCCGGTATACAGCACGTCGTCCATGAGGATGATGTCTTTGCCTTCCACGCTGAACGGGATTTCGGTGGCACTGACTACCGGTTTGATATCGACGGTGCTGAGGTCGTCCCGGTACAGGTTAATGTCCAGGATGCCGACGGGCACCTTGCGAGTTTCGAGGGTTTCGATCTTCGATGCCAGCCGTTGCGCCAGGGGGACGCCGCGGCGGCGGATGCCGATGAAGGCAAGCAGGTCGAGGTCTTTGGTCTTCTCCAGGATCTCATGCGCCAGGCGGACCAGGGTGCGATCGATCTCGGAGGCGCTCATGAGCTGAGCTTTTTCACGCGTAAGGGACATAAGGCTCCGAAGGACAGGGTATCACGTGGGAGCGGTGAAGGGCTGAGGGGGTATCATCGGGGGCGGCCTCCGTGCTATAGGTCTTGCCGCCGTAGGCCGGTCTTTTTCGCAAGTGCTTTCATTGCAGTGGGACCAAGAGTCACCCGATCATGGTAGGCGAACAAGAGGTCCGGCCAGCCGGTACGTCGCAGTATTCGGTGGGACGTGCCGCCTTGCCTCTTGACGCTCCAGCCGAGCCGCAACAAGGCAGCGAGTGCCTGCTTCGCTTTTGTGGAGGGCCAGGTTTTCTCAGGCGGCAACGAATGTCACATCCATCGGGCCGGGGACTGCTTCGCCGTGTTCCAACCTGTCTGCGATCAATCGCAGCGCCAGCGCCTGCACAGCCGCCGTAGCCTGCTTCTTAGTGCGGCCGTATGCGGTCACGCCGGGCAGTGCCTGGATGTCCGCAAGCCAGCGGCCATCTTCCTCCCGATAGTATTCGATGGCGAGCGAGAAACTGCTCACCGTAGGAGCTTTCGGCATTTCTCTATCATACTCCAGCCGGCGCGCCGCTCTCCTCAATCCCAGTTCTTCACTTTCGGCCACACTTCGCTCACCGGCCACTTCAGGCCCTGGCAATAGAAGACATCGCCACCTCGCGGACCGAGGCGTATTGCGATTCCAGCGATGCCTGGCGGCCGGCCATCACGATCACGCTTTCCCCAGTGCAGGAATGCGGACCCCACAGGAAATAGCTCCGATGCCCGCGAATCGCCCTGGGGAGGCCGTATTGTGGGCCGAAGAGATCGATCGCGCCGGCTTGTCCGTAGTTCTGCCCGAAGATGCAGGTCTTGGCGCGTACCTCCGGCGGCAGACTGTTGAAGACGCCGGCCACCATGGCGGCCATTTCCGGCCAGCCGAACTTTTGACGGCGGCGATAACAGCCACTACCGAGCCGGCGCCCGGGAGCCAGGGTTTTAGCGACCCGAAGCGGATCGGTCAATCCCACATTGTACGCGGTGTCGGCGCTTCCGGACCGCTTTACTGTACCTTCTCTAAAATCACCGCCGTGCTGTCGAAATCGCCTCGCAGGTCGACGTTGAGCCCCGCCTGCATCAGGTACGCGCCGCTCAATTGCGGCTGGCGTTCCACCAGCTTGCCGTCGATCGATTCCAGGCGATACAACGCGCGCGCATCGAGCCCCTGCAGCCGGATGGCCGGCGGCGCGGTGGAATACTCCTGCGAGTGCCGAAACACGAAGACCACCGACTGTTTGCCGTCGGCAGCCACATATTGATTGGCGGCGATGTCGCCGGTGCGCGGTGAATAGAGGCGGTACAGGCCGCCCAACTGTACCGTGGAACGGATCCGCTTATAAGTCGCGACCATCTTAGTAGCTACCGCCATATCGTCCGCCGAGAACTTAGTCAGGTTCGCGCCGATTCCCAGCGCCCCCTGCATGGCCACTAAGAAGCGATATTGCAGCGGCGTGCTGCGGCGATTCATGTTGGGCACGTCGGTGACCCATGCCGACATGAATTTCGGCGCGTAGGCCTGGGTGAATCCCTCCTGAATGCGCAGACGGTCGAAAGCCTCGGTGTTGTCGCTGGCCCAGACTTCCTCCACGCGCCGCAGAATGCCCAGGTCCACGCGTCCGCCCCCGCCCGAGCAGGATTCGATCTCCAGCTTGGGATGCTTGGCGCGCAGGCGGTCCAGAATGTCGTATAAGTTGCGGACATAGTCCACCCAGAGTTTGCGCTGGTCCGCCACGGGCTGGTCTTCCCACCCGGGCTCGGAAAGCGGGCGGTTCATGTCCCACTTGAAATACTTGATATTGTTCTCGCTGGCCAGCTTGTCCAGGAAGCCGAAGATATACTCTCTCACGTCGGTGCGGGCCAGGTTCAACACCATCTGGTTACGCAACTCGGAGCGCGGACGGTCGGGGAAGTGGATGGCCCAATCGGGATGTTGGCGATACAGGTCGCTATCGGGGTTGACCATCTCCGGCTCCACCCACAGGCCGAAATCCATGCCCAGCCCGTTGACGTGGTCGATCAGGCCCTTAAGCCCTTGCGGGAATTTCTGCGGATTGACGGTCCAATCGCCCAGCCCGGCGCGGTCGTTATTGCGCTTGCCGAACCAGCCATCGTCCATCACGAACAGCTCGACGCCCAGCTTCGCCGCGGTATCGGCGAGCTGCGTCTGGCCGGCCTCATTGACGTTGAAAGTGGTCGCTTCCCAGGAGTTGTAGAGCACCGGACGTACCCGCGACATGAGGCCGCCGGGCGAGATCCGCTCGCGTTCGAAGCGATGCAGCAGGCGCGATGCGGCGCCGAACCCCTGGCCCGAGTAGCCGGCATAAAAGGCCGGCGTATCGAGCGTCTCACCGGGCTTCAGCGGGTAGGCGAAGTCGAAAGTATTGAGCCCACCGGTGACGCGCACCTGCTGGTAGGGTGTCTGCTCCACCGTGATGCGCCAGTTGCCGCTCCACGCCAGCGCGCCGAACCAGACGCTGCCGTGCTCCTCGCCGGCATCGCCCGCGTCGATGGCGAACCAGGGGTTGATGTTGTGGCTGGTGTGCCCCTTGCGGCTTTCCAACACCTTCATGCCCTGGTGGATGGCCTCATGGTTCACCTGCGTCTCGGCGGCCCAACGGCCGGTCAGGTAAGTGAGTTGATAGCCTTCGCCGGCCGGCAGGTTCCAGGTGGCCGATTGCGCGCTTTCCACCATCAGCGGCTTGGCCGTCTTATTCAGGATGGTGGCGCTGCGTTCCAGAATTCCGTGGTCCGGGTAGACACGGTAGTGCAGGACTACTTGAATGTCGTCGCGGATGTCTTTGAGCGTGATATCCAGGCTGTTGTCGCGCATTTGGTGCGATAAGTAGTGCAGCACTACGTCGCGATTGCCATCGGCGCGCGTTACCTTGAGGGCGGGCTCGTAGTAACGCGTTCCGCCCCAGGCTGGAAACTCCTCGCGCTCCAGCATGGCCGGCGGATCGAACGACGACAACTCGCGGCGCGCGGTGGCCGCCGGCACGTCGTCGGCACGCCACAGGGGCGCGCCCCAATAGAGATGTTGTAACTCGCCGTTGGGGTCGACCCCCATGGCATAAGAACTGTCGCGGGTAGTCAGGAGCCAGAGCTTGCGGCTCTCCACGTACTGAATGGACTGCGCCGCAAGGCTGCAGACGCCCAAAGCGGCAACTAAGGACAATGAGGCGGCACGGCGCATAGGTTCATTCTCCAACGTTATAGACGTTAGGGCAATCAATACCTACTTAATAACTCAGTCCGTAACCATAAGCGAACAGCGGATTGGTGTCCTTCGCATGGGGATATTGATCCATGGACCGCGGCCACGCGAACGACAGCTTGCCGGTGGGTTTATTCGCCCCGAACAGCACTTCCGCGATGCCGTCGCCTTCCGTACCCGGCAGCCAGGCGGCGAGGAACGCGTCGGCCTTGTCGAGCGAATCGCCCAGAACCATGGGGCGGCCCGAGAAGAGAATCACCACCACCGGGATTCCGGCGGCCTTCATGTTACCGATGGCGGCCACGTCTTCGGGCGCCAGTCTCAAGTCGGCCCGGTCGCCGGCGCCCTCCGCGTAGGGACGCTCGCCGACCACTACCACCCCCACGGTGGCGCCGGCAGCGCCGGTTCCATCGGCGGAGTAAGTCACCTGGCTAGCCGGCGCGGCCTTCTTGATGGCCGCCAGCACCGTGGTCCCGCCAGAGGTCACGGGGCCAGTCTTGCCCTGCCAGTCGATAGTCCAGCCGCCGCACTGATTGCCGATGTTGTCGGCGCTCTTGCCGGCCACGTGGATGCGCGCCGCGCTCTTCGAAAGCGGCAGCACCTTATTCCGGTTCTTCAGCAGCACCAGCGACTCCCGCACGGCCTGGCGCGCCACCTGCCGGTGCTCGGGCGAGCCGAATGTCTTCGCCAGAGTGCGGTCGGCCAGTTGGGAGCGCTTCGGATCCAGCAGCCCCATGGCAAACTTCACGCGCAGAATGCGAGTCACCGCATCGTCGATGCGCGCCATGGGGACCGTGCCCTCGGTCACCAGCGCCTTCAGGTCGTCTATATACAGCTTGTAGTGGTCCGGCACCATCACCATGTCCATGCCGGCGTTGATGGAAATCCCGATGGACTTTTTGTAATCCTTATCGATCTGGTCGACGGCATTGTAGTCGGAAATCAGGAAGCCTTCGAAGCCCAACTCGCCCTTGAGGACGCCGGTGAGCAATTGTTTGCTGCCCGATACCTTCACGCCGTTCCAACTGCTGTACGACGGCATAATCGTGCCCACCCCCGCCTTCACCGCCGCGATATAGCCTTGCAGATGGACGCGCCGCAGGGTCTCTTCGTCGACGCGTGTGTCGCCCTGGTCGAGCCCCGGACCATTCTTCTGCTGCGTCGAACCGAACGCCGTGCCGCCGTCGCCGATGAAATGCTTGGCGCAGGCGAGTACCGCGAGCGGGCTCTTGAGATCGTTGCCCTGAAATCCGTGGACGGCAGGGCCGGCCAACTCGCGGACCAGTTGCGGGTCTTCGGAGAAGCCTTCGTAGCTGCGGCCCCAGCGGGCATCCTGCGGCACCGTCACACAGGGTGCGAAGGCCCATTGGATCCCGGAGGCGCGCATTTCTTCGGCGGTGACTCGCTCCACCTTTTCCACCAGCGCCGGGTTGCGCGTGCAACCCAGGCCGATGTTATGCGGAAAGATCACCGCCCCCAGGATNNTGCTGCTGCAGACGGTCGTAGAGGTCCGTCCAGGCCTGCAGGCTGTTTCCCTCTTTGGGGTCGGAGCTGCCGCCGCTGAGGATTGAGCCGAGCGACAGATTCTCGATGTCGGACAGGTCCTTGATGTACTCCTGATCGGGCTGGGTCATCTGCCCGATTTTTTCGTCCAGCGTCATGCGCGCTAAGAGCGGCTTGACCTGGGCGTCGAAGGAGGAGAGCTTCCGCGGGGGAGCGTCCGCGGGAGGAGCGGCAAGAAACGCCGGCACGGACACGGCGGCAACGAGGCAGAGAAGAAAAACGGTCCTGGTTTTCATAATGATCGCCTTTGTGCAAGAACAAGTTTAGCCACGGATGAACACGGATGAACACAGATAAGAAAAGAAAGAGCTTGTTTTATCCGTGTCCATCCGTGTTCATCCGTGGCCATTACTGTATCTACTTCGCAGATGCCAGATTGAACCCTTCAATGGTAATCCGCGGCCGTTCGGCCCGCGTGTCGGCATCTTCCAGTTCCGTCTTGACGGTGCGACTCTCGCCGGGCATCAGGGCCAGGTAATTATCGCTATAAAGAGCCGGCAGAATGCGGTCGCCGCTCTTCTCGCGGACCGCCTTCACTCGCACCATCAGCGCGGGCGTCTTATCGGTATTGTGCAACTCGGTGGTCAACACCCAGCGGCTGCCCACGCGCGCCACTTTGGTAGTGGCCTCCACCTTCACCTTGGGCATGGTGCGAATCGCCTTGAGGTCGTAGCCGATAGTCCCGGTCGACGGCGCCGGACTGCCGGGCCCCGCCGGACCCGCCGTGGATAACTGCGGATTCTCCTGTGTGCCGCGCAGGTA
>PLRZ01000169.1:0-422 GCA_003164075.1 Bryobacterales bacterium | reverse complement strand
CCCTTCTTACTGCCGAAGTAGCCGGCGCTCACGTCGAAATAATAATCGTACGTATCCCACACGAAAGACGGCCAGCAGGGATGACTCATCCACAGCAGGACGCCCATGCGATTCTTGCCCTGCGCCTCAAAAATGGCGCGATAGCCGTCGTAATTGATGAACTGCGAGAGTTCCGCAAACTCCGCCACATTGCTGGCGCCGCCATAGTTCCGCTCGATCATATCCAGCCATGTGCTGCCGCCCTGCGCGCCGGTGCGGGTAAAATCGTGCATGCCCCACACGTTGCCCAGCGGCCACTGGTCCGCCACCGGCATGGTCTGTTCGATGCTGTCCAGGGTCATGATGTTAGGCATCCCGAGCTCGCTATGAAGCTTGGTGGTGGCCCGATTCTGGAAGTAATACTTAGGCGGGACGATGCGGTA
>PLRZ01000550.1:5775-5911 GCA_003164075.1 Bryobacterales bacterium | reverse complement strand
GATGAGTCTCAGAACTCCTGATGTCTTGGAATTTGCAGTGAGCCCGCAGGTGGGGCAGGCGGTGCTCGCCTGCCCTCGATCCTATTCGAGCAGCGGGCCTAATTCAGTGCGGGCGGGCAGGCGGCACCGCCTGCCC
>PLRZ01000550.1:0-5742 GCA_003164075.1 Bryobacterales bacterium | reverse complement strand
ATCCCAAATTCCACGACGTCAGGAGTTCTGCAGGTGGCTTTTCGGGCCATCTACGAGTGCTCGTAGTCCGAAAGAGCCGGCTAAAAGCCGGCTGCAGCCACGATTGGCTGCCCCACGAATTATGCGGAATTCCGTCTCTGCCAAAGTAAGTGACATTAGGCTCCAGCCTGCCCCACACTCCGCACTTTCCCTCCACCATTCAGTCCCCTGAAGCCGAAATCAGCTATCATATGTCTTCGTTTGCGAAGATCCATTTCCATCATCATCCCTGCGTACAACGAAGAGAAACGGCTGCCGGCCACACTCCGCACAGTGAAGGCCTATCTGGAGGCCACTTCGTGGGAGTTTGCCGAGGTCGTCGTAGTAGATGACGGCTCGCGCGACGGCACCGCGGAACTGGCGGGCAAGGCTGGCGTGCGCGTCCTCAAGAATCCCGGCAATCGCGGCAAAGGCTACTCCGTCCGCCACGGAATGCTGGAAGCCAAAGGCGAGTGGCTTCTCTTCAGCGATGCCGACCTCTCCACACCCATTGAAGAGTTGGAAAAGCTGTGGAGCGCGGTGGAACGGGAGCAGGCCCAGGCGGCCATCGGGTCGCGCGATCTGGACCGGTCGCTGATCGGCGTCCGGCAGCCTCTGTTCCGCGAATTCGGAGGCCGTTTTTTCAACCTGGTAATCCGCCTGATTACCGGCCTGCCGTTCCACGACACGCAGTGCGGCTTCAAACTGTTCGAAGGCGCGGCGGCGCGCGAAATTTTCCGGCGTCAGCGGGTGGAGCGCTTTGGATTCGACGTGGAGGTGCTCTTCATCGCGCAGCGACTGGGGTATCGCACGTTGGAAGTGCCGGTCCGATGGAACGACGTGGCGGGCACCAAAGTGAAGATGTGGGGCGCGCTGACGGCGTTTCTGGATCCTCTGAAGGTCCGCTGGAACGGCATCGCCGGGAAGTATAATTAACCAACGTTTCAGCACCCACGTCCGTCTAACCGGACATGTGGAAAGACTTGGCGTTCTCCTTGCGCACGCTGCGCCGCAGTCCTCTCTTCAGCACCATAGCGGTACTCTCGCTGGCGCTCGGAATCGGGGCCAATACCGCCATTTTTTCGCTGCTCGACCAAGTGACGCTGCGATCCCTCCCCGTGAACGATCCACATCGCCTGGTGGTGCTCCACACCGAGTACGGCGCCCCCGGAAGCAGCACTAGCGACAGCAGCGAATCGGTCTTTTCCTACCCCATGTATCGCGATCTTCGCGACCGCGACCCGGCATTCAGCGGCGTGATCGCGCGCATGAGCGCCGGCGTTACGCTGGTGCGTCAGGGCGCGGCCGAACAGGCCTCCGCCGAAATGGTGTCGGGGAATTTCTTCCGGACGCTGGGCGTAGGCGCCGCCATCGGCCGGGTCCTGACTCCCCAGGACGATGGCGCACCGGGTGCGAATCCGGTTGTGGTGCTCAGCCACAGCTATTGGACCGGCAAATGCGCCGCCAACCCCGCGATTCTGAACCAGACCGCGACCCTGAACGGCAATCCCATGGTGATCGTCGGCGTGGCGGAAGCGCGTTTTCAGGGCGTTCGGCCCGGAGATACGCCCGATCTGTATGTGCCCATCGCCATGCAGAAAGCCGTCCGGCCCACATGGGACGCACTGGAGGACCGCAAATTCCGCTGGTTGAACCTTTTCGCGCGCCTCAAGCCGGGCCTCACCGTGCCCCAGGCGCAGGCGGCGACGGACGTGACTTATCGAGCCATTCTGGAGACGGAAGCGGCCGGCATGGGCAGCATGCGCAATCCCAAAGACCGCAATGAGTTTCTCAGTTCCAAGGCGCAACTCAGACCGGCGGCGCAAGGGATCAACGGGCTCAGCGAACAGTTCGGCAAGCCCCTGCAAGTGCTCATGGCGATGGTGGGGCTGGTGCTGCTGATCGCCTGTGCCAACGTCGCCAACCTCATGCTGGCGCGGGCCGCCGGACGGCAGCGCGAAATCGCCATCCGGCTGGCCCTGGGCGCCGGCCGCGGACGTGTGCTGCGGCAATTGCTGGCCGAAGGGCTGCTGGTGTCCATCGCGGGCGCAGCGCTCGGCTTGCTGGTGGCGCATTGGAGCATGGCCGGTCTGCTGCGTCTGTTGCCTGAGGATTTCGCGGGTCCGTGGCTCACATCGGAACTCAGTCTTCCGCTGCTAGGCTTCACGCTGGCGGTGGCGCTGGGCTGCGGGGTCCTGTTTTCGCTGATTCCAGCCCTGCAGGCCACTCGCCCGAACCTTTCCGGGACCCTCAAAAATCAGGCCGCCAACGTGCTTTCCGGCGGCGCGGCGCGGTTCCGTGGCGCGTTGGTGGTGGCGCAGATGTCGCTCTCGCTGCTGCTGGTAGTGGGGGCCGGATTGTTCGCCGGCAGCCTTATCAATCTCGGCAAAGTGCACCTGGGCTTCCGCACCGAGCGGCTGCTGATGTTCAAAGTAAATGCCACCACCACCCGGCCGCAACTCGCATCGGCGGTGAGTTTTTATCGTGACCTCCAAGACCGCCTCAGCACCATGGGCGGCGTGGCCGACGTGGCCGCCGCCGCGGATGGACCGTTCGGTAATGGCACTACCGGCGGCAATCTGACCATCGAAGGCTATCAGCCGAAGGCCGGCGAGTACGTGGGGGCGTCGCGGATCGCCGTCGGTTCCGGCTTTTTCAAAGCCATGGGTATCCCCTTGCGCGCGGGACGGGAGTTCGGCGACCGCGACGGCGCCGGCGCACCCAAGGTGGTGGTAGTAAACGAGACCTTCGCCCGAAAATATTTCGCCGGCCGCAACCCCATCGGCGGCCATTTGATGATGGGCGGCAGCGACCACCCGGTGTTCGATCGCGAGATCGTGGGTGTCGCGGCGGATACCCATGTGGATGTGCGCGGCAAACCCAAAGAGACGTTCTTCTTTCCGTACGCGCAGTGGGACAAGCCCGAGCGCCTCGCGTTCTACGTGCGCACCGCGGGAGATACGGCCGGTCTGGCTGCCAGCATCCGCCAGGTCCTGCGCGCGGCCGATCCCAACGTGCCCCTGTACGATATGAAACCCGTCGAAGTGCGCGTCCAGGAATCGATTTACACCGACCGGCTGATCGCCATTCTCTCGGGCGCATTCGGACTGTTGGCCACGCTGCTGGCGGCCATCGGGCTCTACGGAGTGATCGCCCACGCGGTGACGCGCCGCACGGCCGAAATCGGAGTGCGCATGGCGCTGGGAGCGCAGCCGGCGGTGGTGCTGCGCATGATCGTGCTGGAGGCCGGCCGGATGGCGGGCGCGGGAATCGCCATCGGATTGATCGCGGCATACGGAGTGAGCCGGTACGTGGAATCGCAACTCTACGGAATGAAGGCGGCGGACCCCGCGGTGTTCGCCGGCGGCGCGGCGCTGCTCGCGGTAGTAGCGGCGGCGGCGGCGTTGGCGCCGGGATGGCGGGCGTCGAAGATCGAACCGGTGGTCGCGCTAAAGTATGAGTGAGGGGCGGCCGCCATATGACCAGACGCAGAGTATTTCAGAATGCGGCGGCCTTCTGTGGCGTCCGGTTGGCATGGTCACAGGACCAGCCGGTTTTTTCCACCGACGTGAAAGTGGTCAACGTTCTGGCCACGGTGCGCAATAAGACCGGGGCGCTGATCGGTACTCTCGGCAAGGACGATTTTTCACTTTCCGAAGACGGCCACCCGCAGACCATCCGCTATTTCCTGCGCGAGAGCGACCTGCCCTTGACGCTCGGCCTGATGGTGGATACCAGCGGCAGCCAGCGCCGCGTGCTCGACGCGGAACGGGGCGCCAGCCTGGGCTTTCTCGATCGCGTGTTCCGGGAAAACAAAGACCACGTCTTCATCATGCAGTTCGACACCGGCGTGCAGGTACGGCAGGCGCTCACTTCTTCCATCCGCAAACTGGACGAGGCCATGGCCTATGTGGACAGCGAGACCGACCGGCAAGTGCGCCTGCAAGGGGGCGGCGGCACACTGCTATACGATGCGGTCGTGCGAGCCTGCGACGAGATCATGAGGAAGCAGACCGGGCGGAAGGCGCTGATCGTGCTCTCCGACGGCGTGGATTTCGGCAGTGAAGGCGCGCTCAACGATGCGGTGGAGTCCGCGCAACGGGCCGACACGCTGATCTATTCCATTCTGTACTCCGACCCGGGCGCGTATGGAATCCTCGGGGGCGATCACGATGGTAGACGCGTGCTGCAGCGCTTGTCGGAGGATAGCGGGGGCAGTTTTTTCGAAGTTTCGAAAAAACAGACGGTAGAGAACATGTTCGCCATTCTGGAAGAGGAACTGCGCAATCAATATAGCTTGGGCTATGTGTCGGATAAGCCGGTAACTCTTTCGGAATTCCGTACTATCCAACTAACGGCGAAGCAGAAGGGCCTGACGGTACAGGCGCGCCGGCGATATTGGGCGCAGCGGTAGGGGGCATCCTTGGGGATTCTGTCTCGGCGCCGCTTTTCAAGCCGGCGCGTGACACTGCGCGGTCGATATTTGACATACACAACGTGGGTGTGTAAGCTTCAGGTGTCGATAACAAACCAAAACACCACCAAACCCATGAGCAAACGGATCAACATCGTATTGCCGGATGAGACCGTGGCGGTGCTGGACCGGGTAGCGGCGAAAGGCGCCCGGAGCCGGTTCATTTCTCGCGCCGTCATGTATCTCGTCGAGACGGAAGGGAAGGCGAATCTGCGCGAGCGCCTCAAAACGGAAGCCCTCGCGAATGCCGAACGAGACCTCGCGATTGCAGCGGAGTGGTTCCCACTTGAGGAGGAAGCCGCCCGAATATTCGAAGCGTCCCGCAAGTCGAGAAAAACCGCGAAGCCGAAACGGCCATGACCTTTCCGAGACGGGGCGAGATCTATCTCGTCTCCTTCGATCCCACTATCGGTCACGAGATCAAAAAGACGCGGCCGGCAGTCGTCATCCAGAACGACGTTTCCAATGAGCACAGCCCCATAACGATCGTGGCGGCAATCAGTTCGCACTTCGCCGATCCGCCGCATCCGCGGGAGGTGCCCATCCGGTTAGGCGGGAAGTCCGGCCTGAGCCAACCGTCGGCCGTCGTCCTCAACCAGATTCGATCGATTGACCGCCAGCGGCTCGGGAAGCGTGTGGGCACCCTCGATGCGGCAACGATGATGAAGGTCGATGCTGCCATTAAGATCAGTCTCGGGCTGGTGAAACTCTGAACGGTAAACCTTCTCTCCAAATTCCCCGCAGACTATTGGTGCGGATGATAGGACTTGAACCAATTTCAACACGGCGGCAGCAACCGAGCCGATCCAGAGCAACGATCGGGCCTACTTCGCTCAACAGATCCGTATCCGCTGGAACAAGGGTTTAAGCAGCTTCTTTGGGGACCGCATGAAGCTCGATACGCCTTCCGAGCGCCGAAGCAATCCGGTTGAGCATCGCCAGGGTGTGGCCGCTGTAGTCGGCATCCTCCAAACGACAGATCACGCTTGCAGTCGTGCCTACTCGCTTGGCAAGCTCGCGCTGTGAGAGACCCGCCGTGGTCCGCATGTCGTAGAGGAGTTGAGCGGCCTTGACGTTGACGAGCGCCTCTTCATAATCGGCTTGCTTCTTGGGGTCATCTCCGATCAGTTCCTCATAAAGCTCTTGAAGAGCGTCGGATTTGGGCTTCCGGCTCATTGGGACCTCCTATAGCTGTGTGTCTCGGGATCGGCTTCGAAAGACTGTCTCCGCTGAATTGCGCGATCAATCTC
>PLRZ01000558.1 GCA_003164075.1 Bryobacterales bacterium | reverse complement strand
CGAAGTTCTCGATGGAGCAGACGATGATGACGTTGTCGGCAAGATCGCGCATGACCTCGAGCTCGAACTCTTTCCAGCCGAGGGCGCTTTCTTCGATGAGGACTTCGTGGACCGGCGAGAGATCTAAGCCGCGTTCGAGGATGGTGACGAGGTCCTCGCGATTGTAAGCGATTCCGCCGCCGGTGCCGCCCAGGGTGAAACTGGGCCGCAGGATCACGGGGAAGCCCATCTTGGCGGCGAAAGCCAGTCCGCCTTCCACGTTGGTGATGAGATTCGAATAAGGCGTTTCGAGTCCGATGCTGCGCATGGCGTCTTTGAACAGCAGGCGGTCCTCGGCCTTCTTGATGGCGTCGATCTTGGCGCCGATCAGCTCCACGCCGTACTTATCGAGGACGCCGGCTTCGGCCAGTTCCACCGAGAGATTCAGCGCCGTCTGGCCGCCCACGGTGGAGAGCAGCGCGTCGGGCCGTTCGCGGCGGATGATCTCCTCAATATATGGCCGGGTGAGCGGTTCGACGTAAGTCTTATCGGCCAGGTCGGGATCGGTCATGATGGTCGCCGGGTTGGAATTGACCAGAATTACCTGGTACCCGTCGGCGCGCAGAGCCTTGGCGGCCTGGGTTCCGGAGTAGTCGAACTCGCAGGCTTGCCCGATGACGATGGGGCCGGAACCGATGATCAGGATGCGGTGAAGGTCGTCGCGGCGGGGCATTATGCCGGGCCCTCCGCTGCACTGCTTTTGAACTGGCTCATGAGCTTCACGAAATCGTTGAACAAATAGTGCGAATCATGCGGACCCGGCGCGGCTTCGGGGTGGTACTGCACGCAGAAGACGGGATGGTTGCGGAAGCGGAAACCTTCCAGCGTCTGGTCATTGAGGTTCACGTGGGTGATCTCGACTTCGCTGAGATTGAGGGAATCGGGGTCCACCGCGAAGCCGTGATTGTGGGAAGTGATCTCCACTTTCTGCGTCAGCTCATTGCGCACCGGGTGGTTGGCGCCGCGATGTCCAAACTTCAACTTATAGGTGCGGCCACCCGCCGCAAGTCCTAGTAACTGGTTGCCTAAGCAGATACCGAAGATGGGCTTTTTGCCGATCAATTTGCGGATGTTGGCGACTTGCGGTTGGAGCGGTTCAGGGTCGCCCGGCCCGTTGGAGAGGAACACGCCGTCGGGATGGAGCGCCAGCACATCTTCCGCGGAGGTGAGCGACGGCACTACGGTGACGCGGCAGCCCACCTGTACTAAACGACGCAGAATATTATGTTTGATGCCGTAATCGTAAGCCACTACATGAAACTGCGGCGCGGCCGGTTTGCCCACCAGTTCCGAGGGCGAGCAGGGGTCCACCGGATGGGTCCATGCATACGCCGTGGGGGTGGAAACCTGAGTGGCCAGGTCGAGGCCGGCCATGGAGGGGATGGAGCGCGCCTTGGCGATGAGCTTTTCGGCGTCATTTTCGACGGACGAAAGCACGCCGCGCATCACGCCGCGGGTTCGCAGATGGCGAACCAACGCACGGGTGTCGAGGTCGTCGACTATGGGGATGCCGGCGCGCGCGAGGAACGAGTTGGCCCCGGTGTCCGAGCGCCAGTTGCTCGCCAGGCTCGAGAATTCGCGGACCACCAGGCCTTCGATGTAGGGACGGAGGGACTCATTATCGGCGGCGCTGGTTCCGTAGTTGCCGATTTGGGGATTGGTGAGGATGACAATTTGCCCGGAATACGAGGGGTCGGTGAAAACTTCCTGATAGCCGGTGAGGGCGGTATTGAAGACAACTTCGCCGGACCGCTCGGCGGGCGCACCAAAGCTCCGGCCCTCGAAGACGCTTCCGTCTTCCAGGGCGAGGATTGCAGAGTTCAATTTAAGCTGTTCCTCCCAGGGAGTGGATAACTTTCATTCTAGCAGGGTGGGGAGCGACTATTTCCATTGAGTCTGTCGCATTCCGTCGCATTGCGTCCGAGGGTTCAGCCAAGCCGGCGAAGTGGACGCATATCAGGGGCTTAGGAGGGAAACTGTAGCAGCTACTGTGGCACCCGTGAAAGGAGGCGAAAATCGCTTCACCCCAAGGCTTCGAAGTGATTGAAAGGAATGGCGGGGACGACGGGGCTCGAAGCCGGTACTGTACGAGTTTCAGGCGACCGATTCGAGTCCGGTTTCATTCGTGACCGGGACGCGAGATGGCAACTGTTCGAGCCACGCACGCTGTTCTCTCGTTTCGGGAACAGAAACACCGCGTGCCGAACTGACGATCTGTATTGCTTCGTCCGTTTTGATCCCCGAGTTCACCAGCAGGGCGGTTGCGATCAAACCGGCCCGGCCCACGCTTTGACGGCAATGCAAAGCAACGTTCTTACCCGCATCAAGTTGCGTTGCGACACGTTCGACTGCCAACATCGCCGCTTCCCTGGATGCAGGGATACCGCGGTCGGGTATCGGAAAAGACATGAAGCCGATGCCCTGGTTCTCCGCTGCCTGACGCTCATCGCCCAAGCCCAACGGAGTAGCCTCGTTGTCTTCTAGCAGTGAGAGGACGAAATCAATGCCGGCCTGCCGCCACGCGCTGGCTTCGTCATCGAGCCAGTCCCCGCCCCTCGGTCGGGCCACGATGGCCAAGTGGCCGAGCCACGGACCGGGGATCCAGAACAGATCAGCTTGCATAATCCCCCTTCTCTATTATCTCTCTTGGCAGGCGATCGACGTTTTCGCCCCGTTCCATCAAGATTGAAAGGCGATGGTGTCCATCAAGGACTGTCCCATCGGGCCTTGCCTTTAGGCAACCCGGCTCTCCCGGCCGCAGTGAAGCTTTGATCTCGTCAGTTGAGAGGCGCCGGAACAACGAGAGCTTGACTGCGTTCAGCAGGTTTCCGCCGTGGAGAAACTGGAGCTTCCGTTGCATTTCGTTGCGCACAGATGGCAAGGAATCCAGATGATAGCAGGCTTCGACTATCCAGGGAATTGGTCAAGATGGGTACATAGCCTCGAAATGAACGTACGGTCGCGAACCTCGCCGGCGGACCGTCTTGGCGTAATTTCGAGGTTATGTAGCCTGTCCCCGAAATAGCCCGGAATCCATCCGCCCTTCGGCGCATCTATTTTGTCATGCAAGCACAACGCCGCAAAATCGGATCCCTGGAAGTTTCCCTCACCGGTTTAGGCTGCAATAATTTCGGATGGCGCATCAATGAGGCACACTCCCGCCGCGTAGTGGACGCCGCACTCGATTCCGGCATTAATTTCTTCGATACCGCCGACCTCTACGATACCGGCAACAGCGAGGAGTACCTGGGCCGCGCGCTCGCCGGCCGGCGACTGGAAGTCGTGATCGCCACCAAATTCGGCATGAAGTTGGACGAGACGCGCCACGGCGCGCGCCCGGAGTACGTCCGCCGGGCCGCCGAGGATAGCCTGCGACGCCTGGGCACGGACTACATCGATCTTTACCAGATCCATCAGCCCGATCCCAACACGCCCATCGCCGACACCCTGGGAGCGCTCGACGAACTGGTGCATGCGGGCAAAGTGCGCGAGATCGGCTGCTCCAATTTCTCCGCCGCGCAGATCCGCGAAGCGGGTGGGCGTTTCGTCAGCGTCCAAAACCAGTACAGCCTGTTCCATCGCGAACCGGAGGCCGAAGTGCTCCCCGAATGCAGCCGCCTGGGCCTGGCCTTCCTGCCGTACTTCCCGCTGGCCAGCGGCCTGCTCACCGGCAAATACCGCAAGGGCCAGCCACTACCCAAGGGCAGCCGTGGCGACGCCGGATGGGGACCGAAAGTCTTCACCGATGAGAACCTCGACAAGGTGGAACGTCTCATCCAGTTCGCCGAAGGGCGCGGACATTCGCTGTTGGAACTGGCATTCTCGTGGCTGGCCGCACAGCCCGCGGTGGCATCCGTGATCGCCGGGGCAACCTCGCCGGAGCAGGTGAAAGCCAACGCCACGGCCGCGTTATGGAAGCTGAGTCCCGAAGAGTTGCGGGAGATCGACACTCTCGTCGCCTGACGCAACCCTTTGGCGCGGGGCGGCATCCTTAATAGTAGATGAATCCTACGGCCCTGCTGGGCAATGCCGGAGCGTTGACTTGGGCGTATCGCATGGCTCCCCAATTCTGGAAGCGGTACTCCGAAGATCGCAAGCGCGAGATCCGCCGCGCGCCCGCACGTCCCAACCCGAGCCTTTGGACCGATCGCGGAATCCACGCCGCATGGCTCGGCCATAGCACCGTGCTGCTGAAGATCGACGGCACTACCATCCTCACCGATCCCGTCTTCAGCGACCGCGCCGGCTTGAATTTCAGACTCGTCACGCTGGGCGTCAAGCGCCTGGTCGCGCCCGCGCTGGCCATCGCCGACCTGCCCAAGATCGATCTCGTACTGCTCTCCCACGCCCATTTCGACCATTTCGACACCCCCAGCCTGCGCGCGCTCGAAAACCGCGGGACCACCGTCGTCACCGCCGCCAAGACCGCCGATCTGCTGCGTGTCAAGCGCTATGCAGCGGTACGCGAACTCGCCTGGGGCGAGCGCATCCGAGTCGGCCCGCTCGAGATCCGCGCCTTCCAGGTGAACCACTGGGGTGCGCGCATGCGCAGCGACACCCAACGCGGCTACAACGGATACACCATCGACGCCGGCCGTTACCGGGTCCTGTTCGGAGGCGACACCGCCGCCACGGATTCTTTCCGCGCACTCGGTTCCTCGCGGCCCTTCGACCTGGCGATCATGCCGGTAGGCGCGTACAATCCCTGGATTCATTACCATTGCACGCCGGAGCAAGCCTGGGAAATGGCCGGGGATGCCGGGGCCGAATTCTTTCTGCCGGTGCACCATCAGACCTTCGCGCTCAGTAGCGAACCTTACCTGGAACCCATCGAGCGGGTGGCCGTTGCCGCGGGCCGCCATCCCGACCGCGTCGCGGTCCACCGCATCGGCCAGGAGTTTCACACCTGTTGAACTGAATCGTGCAATGCGCTATCCGTAAAGGGATACAGGAGGCGCCATGCAGTTCCGCAGACCGGCCGGCTGGATGTTGGCAACGCTGATGGGAGTCCAGACCGTGGCCTTCGCACAGATCCGCTACGAACAGTTGAAGACCGCCGACGGCGTGTTGGAAGGCGTCATCAGCGCCGATGGCAAGGTGCGCACTTTTAAGGGCATCCCGTTCGCCGCCCCGCCCGTGGGCCCGTTGCGCTGGAAAGCGCCGCAGCCGCCGGCCGCATGGACCGGCGTCCGCAAGGCCAGCGAGTATGGCGCGCGCTGCATGCAGGGCAGTATCTACTCGGACATGATCTTCCACGATAGCGGTCCCAGTGAAGATTGCCTGTATCTGAACCTGTG
The DNA here is from genome assembly GCA_003164075.1 of Bryobacterales bacterium. The sequence goes on along the minus strand of PLRZ01000558.1, from coordinate 1,925 downwards.
GATGCCGGCCAATCCCACCGTGGCGAAGCTGCCGGTGATGGTCTGGATTTACGGCGGAGGATATCAGGCGGGCGCATCTTCCGAGCCTCGCCAGGACGCCGGGAACCTGTCCAAGAAGGGCGTGCTGGTAGTCAGCATGAATTACCGCCTGGGCATTTTCGGCTTCTTCTCCCACGCCGAGTTGGCCAGGGAATCGGGCCGCGACTCTTCGGGAAACTATGGCCTGCTCGACCAGCTTGCCGCCCTTCAGTGGGTCAGGAAAAATATCGCCACGTTCGGCGGGGACCCCGACAACGTCACCATCTTCGGCGAATCGGCCGGATCGTTTTCGGTGAGTGCGCTAGTGGCGTCGCCGTTGGCGAAGGGACTGTTCCAGCGCGCCATCGGCGAGAGCGGCGCGTACCTCTCGAGCGCTTCCCTGCCCTTGAAACCGCACGCCGAAACGGAGAAAGCCGATGCCGGGTTCGCCAAGTCGGCGCTGGGGACCGATTCCTTGCGGGAACTGCGCGCCAAATCCGCGGACGAAGTATTGCAGGCGGCCCTCAAGGAAAAGCAGATTCGTTTCGCGCCCAATATCGACGGCTATTTCCTGCCGGAAGACGTCACGGCCATTTACGCCAAGGGGCAGGAGTCGGCGGTGCCGCTGCTGGCCGGATGGAACCTGGACGAGGCCAATTCTCGCGCCGTCCTGGAACGGGATGCGCCGACCGCGGCCAACTTCCGGAAGCATCTGGAATCCCTCTACGGCGCCAATGCCGACCAGATGGCGAGGCTATATGCGGGGTCGAGCGACGCGGAAGTGAAGCGCGCGGCGCAGGATCTGGCGAGCGACCGTTTCATCGCCTTTTCGACATGGAAATGGCTGGAGATGCACGCGAAGACGGCCAAAGTCCCGGTCTACCGCTACGAATTCGACGAGACGTTGCCGCTGGCGCCAGGCGCTCCCGAGGGCGCTGAGGCCACGGCGCCGCACGCCTCGGAGATCGAATTTGTGTTTCAAGTGCTGTCTTCGCGAGCCCTGCCGTGGCGTCCGGAAGACCGCAAGGTATCGGAGTTGATGGGCACTTACTGGACTAATTTCGCCAAGACCGGCGACCCCAACAGCGGCGGCGTACCGCGTTGGCCGATGTACACGGAAGGCGGTTATCCGGTGATGCACCTGGCTGCCGAGTCGCATGCCGCACCCGACCAGCACCGGGCCCGCTATTTATTTCTGGATAGCTTACTGAGCCGTTAGCGCCTGCGAATCTGAAGATGTCACGAACTCCGTACCCGCAGTGGGTTCCGGGGTCTCCGTGGCCTCTGTTTCCCTCTGTGACCTCCAAATCACGAGGACGGCGCCGCGCCGCAATGCCACCGGACTACATTCTTATTCTTCTCCGTGTCTCTGTGCCTCTGTGGTGAATCTACTATTCTCCGTTAGAAGCGGCTAAATCCCGCTTCTCGGTCCACTTAGCGCCCGGAGCCACCATCTGTAAGTCGGAGTACTTACCTTTACTTGTTTCTCGATAGCTCACTGAGCCGTTAGCGCCTGCGAATCTGAAGATGTCACGAACTCTGTACCCGCAGTGGGTTCCGGAGTCTCCGTGGCCTCTGTTTCCCTCTGTGACCTCCAAATCACGAGGACGGCGCCGCGCCGCAATGCCACTGGACTACATTCTTATTCTTCTCCGTGCCTCTGTGTCTCTGTGGTGAATCTACTATTCTCCGTTAGAAGCGGCTAAATCCCGCTTCTCGGTCCACTTAGCGTCCGGAGCCACCATCTGTAAGTCGGGGTACTTACCTTCATAACTCCCGATGTCGTAGAATTTGCAGTGAGCCCGCAGGTGGGGCAGGCGGTGCTCGCCTTCGCTCGATCCTATTCGAGCAGCGGGCCTAATTCAGACCGGGCGGGCAGGCGGCACCGCCTGCCCCCCCAGCGCAGC
>PLRZ01000236.1:10511-14307 GCA_003164075.1 Bryobacterales bacterium | reverse complement strand
GGTGGCGTATCTTTAGATATCGCCGCGCGGAAGAACGTTCAGAACTCCTGACGTCGTGAAATTTGGGACAGGCCCGTTTTCGTGGCGCAGGCACTCCTGCCTGCTGGGTCGAGACTCATCTCGACCCTCTTCGCGAGCGGCATCCACCGTCCCGGAGCGCCGAGAAGAGTCTCGGCGCCGCAGAAACGAGTGTCTGCGCCACGTCATGGCTCAGGTCAATTTCCCCAACTATCCGAAATCCCGGCCGACATGAAGAGCTCTTCACTGCCAACTCTGCTTCTGTGACAGAATACTCTGATGCTCCACCGGCTGACCGGGCGAAAAGAATGGAAGTTCTTCGGGGTTCTACCGAAGGCGGACCCCGTCCTGGCCGCGGCCTGGTGGACCGCACTCCTACTAAGAGGGATCCTCCCGGCAACCTTCGCCATCGCCATGGGCGTGCTTGTCGCGGCCGTACAACACGGTAGGTCTCTGGCCGGTCCGCTGGCGTTTGCCGGAGCCATCTTCGTACTGCTCCAAGTGCTCAGCCCGATTCATCAGGCGGTTAGCTCCAACCTCGGCGACCGCACCGCGGCATGGCTCTACGACCGGCTCACCGAGGCCTGCGTGCGCCCGCCCGGCATGGGCCACCTGGAGGACCCCAAGCTTACCGGCGACCTGACCGTGGCGCGCGACTTCGACCTCGGGATGACCGGCCCGCCGCTCGCCATCTCCATGGATTTCATCGCCAGCGGCATGGTCGAAACGGTCGGCGGTATCGCGTCGGCGGCGATCCTCGCACGGTACGCGTGGTGGGCGCCGGTTCTGCTCGCGGGCGCATGGTTGGCGACCCACTGGCTGCTGCGCGAGAGCGCCATCTGGCGCGACCGCAACACCGGCGAAGTGCGCGGCGCCCAACGGGATGCCGACTATGCCTACCGGTTGGCCGTGGACCCGCCCGCCAGCAAAGAGCTGCGGCTGTTCGGACTGGCCGGTTGGACCATCGACCGTTTCGTCGCCCGGCGCACTCGCTTGCACGACCTGCAGTACGCCGCCACACGTCTGCGCGAGCGTCCGGTGATCTGGAGCGTGCTCCTGGTGGTGGCCGCCAACGTCGTGGTGTTTTGGCTGTTGGCGAGCGCCGCTGTCAGTGGCCGCATCAGTCTCGGGGAAGCCGTGGTCTACGTGCAAAGCGCCGTGGGCGTGTCGATGATCGCGTTTGGCGGATTCAGTTGGGCGCTCGACGGAGCATCCGCACCCGTGGCCGCGGTACTGCGACTCGAGCCGGCGATGCGTCACGCCGGAGCGCTGCCGTCGGGCGATCGCCGGGCGGACGGGACGCCGGCGCACGATATTCGCCTCCGCGATGTCACGTTTGCGTATCCCGGGGGCGCGCCCGTGCTGGAGCATTTCGATCTCACCGTTCCCGCCGGCTCGTCGCTGGCCATCGTGGGACAGAACGGCGCGGGTAAGACCACCATTGCCAAACTTCTGTGCCGGCTGTACGACCCGCAGTCGGGGGCGATCGAGATCGATGGCGTCGGCATTGGCGAGTTCGATGTGGCGTCGTGGCGCTCTCGCGTCGCGGCCGTGTTCCAGGACTTCATCCGCCTGGAGTTGCCCCTCCGCGACAACGTGGCGCCGGCCGGCGCGCCGGACGACGTGGTGCGCGCCGCGCTGGAATCGGCGGGAGCGGCGAACCTGGCGGCGCTGGACACGGTGCTGGCCCGCGGGTACACCGGCGGCACGGAGCTGTCGGGCGGCCAATGGCAGCGCATCGCGCTGGCGCGGGCATTGGCCGCCGTCAAGCTCGGCGCCGGCGTGGTGCTGCTCGACGAACCGACCGCGCAGCTCGATGTCCGCGGGGAAGCCGAGATCTTCGATCGCCTGCTGGCCGCCACGCGGCATTGCACTACCATTCTGATCTCGCATCGCTTCTCCACGGTCCGCCATGCCGACCGGATCTGCGTGCTGGAACACGGCCGGGTTATCGAACTGGGCACGCACGACGAACTGATGGCGCTGGGCGGGCGCTATCGGACCATGTTCGATCTGCAGGCGCAGCGCTTCAGCGTGGCGGACGATGAGGAGGGCAAGACCTATGATGTCCTCGCCTGACCGGGACCAGGGGATGGGGCCGCTGCCTCCGGCGCTGTCGTCGATGTGGAGGTTGTGCAAGCTGGGGTATCGCCACGAGCCACGCCTGATGGTGGCGGCGTTCGTCCTGTCGCAGTTCGCCGCGCTGCCGGATGCGCTGCTGGCGTTGTGGCTGATGCTGCTCGGCAAAGGCGTGCTGGAGCACCGGCCGGGCCTGGTGCAAGGCGCGGCGATCGGCCTGGGCGTGTCGACCGCCGCGACGTGGTTTCTGCGCACGGTCAGCACGCGGGTTTCAAGGCGCTTCCGCGACAGGGTGACCATCGCGCTGGAGTCGCACGTAGCGCACTTGCAGGCGTCGGTCGCGACCGTCGCACACCAGGAACGGCCGGAGTATCTGGACCGGCTGGCCATGCTCCGCAATCAGGTTTTCGTCCTGGACCACATGTACGTGTCCCTGTTTTCCACGCTGGGGTGGATCCTGCGGCTGGGCGTGACGATGGCGCTGCTGGCGTCGATTCACCCGGCGCTGATCCTGCTGGTGGTGTTCGCGATCCCGACCGTGTTGACATCCACGTGGCGGCCCGAGGTGGAAAGATCCGCGCAGGAGCGTGGGGCCCAAAGCAATCGGCTGTCTCGTCACCTGTTTACCCTCGCCACTACCGCCCCGCCCGGGAAGGAAGTGCGGGTCACGGGAATTGGAGAGCACCTGATTACCGAGCGCCGGGCCGCGTGGGAGCGCTGGTACGGNNTGGCGTATGTGGGCGCGGTGGTGTTCGTGTCGTCCGGTCTGGGCGCGCCGGCCAGCGCGGTGCTGCTGGTGCTCGCCGCCGGTGCGCGGCTTTCGGCGTACATCGGCGCCACGGTGGGCGAGATTGGATTCCTGCGCGGATTCTGGATGGATGGCTCGCGGCGGCTGGCGTGGCTCGAAGACTATGCCGCCTCCGTCGCGGCGCTGGGCGATCTGGCGGCGCCCGCCCGGTTGCGCCGCGGCATCCGCTTCGACCACGTGTCGTTCGCGTACCCCGGCACGTCACGCGTGGTGCTGGACGACGTGTCGGTGACCCTGCCGGCGGGCGCGGTGGTGGCGATCGTGGGCGAAAACGGCGCCGGCAAAACGACGCTGGTGAAGCTCCTGGCCAAGATGTACGAGCCGTCATCGGGGTCGATTCTGTTGGACGATACGCCGCTCGGGCGCGTGCCGGCCGGCGAGTGGCGGGCGCGCCTGGCGGGCGCATTCCAGGATTTCTTCCGGTTCGAATTCCGGGCGGGGCACACGGTCGGCTTGGGCGACGTCGGCAGGCTGGACGACGAGCCTGCGGTGACCGCGGCGGTGGATCGCGCCGGGGCAAGCGACGTGGTGGCCCACTTGACGTCGGGGCTCGATACGCAACTCGGTCCCACGTGGCCCGGCGGAGTGGAGATCTCGTTCGGCCAGTGGCAGAAGCTGGCGCTGGCGCGCGGCTTCATGCGCGAGGAGCCGCTCCTGCTGGTCCTGGACGAGCCGACGGCCGCACTGGACGCGGAGACGGAGCACGCGCTGTTCGAGCGCTACGCCGCGGCGGTTCGCGGCGGCGGCGTAGGAGGCCGCATCACGATCCTGGTGTCGCACCGGTTTTCGACGGTGCGGATGGCCGATTTCATCGTGGTGCTGGACGGGGCCCGGCTGGTGGAAGTGGGCACGCACGAGGAACTGATGGCCAGGAACGGGCAGTACTCGGAG
>PLRZ01000236.1:8510-10391 GCA_003164075.1 Bryobacterales bacterium | reverse complement strand
GGGATTTGGTTGCGGGGGACTGCAACGCTCCGAATGCACTCACTCTGCGACTCCAGGTAGCGTTGGCCGCAGCCAGTTGAGGTTGTGTTGTTTCCCGACCGAACGGTTTCACTCGGCGCAACCTGGCCCCCGGCGTCGAAGCTTTTGGAATTCATCAGCCGTGAGACCGATACGAGTGCGGATCGCCTTTTGCAGCTTGTTCATTGACGGCGAGGTCAGGTTCTCACAGAAAACGCCACTCCAAACCTCGCCAGTCCTGAGATCAACGGCATAGTGAATCTGGCCACTCGGCGGATCGGGAACTGCCTGGAAAAACTGAAAACCCGGATAGTCCTTGACTTCGTATTTTTCGAGTCCGAAACCGCCCTCGGCACGATCCTTAAGGAATGCCTTCACCAACTCATGCGCTTCTTCCAGGGTCACGTCCCTGCGTTTCTTTACGGCGTAGAGAGAAGGATCAATCGGCGTTGCTGCAACATCCGAGACAGATTGTAGAACGATCCGCAGTAGAGGAACGTTCGGGTCGCCCGCAGCATAGCCAAATGCCTTCGTTTCCGGATTGGCTCTTACCGACACCGTTTGCGTTGGGAAATAGTCAAAGCGCCCATCCACCGTCACGATGGTTCGATATAGCGGACAGTCCTGACATCGGCCACCATCAGGCCATTTGAACTTCTTCTCAGAGTACTTCCGAAAAGCTCGATATTTGTCGTCTTGCTTCAGGTCAATACGAAGGCGAGGTTCGATAGGTCTCCAGATGAGTCGTTCGGGATGCGTGTGGTCGTCGTCAAGGGTGGTGAATGCGTATTGCCCCTGTTCCGGTTTCAGATCGTCATATTCGTGGTGAGCGCCCACCTGAATCTTGGCCGAGCAGGTTTCGTCCACAAATCCTTCCCACTGAAAGCGGGAAACGAATTCGCTCCGAATCTCTACCACATTGCCGTTGAACCGTTGCGGGTCGCTGATCAGTTGGCACAGCGTGGTCTTGATCAGCTTACCTGGGCCTGTCTGACCAAACAGAGGCGAGACCGTGAGCAGCGCAATGATCGAGCATCGCATCTGGAGCGATGCTACCACGGCCAATTCTTCTGCGACAGCGGTGCCGTCACGCAATACGTCTTATCCATAAACGGGATGGCGCGCTGAATCTTCCGCCGGAGAAGTACTCACTGGAAGTGCGGCGCCGGGTGGCGATCCAAGCGGCCAAGAGCTCGTTTGACGAGGGGGTGAAAACGCTGGAGGTGCATCCTCGTCCCTTTCGTGAGATGTGGGGGCAATCTCGGTTCTTCGATGCACCCTCATGCTTCTTCTCGCCGCGCGAGCTTGCCAGGCAGACATTCTCGGGATTTCTGCTTCGCCCTTGAGAACGTAGGCCGTTGGAGAAGGCAATAATCTCGGCGGCCATGGCAACGGCTCGGGCCTGAAAACGCGTGTCTCATGCCACCGCGGCCAATCCATTCTTCTCAACCAGTGACAATAATTTTAGAGAGGCGCCCGCCGGGCGCTTCTCTCCACGCTCCCATTTGCTGACCAAACTACTGGTCACGTTCAAATAGTTGGCAAAAACCATTTGGCTGACATGTTCCCTCTCTCGGATCGCTTTGATCTCTTGAGGTGTCAGCGGCCTGACTGGTGTCAGGCAGGCCGCATCGAAGCGACGCATAGTCCGCTTGTCGATAGCGCCGACATCATGCAATGCCTCCATGGTTTCATGGATGGCCGCCATCGCTTCACTTCGGTATTTCTTGCCCATTTTCCTTTACCTCTAGAAAATCGCCTCGCTTCAAAAGCTCCGCGAGCTGTTTCTCAGTTAACGCCAACACGTGTTTTGCAGCTTCCCTAAACTGCCTCAGCTCATCGGCATCGATGTTCGCGCGATGG
>PLRZ01000236.1:0-8397 GCA_003164075.1 Bryobacterales bacterium | reverse complement strand
CCACAATTCAAGGAGCTGCCCACAGAAACTGAAAGGCGGTACCCGCGGGCCGATGCGGAACGATTCTGGAGCACTTGACGACCTCATAGAGGAGTGGGGTTCCGGCGCCAAGGCCCTGAATGAATTCGAGAGACGGCACAAGGTCGGATCGCCCTTGGTTTACCTGGCCGCCCTCCAGGTCGGGCAATACGAATCCAATGTGCTGGCAACTCGGGACTCGAACACGATTGCTCCGTGAAGTAACGAACCTTGACCAACTGCAGGCTGATAAACCAACTGCAGGCTGATAATATGGCGGAGTCGCACCTTGTATACGAATCGTGTTTGGAGGTAATCCCCGCCGTGTACCGGACCATCGCAGCTTCGGCTATAAAATACGCCCTCATTCCGATATTTGTACTGATCTCGGCCATCCCGCGGGCAAACGCAGCCGTTACCATCCAAAACCTTTGCGTCGAGTACCGGAACACCCCGCTGGGCATCGATGTGGCGCAACCGCGGTTCGGTTGGCAGATGGCGGCCACGGCCGGGGAACGGGGACTCGAGCAGACTGCGTACCAGTTGGAGGTCAAAGATCCGAAGGGCGCGGTGATTTGGGACTCCCAGCGAGTTCCGGACGCAGCTTCCCTCGGCATCAAGTACGCCGGCCCCCCGCTCAAAGGCTCCACCCGATATGCCTGGACAGTGAGCGTGTGGAACCAGGCGGGCGCGAAACTCTCCGCCTCTTCCTGGTTTGAAACCGGCCTCATGGATCCCTCTCCCACCTCCGCCGCCTGGGGCGGAGCCAAGTGGATTGGCGGCGGCGACGGCGATCTGGTCCTCTATGCGCCGTACCTGGCTATCTTTGACGCCAGGTACGCGCTCGCCATTGTTCCGGGCAGCACGCGCGCGAGCTTCATTTACGGCGCCAACGACTCGCGTTTGATGGACAAGTTCAAGAACATCTATCAGGTCGAAAGCGCCCAAGACCAGAGCTACATCAAGCTGGAACTCGACGTCTCCGGCGTGAACGGAACGCCCGGCGGCAAGGCCAGGCTGAACGTTTATCGCGCCGGCTATACCGATACCGACACGCCGTCCAAACCGCTCCGCACTTTCGAGATCTCCACCGACGTTGTCAACAACGCCAACAAAAACTCGGAACACACCATCGACTTCCACAGCGCCTTCGGGCAAATCGCTCTCTCGATTGACGGCAATGCATCCTTCTCCGGTGCGCAGCCTGCCGCTGAGGGCGGCGGCGCCGGCGGGCGTCGTGGACAGGGCGGTCCGCCTCCGGGCGGTGGCGGCGGCGGACGGGGTGGAGCAGCCAACTCCGTCAATTTGAACCCGGTCGGCTCGGGCGGCAACTTCATCGCCTTCGGGATGCTCTGCGATATCGGTTTTTCCGTCGATCCCGGACAGAACGCCACGTTTCGCGAGGTCACAATTCGCAACAACCGCGCGCCCAACCACGTTCTCTTCCAGGAGAACCTGTCCGGTGCTTACAACGGAATCTTTGCCGGCTTCGTCACTCCGAACTCGGGATTCTCGGTGGCGAATGGCCAGTATGCCTTGCAGGGCGGCGAAAAGGGCGTGTTCGTGGTTCGCGACCCCAGCCACAACTCGACCCCGATGCTCCGCACCTCGTTCAAAGTCCCGGCCAAAACCGTGCAGGGAGCGCGCTTGTACGTCACGGCGCGCGGCATCTACGAGCTGTATCTGAACGGCAAACGCGTGGGCGACGACTACTACAACCCCGGCCTGACCCAATACAACATCACCCACATGTACCAAACCTACGATGTCACCAGTATGCTGAAAGCCGGCGACAATGCCCTGGGCGCCATGCTGGGAGAGGGCTGGTGGAGCGGCCTGCTCAGCTTCGGCAACATCTGGAACCATTTCGGGGACCGCCAGTCGCTCCTCGCCAAGCTGGCGGTCACCTACAGCGACGGCTCCTCCGACACTGTCACCACCAATCCGGAGACCTGGAAATACTACAACAACGGACCCGTGGTCTATAGCAGCCTCGATCTCGGCGAGATCTACGACGCCTCCAAAGACGCCGCCGTCGAAAACTGGTCCAGCGCGGGCTACAACGATTCCAAGTGGAAGAGCGCGGTGGTGGTTCCTCTCGAAGGCACGAGTTTTTCGGGTGCGGAAGGCGGACGCGGCGCTCCCGGTACGCCGTTCAACTTCGACAAGCTCTCGCTCATCGGCCAGATCGGAAACAACGCGGGCGTGTTCAAGACTCTCACCGCGCAAAGCGTCAAGGAAGTCCGCCCCGGCGTTTATGTCTACAACCTGGGGCAAAACATGGTGGGCGTGCCGCGCATCACGGTCGCCAGCGGACATCCCGGGGGTAAAATCACCGTCCGCTATTCGGAAATGCTCTACCCCGATTTGAAAGAGTCGGGCAAGAACGTCGGCATGCTCATGACGGAGAACTACCGCGCCGCGATCAGCCAGGACGTTTACACCATGAAGGCGGGCAGCCAGGTCTTCCAACCCCGCTTCACTTCGCACGGCTTCCAGTACGTGGAAGTCACGGGACTCGACAAGCCCCTTCCGCTCGCGGCCGTGCAGGGAGTGGTCATCAGCTCCATCCGGGAGTTGACCGCCGATTACAAAACGTCCAACCAGAAGATCAACCGGCTGTGGTCCAATCTGGTCTGGTCCAACGTCGACAATTTCCTGACCATACCCACTGACTGTCCGCAGCGCAACGAACGCATGGGTTGGTCGGGCGACATCAACGTCTTCTCGCGCACCGCCACGTACGTCTCGAATGCCGATCAATTCCTGACCCGCCACATGTACGCCATGCGCGATGTGCAGAGCCCTGCCGGCCGCTTCACCGACGTCGCGCCTATTGGCGGCGGATTCGGCGGCGTCCTCTGGGGCAGCGCCGGAATCGTGGTTCCCTGGGAAGCCTACCTGCAATACAAGGACACGGCTTTGCTCGAACGCCAATATCCCGCCATGGCCGCCTACCTCGACTACCTGGAGACCACCATCGACCCGAATACCGGTCTCAGTTCCGATGGCCAACTCGGCGACTGGCTCGGTCCGCAGAACAACGCTCTCGGCACGGCCTTCCTGGTGACCGCGTATCACGCCTACGACCTCGGCATTATGGCCCAGGTCGCGCAAATCCTCGACAAGCCCACGGAAGCGGCCAGGTATCGCGCCCTATACGAAAAGCGCCGCGCCTTTTTCAATGCCAAATTCGTCAACGCCGATAAGAAGACGCTCGCCACCGGTGGTGGACGCGGCGGCGGAGGTGGAGGCCGTGGGGGAGCCGCAACCCCGGCCGCGGCGCCGGAATTCCGATTGGCCGATACGCAGACTTCTTACGCCGTGGGTCTGGCCATGGGCCTGTTCAACGACGAAGACAAAGCCGTGATGGCGAAGAACCTGGCGGAAACCATCACGCGCGAAAACAAAGACGACAACGGCGCTATGCGCCCGCCCTACTCGCTCATGACGGGGTTCATCGGCACCTCCTTCATCAGCAAAGCGCTCTCCGACGCCGGCCACAGCGATCTGGCCTATGGCATTGTGCAGAACAGCCAGTATCCTTCCTGGCTCTATGCTATCGACCAGGGGGCGACGTCCATCTGGGAACGGCTTAATGGCTACACCGTGGAGGAAGGGTTTGGCGGCAACAACAGCATGAACTCCTTCAACCACTACTCCTTCGGGGCCGTCGGCCAGTGGATGATGGCCTATTCGCTCGGCATTCAACGCGACGAACCCGGTTTCAAGAAGTTCATCCTGCAACCCGAACCCGACCCAACCGGAAGTGTGACTTCGGCTGAAGGCTATTACGATTCGACCTACGGAAGGATCGCGAGCGCGTGGAAGCTGAACGGCAACTCGTTGACGTACCGGGCCACTGTTCCCGCCAACACCACCGCCACGCTCTATCTGCCCGCTGCCTCTCGAAGCGTGGTAAAAGAAGGCGGAAAGGATGCCCGCTCAGTCTCCGGCGTCACCTTTGTCAAATATGAGAACGGCAAGGCCGTGTATAGCCTGAAATCCGGCAGTTATGAGTTTACGTCCGGGCTGTGATGTCCGGACCGGGCACAGCATCGCTGTAAGTGGAGATCGTCGCGTCCCTAACTTATCGATTCGGACGCGGCCACGCTAACGCTCCCTTACGGGGTGCCCTCTGGGCCCGGCTCCGATGCGCGTTCAGAGCCGCGACCGTAAGGGAGCGTTAGGTGGCGATTGAATAGGTTATTTCTTAACAGCTCCTAAGTGGAATCCGGCGCGAGTTACCAGCCACGGCCTGCCGCCGCCTTCCATCCATCCGTGCAGCTTGAACGACTGCCAGTCCCGAGCTGTCGTTGTGCTATGGATCGTCATCCACTTCACGGTTGGCTCGTCTTACTTTGTCGTGCATGCCGGGGATGATCAGCCAGCGCATCCGCGCACCGTGTTCAGAGGCTTAGTTAGTTTCTGTCGCGAAACTCAAGAAACCGCTCCCTTGCGGTCGCGGCTCGGTAATGCAGCGATGACTCCACGGGACTTGTTACTGAGCCGCGACCNNGAGTCGGAGTTTCGCGACAGAAACTTAGTTAGGCCTTATCTTCAAAGCGATGCCGAAGTAGCCGGGGAACTCGCGGCCATGCTGTGCGAGGGCGCGTAGACGGATGAGGACCGCGAGGCGATGCCGCAGCACCTGCCGTGGCTGTTTGGGGAGGGGTGGGAGCCTGGGGCTGCAAAACATCGGCGTGTGCCCTCACGCAGCCACCTTCCATTACGCTTCTCGCGGCTCCGTTGCGCGCCCCGCACATCCGTGCGGAGCGGCTGTTTGCCTACTTCCTGACCCCTGCCGCGTGCGGAGTCGCCATAGCCGCCTTCTTCTGCTGTTGAAATAGCTGTTCGAATTGCGCCTGCGGCAGCGTCACCGTGACCGTCACGGTGGCGCCCTGCGCGCCGATGGCAACGGCTTGCGCCAGATTGGGCATTTGCGGATTGCTCTGGGACTGCATCTGCGCCAGGTTCACCAGGAACTGAATCGTGTTCCCAAGCTGCGTGGCGTCCGCGGCGTTGTCCGCCTGAATGGCGGCTGTCCCCACTACCGAATTGCCGAATTTCACGCCGCCGGCGGCCTGCTGGATCTGCTGCAGAACGCCCGCCGCGTTGCCGCCCAGGGCGCCCGACGGAGCCAGCGAAAACGGCGGCACCGTAGTCACCACCCAGGCATCTTCGCTGGCGCTCCACTGGTTCACCAGCGTGACCACGGCAGTGGGCAGCGCCAGGCCCGAACTGGGGCGATCGATGGCGGCCTTGACACTGGCGATATCGCCGGCCATCACCAGCGTGGAATTGATGAATGCGATGCCGGCCATTTTCTTGGGATCTTCGATGATGGTCACGCCGCTGTGGACTTCGGTGGCGGCGCCTTTGCTGGTGGCCAGCGCGGTAATTGTGGCGGTGTCGAAGTTGCCCCGAGCCAGCGCCAGGCCGGTCGGCGTTTTGCTGCCCGGCGTGGCGTCGGTGGCCGCCAGCAATTCGTGCACGTCGCGGGTGGGGTCGAAACCGGTGAGAGCGATGAGCTGCTGCAGGCCCGTGTTGTTGGACTGCATCTGTGTCAGCACGTACAACCCGAAGGGCGAAGCTTTGGCCTGATCCACGTTCACCCCCGCCACTACCTTGGCATCGGGCATCACATAGCTCAACAGTTGGGAATCTGCGGCGTGGGCGGCAAGCACGCCGGCGAAAGCGGTAAAGAGAGTCGCGGTGGTGACTATTCGTGCGTTCATACTACTCAGGACGCGGGCCACCCCCCATTATTAACACTAGCGGAATCAGTCCGGAATGGGTACCTGTTCCACAACTTCGATGCCGAAGCCTTCCAGCGCCACAATCTTGCGCGGATGATTGGTCAGCAGGCGGATGGTGTGCAGCCCCAGGTCGGAGAGGATTTGCGCCCCCAACCCGTGTTCGTGCTGCAATTGGCGCTGGCCGGCAGCTTCTTTATAGTGCATGAAGTCGCGGCCGTGATCGGCGCGAACCCCGGGACCGGTGCCATGCAGATAGACCAGCACCCCGGCGCCCTCCTGGGCGATGCGGCGCAGCGAGCTGTCGACCAGACGATGGCAATCGCAGTCCGTCGAGCCGAAAACGTCGCCATACAGGCAGCGGGAATGCATGCGGACCAGCACCCGTTCCACGCCGGCCACATCGCCGCGCACCAGCACCATGTGGTACTCGGGATTGAGATCGCTGGCGTAGGTGACGGTGCGAAATTCGCCGGACTCGTTGTGGAGAGTGCCTTCGGCCACGCGGCGGACGAACTTCTCGTGCTTCATGCGGTAGCGGATGAGCTCGGCCACGGAGATCATTTTGAGGCCGTGGCGCGCGCAGAACTCCACCAACTGCGGGACCCGCGCCATGGTGCCGTCGTCATTCATCACCTCGCAGATTACGGCGGCGGGCGCCAGCCCCGCCATGCGCGCCAGATCCACGGACGCCTCGGTCTGGCCGGCGCGCACCAGCACGCCGCCTTCGCGCGCGCGGAGGGGGAAAACATGGCCGGGGCGGGCCAGGTCGGAGGGCCGGCATGAGGGGTCGATGGCGGTCAGGATGGTGCGCGTGCGGTCGGCGGCGGAAATCCCCGTGGTGACGCCGTCGCGGGCATCGATGGCTTCGGTAAAAGCGGTGCCGAACGTCGAGGTATTGTGCGCGCTCATGGGCGGCAGCCGCAGGAAGTCGCAGCGTTCCGGCGTGAGGGCCAGGCAGATGAGACCGCGGCCGTAGGTGGCCATGAAATTAATGATCTCGGGGGTGATTTTCTCGGCCGCCACGGTGAGGTCGCCTTCGTTCTCGCGGTCCTCGTCGTCCACGACGATCAGGATGCGGCCGGCGCAAAGTTCTTCAACTGCCTCGGGGACTGAGACGAAGGGCATGATTCATTGTATCGAGCGGACCCGTCTACAAAGAGCCGGGCATCGGACAGGGCCTCCGGACGTGTTACCCGGGGCTACCGCCGTTCCGGCATGGCCGGATCGGTCATGAGATCGTCCAGGGAAGTGAAAACCAGACTGGTCAACAGGAATTGCGTCCAGGAGAAGGAGGTATTCACGCCATGGGCATAGAAGCAGCCGCCGCCGAACGTTACACCCACCTGCGACAGATTCGCGAGGATGGCCCGGAACGCCGGCAGGTTCGTGTCGGCGGTAGCACCGGACACCCGGAAGATCCATCGCGCCGGGTCCATTAGCGGGATCGTCACCTTATACAATCCATCGACCATGTCCCATGAGTCGCCGGCCGCTTCCGGCCGTATACTCTCAATCGCCATGTAGGTCTCTTCGGTCTCGTCGTTGGTCCACCCGGCCTCTCCCAGAAACACGTGCATCTCGGCGATAGGGGAAGCGCAGGTGTTACCCTTCTGCAGGTTATAGTTGAAGGTGGGCGTGTTGCCGTCAAGAGAAATGTTGACCGCACTTACACGAATCGACGCCATGGAAGAGATGTCGCTGATGAACGTGCCATCGGACAACGGGACACCCGTGCCCGTGTCCGTGGTTAGCACATAGGCGACCACCTCGTTCGCGTAGGCCTCCGGATAGACGAAGCTGTCGTCTCGCGGCCAGACCCAGCCCAACCCATATATCCCATTTATTGTGGAGTTTTGCAGGAGGATGTCGTAGCCCTCATTGGGGGGCTGGCCCCAGTACTGCCGCGGTTCTCCAGGCGAATCCCAATGCCAATTGGACTGGTCGATACTGACTTTGCTGGAGCGTACCCTCCGCACGCAAGAGCAGTCCGCGCCTTGGCCCGGGTCTGCGATGTTCTCACAAATCCCCGGACGTCGCGTGCACGGGCCATTGGCATACGCCTTTAGGCAAAACAGCGAGGCTATAGCGACTAACAGCGTTACCTTCCTCAAATGAGTTCTCCTGTTCTACCTTGGCACAATGATAGCCGAACGCATTGAGTGGACGCCGTCATGCCGCTCATCGCGAGACTTCGATCTGGCGGGGAAAATGGGCTGAGCCCGTTTTCGTGGCGCAGGCNNAGCGCCGAGATGAGTCTCGGCGCCGCAGACACGAGTGTCTGCGCCACGTCATGACTCAGGTCAATTTCCCCAACTATCCGAAATCCCCGGCCGACATCAGGAGTTCTGAAATTCCATGACGTCAGGACTTCGGAGACTCGCCTAACGCGCCACCGCTTCCGTGGCGCCGGGCACGATCTCGAACGGCACCGCCGGCAGTGTGCCCAGCGGGACCCGCTGCCGCGCCCCGGCCGGCCTTCCATTGGCGGCAGGCGGCGTTCTTTCGCCGGAAATGTCGATGATCAGATTCCCCCGCAACCCGGCCTTGGCCTTCGCACCGTCCGATCGCAGCACGAGTTCGGCCCCTCCCGGCACCGGCGCAGTCTCCTGAATCGAGATCC
>PLRZ01000753.1 GCA_003164075.1 Bryobacterales bacterium | reverse complement strand
CCAGAGACTCATCTCGACCCTCTTCGCGAGCGGCATCCGCCGCAGGCAGGAGTGCCTGCGCCACGAAAACGGGCTCAGCCCATTTTCCACGACGTCAGGAGTTCTGGAGTTTATTTCTTGACAGCTCCTTACCTCCTGCCCGGAAGCAATCGGCTTGATCCCGCGCGGGCGGCAGGCGAGCACCGCCTGCCCCACCTACGGGCTCATCCCAAACTCCGCCAGCTCACGGGCACCATCGAAAAAGCATCTGTTTGATGTCGGTCGGCCGCACCGGCTTGGTCAGGTAATCGTCCATCCCGCCCGCCAGGCATTCTTCCCGCGCTCCCGTGACGGCGTGGGCCGTCAGTGCAACGATTGGCAGGCGCGGCCCGGCGGACAGGCGCGCGCGGATCTCCCGGCTTGCCTCCATCCCGTCCATTTCCGGCATCCGGCAATCCATGAAGATCAGGTCGTATTGAAATTGCGTCGCCTTCTCCACCGCCTCGCGGCCGTTGGCGGCGACATCCACCAGACACCCCAGCTTCTCCAGGAGCCGCGTCTCAAGCTTCTGGTTTACCGCGTTATCTTCCGCTAGCAGCACCCGGCGAGTCCGCGGAGGGAGAGACTCCCAACGGCCCGCGTCCTCCCGGGCTTCCGGTGCGCACAATGCCAGCGGCACTTTCAGCGTGAACACCGATCCGCGCCCACTCTCGCTCGCCACCGTGATGCCGCCGCCCATGCGCTGCGCCAGTTTGCGCGAAACCGCCAAACCCAGGCCGGCGCCTTCGTATTTGCGCGCCAGCGACGAGTCTACTTGCTCGAACCTGTCGAACAACACCGGCAGCTTCTCCGGCGGGATGCCAATTCCCGTGTCTTTTACGGAAATCTGAAAGATCTCCGCGCGCGGACCGTCTTTTTCGGAGGTGAGCCGCAATTCCACGGAGCCCTCTTCCGTGAATTTGATGGCGTTCCCCAGCAGGTTGAGGACAATCTGCCCCAGCCCGGCGGAGTCGCCGTACACCTGCCTGTTGCGCACCTCGCTCTCGAAGGTGTACGCAAGGCCCTTCGCGCGGGCTCGGGGAGCGATCTGTTCGCCGGCTTCCTTCAGACACTCCACCACATCGAAGGCGGAACGCGCCAGTTGTCTGTTGCCCTGTTCGGTTTGGGACAGCGCCAGGATGGAATCGATCATGTTCAGGAGCGAGTCGGCGGAGCTGCGGATCGCTTCGGCGTGCTCCCGCTGTTCTTCGATCAGGTCGGTTTCCAGCAGCAGGCCGGTCATGCCGATGACCCCGTTCATGGGAGTGCGCATTTCGTGACTCATGTGCATCAGAAATTCGCTCTTGGCGCGATTGGCCGCCTCCGCGCCCGCGCGCGCCGTCTCCAACTCCGTGGCACGGAGGGCCATCTCGGCTTCCACGCGCTTCCGTTCCGCAATCTCCCGCGCCACCCCCAGAAGCGCCGGCATGCCGTTGTACTCGAACCCGCACGCGCTGATCTCCACGGGAACCTGCGAGCCATCCTTGTGCACGTGCATCGCCTCGAAAAGGCTCCCTGACGGCGCCTGTACCAGTGTGCGCGCGGAGTGAAACTGGAGGGATGCGGAGCAATCGATATCTTGCACGCTCAACTGGAGCAGTTCTTCCCGGCTGTAGCCCAAGTGCCGGCAAGCCACGCCGTTCACCTCCAGAAGCCGGCCGTCGAGGTCCGAGATATAGATTTCGTCGTTGGCGTTCTCGAATACGGCTCGAAACAGCACCTCCGACTGGCGCAACGCGGCCTCTGCCCGGGCGCGATCCACTTCGCGCCGCCGCACCTCGATTCCAAAAGCCAGATCGCCCGCCAGTTCCTCGATCAGCCGCCGTTCCTCCGGTCCGAATGCGTCCGGTTCCCCGGCGTAGATTATCAATGCTCCGATGACGCTTTTCTCACAGCGCAGCGGCAACGCAATTACCGACTTGAAACCGAACTGATCGGCTCGCTCCCTCCAGGGCCCGAAATCGGGGTTCGTCCGCGTATCCTTACAAACGGTGATCGCGCCCGTGCGAATCGCCGTTCCTAGCGGGCCGCGCCCGTGCTCGTCCTCCGACCAGGTGACCTTGATACCGTCGAGAACGTACGAGGCCCGTCCGGAGGACGCCATCACCCCTACCGTTTTTTGCGGATCGTTCACGGCGAAGCCGATCCAGGCCAGCGGATAGCCCCCGATTCCGGTGATCGCCTGGCAAATCTCGTGCAACAGCCGATCCTCCGTACTGGCCCGCACCAGCGCCTGGTTGCAGGCCGAAAGCGTGCGTAACGCCCGATTGGCCCGGAGCACTTCTTCTTCCGCCCGTTTTCGTTCGGAAATATCGCGGAAGATGCTCTGGTGAAACTTCACGCCGTTGATTTCCACCAGCCGGATGCTCACCTCCGCCGGAAACGTCGAGCCATCCCTGCGCTGGTGCACCGTTTCGAACTGCGCGAAGCCGCGGCCTTCCACTTCCTGCCAAACCTCGGCAAACTCCCGCTGCTGCTCCCCGGAGAGAAGATCGTGGATCGACAAGGCGCTGAACTTCTGCCGGCTGTAACCGTAAGTCTCCAGGGCCCGGTCATTCGACTCGCGGATGCGCCCCTGCTGGTCTATCAACAGGATGCTGTCGTTCACGCAGCTTCGCAGTTGCGCGTAACGCTCCGCCAGCACCCGCCACTGCCGCTCCACTGTCTGGTGCTTGCGCCAGAACCCCGTGCTGCAGAGATACCACACCAGCCGGACCAGGAGCCCGGCGCCTGCCAGCAAGCCCAGCAAAACCAGGCCAGGCGGACGAAACGCCGCACCGGCCACGGCCAGGCTCCCGACTGCCACGCCGGCTTTCAGGTTCGGCGCCGCCAGGAGAGCAGCCGGGGTTACCAAGGCTGAGATTTTCGCAACAGTCGCCATACGCTCCACCCCACAACACTTATCGGACGGAATCGTCAGAAGATGAATCGGGGTTCAGCGCGGCGCCACGGCGTATAGTCCGAAAGCTACTACGGCGCTCCAGGCCCAGGCCAGAAAGGTCAGAACTCCTGAGGCTGCCAACCTGAATGAGCGTGACCAGCCGCCGTCCCTTCGTCCCCCGGGGACGACCGGTTGCGAAGATTTGGACACCGCCCGGAATGCTTCGGTTCCTGAAAAGGGCTAACGCTCCCTCGCGGTCGCGGCTCGGTAGGCAAGTGCGTGCCTTTCAATGTGACCTTTCCGAGCCGCGCGCGCAAGCAAGCGGTGTCTTCGAATTCTACCACCGTGCCCGCGCCGCCCGCGGCCTACTGTCCCCGCCCGGATCGCGGCAACATCGATCGGACCGCCAGCATGATATCGCCCTCCTGGCCTTCCTTGGCATTGCTGTAATAGCCCACCTGGCAGCCGGGCTTGAAGAGGAACGCCGCGCCCGGCGTGACGGGATGGCGCACCTCCCGGCCATTAGAGTCCAGACCCGCGACCATATCGCCGGTTCCCCTCAGTAGCAGGTAAACCTCCTCTTCGGCCGGGTGATTGTGCGGAATGTTGGTCCCGCCAGGCGCGAAGTCCATGATGAAGAGGCTATCCATCACGTAGGCCGACGCGAGCTTGTCGCGCCGGCTGGAAGTGGGTCCCATCAGCAGCTTGAATTGGGTAGTCGGACCGTGCTGGCCCAGAATCTGCAGTCCCACATCGTCGGCGTTCGCCAGCATGAGTTTGGGCGTCGGCTGCACGTTCGTGCCGGCGGGAATCCGGTATCCCATTACGATCGCCTTTACCGGCAGGCTCGATGAATTGGCGATTCCGTGCCTGGTTCCCACCGGAAGATAGACGAAGTCGTTCTTCTTAAGCGGCGCCGTCTCGTCGCCATACAGCAATGTTCCGCTGCCTTCCTCGACGAAGTAAATCTGCTCCTCGGCCGGGTAGCTTACGAGGGCGCTGGCGCCGCCCGGGCCGACGGTCAGTTCGCCATAGCGGGCGACGGTCTTGAGTTGGTCCGCATCCGGGTCGCCGATGCCAAAGAGCGGCTTATAGGAGGCCGCCCTGGCGTTGGCCGTCAAATCGTCCGGCTGCGTCCTGACGTCCGGCAACTGCCGGCGAAGGAACACCGGATCCGCGGCCAGCAGGCACCACGTTGCCGCCAAGGTAACGATTGCCGCTCTGGTCATATTAGTAGTCCGAGGTCTGTTCGTTGACCCAAACGCCGTCTACGTTGAAGTGCGGCCACGGTCCACTGGCGCCGCGACCGGTGATGCTGCTGTCCCATTTCGTGGACGCGTCGAAATAGCCGGGCGTCCGCAGATGCTCTTTCACTACGGCTTCGTTCAGTTCCACGCCCAGGCCGGGAGCGTCCGGAACGGCGATGTAGCCGCCGTCGATCAACGGATGCGGCACCCCGGTGATCAGTTGGTCCCACCAGGAAATGAAATCCACGGCATGGCATTCCATGGCGATGTAGGAATCGAGCGTAGCGGCGGTATGGACGGCGGCCATGGTAGCCAGCGGCGAACCCGCCATGTGAATGGCCGTGGGAATGCGCTCCCGGTTATAAGCGTAATCGGCGATGCGTTTGGTCTCGCGGCAGCCCCCGGAAGTGCCGTGATCCAGGTGGATAATATCGACGGCGCGGTTGTCGATGAGCGCCTGAAAGCCTTCCTCCAGCCCGAAACCGTCCTCGCCGGTGAGCAACGGTGTACTGGTGTGCGCCTTGATTTCCTTGAAGTCCTTCCAACGCCAGAAGCCGCCGGTGTAGAACAGATCTTCCAGCCATGAGAGACGGTACTTCTCAAAGGCTTTGGCGGCGCGAATGCCATCGGTGACCGTTCCGCACCGCAGGCTGGCGGCGTCCACCGCGAGCGGCTTATCCCAGCCAATGGCATCCCGCACGGCCCCGATCAGCTCGCCGCCGTACTCCAGCCCTTTGTCGGTGGGAACGCCGGCGGTGTCCAGATTCCCCGGCTTCACGCCCACGAAGTTCGTGGTGACATCCATTTTGAAGAAGGTAAATCCCATCTTCATGCGCGCCACCATGCGTTCTCCGTACTTCTTGGGGTCGGAGGTGCCGGTGGTGTCGCAATACATGCGCACGCGATCGCGTTTCTTGTCGCCCAACAGCCGCCAGACCGGCACACCGAAAACCTTGCCGGTGATGTCGTGCAGAGCGATATCGAT
>PLRZ01000320.1 GCA_003164075.1 Bryobacterales bacterium | reverse complement strand
GAGCCGCGCGCGTGAGCAAGCGGATATTTTTTCGCGGCTCCTTAATCCGCCCCCGGATGGTAGAAAAAGGACACGCCGTTATAGCCAGTATTGGAACTGGCCGGTCGACAGAATGTAAGCCGAGAGCAGACCGTTCGTTACCGCATGCGCGACAATGCAATCGGCCAGGTTGCGCGTGCGCAGCATCCACCAGTTGTAAATAATTCCGGTGGCCAGCCCCACTTCCCAATACGGGCCGTGCTCGGCGGCGAACATGAGCGCGACCAGCCAGAATGCCGTGGCCTGGTAGGCGCCGAGCGGAACCTTGAAGAAGTCGTTGTCGATGATCCAGCGCATCAGCCAGCCGCGCCAGAAAAGTTCCTCGACCGGCGGCACCAGCAAGGCGCACGACGCCGTTCGCAGGGCCAGGAACCAGAGGCTGCCCTTCAGTCCGGCGGGAATGGAACTGACGGCGGCGCCGGTGACGGAGTTTTGGAACAGCCAGAAGTGGCGATAGCCGGGGCCAAATAGTACGTCGGGCCCGACCCAGAGGGCGAAAACGGCCGCGCCCAGGGCGGCGCTGAGCAGCGGCCGCGAGGGGGGCGTCGATAGCGGCGCGCGGGAGAAGGCCAGCAGGACCGCAGCCGTGCCCACCGCCCGCAGAGAGTACATCCACGCCGTGGGCAGTCCCGTGGCCTTCTCGATCGCCATGATCGCTAAGAATGTCACGAACGGCGCGATGTAAGTGAGAGTTGGATTGCGCGAGTTCAAAGATCAATGATAGTACGGGAGTCAACCCTTGCGGCGGGAGGGTGCGGCCGGGGGACGGGCATTGACTACCGGGATCAGCCAAGTGCGCTCTTCGGGCGTCTGGGGGCGCGCCGTGCGGTCGGCCAATTCGCGGTTGAGCGTGACGATGAATTCCGTGATCTGCGACTGCATCTGCCCCATCTTCTCGCGCATGTTGAGGATGATGTCGACGCCCGCCAGGTTGACGCCCAGGTCGCGCGTAAGGTGCAGGATGACTTCCAGACGTTCGACATCTTCGGCGGTGTAGAGCCGGGTATTGCCTTCGCTGCGCGAAGGTTTGAGCAGGCCCTCGCGCTCATAGAGGCGCAGGGTCTGGGGGTGGACACCGTACTGTTCGGCCACCGCCGAGATCATGAAAGCCGCTTTGGATTTGGCTCGTGCCATAAAGGAACCTCAGGTCAGACTTCAGACCACAACGCGGCGCGCGGGTCTTCGGGATGCAGCTTGGCCATTTCCCGCAGCAGTTCGCGCGTGCGTTCGTCTCGCGGATCGGGCGCAATCAGGGCCACTTCCACAATCTGGTCGCCGCGCTGGTTGGTCCGCGAGTTGAGAACACCCTTTTCGCGCAGACGGAAC
Organism: Bryobacterales bacterium; assembly: GCA_003164075.1. Next base: position 4,295 of record PLRZ01000320.1, on the reverse strand, counting down.
TTCTGGCCGTTGGCGGTCCCCTGCGGAATCTTCAGCAAGGCGCGGCCGTCGATGGTGGGCACCTCGATTTTGGCGCCCAGCGCAGCTTCCCACACCTGGACGTCGACCTTAATCTCGATGTTGTCGCCCTCCCGGTGAAACAACCGGTGCTCTTCCACCTTGGTGGTGATATAGAGATCTCCGGGAGGAGCGCCCATGGTCCCGGCATTACCCTTGCCCGGGACGCGCAGGCGGGTGCCGTTTGCCGCCCCCGGCGGAATGCGCACTTCCACGGTTTCGGTCTTGGTGACCCGGCCGTCGCCGCCGCAAGTGGGGCAGGCGTTGCGCAGACGGCCGGAGCCGCCGCAACGCGGGCAGGTGAGGCTGAACTTCATGGCTCCGGCCATTTGAGTGACGTTGCCGGTGCCTTTGCACTGCGGGCAGGCCACCTCGCCGGCGCCGGTGGAACCGGAGCCGCGGCAGGTGCCGCAAACTTCGTACCGGTTGATGTTGAGACGGGTTTGCGTACCTTTGATGGCTTGCCAGAAATCGATGTCCATCACGTATTCGAGGTCGCCGCCCTTTTCCGGCTCCACCTGAGCTTCGGGCGCGCCGCCTTTGCCGCCGAAAAACTGCGAGAAGATATCCCGGAATCCGCCCGCGCCCGCGCCAGTTCCGGTCTCGGGCCGGCGTCCACCGCCGGCGCCGGGCTGGCCGGCGTAGTAATCGGAAAAATCGAAGCCGTTGAAGTCCATGCCGGGGTGCGGAGCCTTGCCGGTAGCGCCTCCCGGATTCGCGCCCGCGAAGCCGCTGTCGGAATAGAAACCGTACTGGTCGTACATGGCGCGCTTCTTGGGATCGCTCAAGACATCGTAGGCCTCCTGCACGTTCTTGAAACGGTCTTCGGCAGACTTGTCCCCGGGGTTGAGGTCGGGGTGGTGCTTGCGGGCGAGTTTTCGATAGGCTTTGCGGAGGTCGTCCGCGGAAGACTTCTTGGGCACGCCCAGCGTTTCGTAGTATTCGTGCTTGGGAGGGGACATAAATTAAATGGGGCAGGGATCGCCTGCCCCGGGGGACCAGCCGGCTTACTTCTTGTTCTTGTCGTCGACATCCACGAATTCGGCGTCAACCACGTTATCTTTACCCTTGCCGCCATCGCCGTTGCCGGGCGACGGGCCTTCGCCGGTGGGCGGCTGTTGGCCGCCGCCGGGTTGCTGCGCGGTGGATTTGTACATGGCCTCGGCCAGTTTGTGGCTGGCGGTGGTGAGGCGGTCGACGGCGCTGTCGATCTTGGCGGGGTCGTTCTCCGTCATGGCCTTCTTGGCCTCCGCGAGGGCGTCCTCGATCTCCTTGGCTTCGGCCTCGCCCACCTTGCTGCGATGCTCCTTCAACGTCTTTTCCACGTTGTAGACCATGGCATCGGCGCGGTTGCGGGCTTCGATGGTGTCATGCAGCTTGCGATCGTCGGCGGCGTGCGATTCGGCGTCTTTGGCCATCTTTTCCACCTCATCCTTGGACAGCCCGGAAGAGGAAGTGATGGTGATCTTCTGTTCGTTGTTGGTGCCGCGATCCTTGGCGGTCACGTTGAGAATGCCGTTGGCGTCGATATCGAAAGTGACTTCGATTTGCGGGACGCCGCGGGGAGCCGGCGGGATATTGCCGAGCTGGAAGACGCCCAGCAGGCGGTTATCGCGCGCCATGGCACGCTCGCCCTGGTGGACTTTGATCTCCACCGACGGCTGATTCTCGGACGCCGTGGAGAAGGTCTCGCTCTTCCGCGTGGGGATGGTGGTATTGCGCTCGATCAACTTGGTGAACACGCCGCCCATGGTCTCGATGCCGAGCGAGAGCGGAGTAACGTCGAGCAGGAGCACATCCTTGACTTCGCCACCGAGCACGCCACCCTGTACGGCGGCGCCCACGGCGACCACTTCGTCGGGATTCACGCCCTTGTGGGGCTCGCGGCCGAACAGATCGCGTACCAGCGCCTGGATGCGCGGCATACGGGTCTGGCCACCGACCATCACCACTTCGTTAATCTGCTGCGGGGTCACATTGGCGTCGGTCATGGCCTGCTTGCAGGGGCCCACGGAGCGCTGGATGACGTCTTCCACCATCTGCTCGAAGCGGGCGCGCGTCAGCTTCATCTGCAGATGCTTGGGGCCGCTGGCGTCGGCGGTGACGAAGGGCAGGTTGATTTCCGATTCAAGCAGGGTGGAAAGCTCCATTTTGGCCTTTTCGGAGGCTTCCTTGAGGCGCTGCAAGGCCATCTGGTCGCGCGAGAGATCGATGCCGTTCTCGCGTTTGAATTCGCCGACAATCCAGTCGATAATGCGCTGGTCGATGTTGTCGCCGCCCAGGTGCGTGTCGCCGTTGGTGGATTTGACTTCCACCACGCCCTCGCCCACTTCCAGGATGGAGATATCGAAGGTGCNNGAAGTAGGCCGGGACGGTGATGACCGCCTGGGTCACTTTTTCGCCCAGATACGACTCGGCGGCTTCCTTGAGCTTGGTCAGGATCATGGCCGAGATCTCGGGCGGAGAATTCTTTTTGCCGCTGATGTCCACGCGGGCATCGCCGTTGTCGCCGCGGACCACTTTATACGGCACCATCTTCATTTCTTCGCTGACTTCGTCATAGCGCCGGCCCATGAACCGCTTGATAGAGAAAACCGTGTTCTCCGGGTTGGTTATGGCCTGACGTTTGGCCACCTGGCCGACGAGCCGCTCCCCGCTCTTGGTGAACGCCACTACCGACGGGGTGGTGCGGGTGCCTTCCTGATTGGCAATGACCGTGGGCTGGCCAGCTTCCATCACGGCCACGCAGGAATTGGTGGTGCCCAGGTCGATACCGATGATCTTTCCCATTACAAAATCCTCCTCAAGTCAAACTTTATGCACATGGTGGCGTGCCGACCGGAATCGCGCAGCCCCAAGCGCCGCCGGTAGCGGCGATTAGCACAACACCATTATTAAACTTTAGTGTATTGTTGTCAAGTTTCTTTGATGCCGAGCGTGCGGTCCAAGAGGATTTGAACCAACGCCGGATGACCATCGAGTGGAGGTGCGCTGGAGATATCTAAGTCTTTATATTTGAGGGCAATCTCCTGGAGCAGGCGAGGCAGATCGCGTTCCAGGTGGGTACCCAGCGTGAGGAAATAAGGGAGCACGACGATTTTCCGCACTCCCCGATCAGCCAGACGCACCACGGCGCCGGCGAGATCGGGTTCACCGAGCTCGAGGAAAGCCGGTTCCACATGGCGATAGGCGCCCAGCCGGGCCAGTTGGGCGGCCACCTCGCGCACCGACCGATTGGCCGATTCGACGCGCGATCCGTGGGCGAAAACGACGAACCCGGCGGTCACGCGGCGCCGTGTATATAAGCCTTCATGTGGTGCAATTCCTCGGCTTGGCGCGCCAACAGGAAGTCCATCACGTCGCGCATGGAGAGGAACCCGGCCACCTCGCCCGCGCGCGTAACGGGCAGATGCCGGCAACCATGCTGGTGCATGGCTTCCATGGCTTCTTCCACACTGGCCGATTCGTCGATGGTAGTCACCTGGGTGCTCATCACGGTTCGAACCGGAGTATTTTCCGGGTCCAACCGTTGGAGCACCACCCGTAGCATGAGGTCGCGTTCGCTGAACACGCCCCGAAGTTGTCCGTGGTCGAGCACCACAATCGCTCCAACCCGCACGTCTGCCATTTGCCTGGCCACCCCGGCCACAGTTTCGTTCTCCTCAACAGAGAAAAGAACGCGATTCAAAACGATGTCCCGTACGCGTGCCATGTGCACCCCTCAGGAAAAGGTATCGGCACTATAACACAAAACGCGGCCCAATTCCCGTTCATAATGAGACATGGCAGCGGGATTGCGATTTGAGTGCCAGCCGGGGTGTACGGCCTGTTGCGAACAGAAGGGGTTCGTCAACCTGACGGAAGCCGATATCCCCCGGGCGGCGCAGTTTCTGGGGATGACGCCGGCGGCATTTGAGCGCAAGTACGTCTTTCGCACCAAAAACCGGCGGCGGCTGAGGGTGCCGCGGGATTCGCAATGCAGCTTCCTGCGGGATGGCGGATGTTCCATTCATCCGGCGAAACCGACCCAATGCCGCGTCTTTCCCTTCTGGCCGGAACTGGTGGAGAGCCGGCAGGAATGGCGGAAGACGGCCAGGTATTGTCCGGGGATGGGGAAAGGTCCGCTGATTCAGATTGAGGCGGCCAAGGAACTGGCTGCCGAGATGCGGGCGGGCTACCCAGGCTCAGAACTCCTGACGTCGTGGAATTTGGAATGAGCCCGTTTTCGTGGCGCAGGC
>PLRZ01000646.1 GCA_003164075.1 Bryobacterales bacterium | reverse complement strand
TGCGCTCGCTGGCGCACGATTTGGGGCAACTCATGGGGTGCGGCGCGCACTTGGAGGAACTGCGGCGCACGGCCAGCGCGGAGTTCGAGATCGGCGATGCGCGCACGCTGGAGCAACTGCAATCGCTGGCCGCGGACGATCGGCTGGTGGATGCCATGGTGCCCGCGTCGAAGTTGCTGCCGGGAATGCCCGGCGTGTATGTGGACGATGTGACGGTGGCGCACATACGGCACGGGCGGAACTTCCCGGCGTCGCCATTCCGGTCGGACGCGGCGGCGAAGTATGTGAAGGCGCTGACGCGGCAGGGCGATCTGGTGGCGATCGGGGAAGCGGTGCTGCCGAATTTGTACCATCCGGTAGTGGTTCTGTAAGGGGAGTTGCGGAGGCGAACGAGTGGGGGATCTGGTGGCGAACGTCGCAACCTCCCGCCGCTACGGACCAAAGTTTCTGTCAGAATTGCCGTATATTAAATATGTGAGGGAGCCGCCGGCGCTCCGTGGAACCTTGCAGCCTTTGCGCGCCGTCGGGCCTTGCCGGAGAGTTTTGTTAAACCACTAAGGACTATCAGATGCTCAAGCAAGTCATTGAGGCGACGCGTCTCAGCCCTGAGTTTTGCGCCAGCCTGTTGCGGGTTCCGGCGGAGCAGTTTCGCGAGTGGATTGACGGGAAGCACCCGATTCCACGGTTCGTGATTCCCGAAATGACGGCTGTCCTAGGCGTCAGCGAGAAGAGTCTTCTGGCGAAGGGCCCGGTACATGATGCGGACGGCGCCTCTTTAGCTCCGGCCATTTGGTACAAGCTGCGCAGCGACGACCTTAGCGACGCGGATCGAGAGTTTGTAGGTTTGGTGCGCCGGTTGGGCTTCTTCATGGCGCAGTTGGAAGCCATCCGAGGCAGTCGCAGTTCGCGCGCGTGGAGGGCGGTTGCACAAGCAGTTCTCGAGCCGGTGGACCGCTCGGCGCCGCCGGCGGTGCAAGGCAGGGATGCTGCGCTTAGCTTCCGCGCGGCAGCGAATCTTGACCACGGTCAAGCCGGAATTGGAGAATTGATTCGGCCACGACTTCGTCAAGTGGGCGTCGTCGTAATCGAAAGTCCAGTACCAAAATCGTCATTGGAGGGCTGCTGTTTCGACATAGGCCGTGAGGGCGACCTAAGGCCGTGCGTGTTTGCAAACACCTTCAAGTCGACTTGGTTTCGGCGCAATGAAACAGTGCTTCATGAGGTTTGCCACGCGATCTTCGATCTCGAAAACGACCCTGTTTCACTGGATTTCCGTGATTGGTCGAAGGCTGCTCCAGGGCTTTCGGAGGTGCGCGCCCGTGCTTTTGCTCGCGAATGCCTTGTCCCCAGGGCAGTCCTCGTGCATTATACGAACCAATTGGGCCTCCATTGGCAATGCCTAACGGCGCAGGACATTGCGAGACTCATTGCGTCCATCCATGTCGAACAGGCGGCACTCCTTAGCGCAGCCTATGACGAGGGATTCATTTCTGAAGACCAGCTTCAGCAGTATCTGACTTACGATTGCAGCGCCGCGCTGAAAGAGATCAGCTATCATGCGTGGTCGACGCGGGAGTTTTTGCGACGGGAAGCTGGCGAATCTCCTAAATGGATAGCTCAGAATCGCGGTACTACCGTCGGCGCGCGCTCCTTGCGTCTTCCGGCTGGCTACGTCAAGCAGGTCATCGAGACGCTGAATGTGGGCGAAATCAGTATCGGAAAGGCTTCGGAACTGCTAATGATGGATCGATACACTTTCGCTGACAGGTTCGGCGACCTGATCGAACCTGTTGCTGCATGAGCAATCCTCAGGGTTCGGAGGTCCTGCAACAGAAGTCTAAGGTCCTGATCTTCGACAGTTCAGTTGTCCTCCAGATCATCGCATCCGGGCAGTTTCGTATTCTTCGCTCCCTCCGGTCCGACTTCGCTGTTAAATCCGCCATTGTGCCAGCCGTCGAATCTGAGGTCTTGTCTATCGTCGAGAACGTCCCCAAGTTCCGCGGTCGGCGCGAACAGTTCAAAAAGGCGCTGCGGAATGGAACGCTCGCGATTGTCGATCATGATTTGCTCGCGCCATTTCTTGGTGGCGCGGCCGATTCTTGGATTCGCCAAATCGACTCGGAGGGCACGCGCCTTTACGATTTTGTAGACCGGGGTGAAGCGTTTACCCATGCCGCCTCTATAGTTCTCGATGCTCTTGTCGTAACGAACGACACGACCGCAGTTTCCAGACTCGTTCGACGAGGCGAGACGATTCCACGGCCCGTTCTGCGATTTTGGGATCTTGTGGTGTTCGCCCATCAGGCAGCGCTGCTTACTGCCGCCGAATGTGACGCCATTCGCCAGGTCCTGGACAAGATAGGAGAACGGAATCACCCGTGCTTCACTGGCCACTCCTTCCAAGACGGACTTCCTCATTTCTATGCCAGGCTCGCCTGCTCCGGCCAACGACCGCTCGGGTCCAATGCGCCTCAGGAGAAATTTGACGAGCGGATCGTTCTGAGTCGAATTACTCCGGCCTTACAAGAGCCAACCAGTTGATAGCCGATATTCACTGCTATCGTTCTGTGAGGACGGCCTGTGTCGTCCTATAGGTTGAACGCCCGCCGAGGTGAAGGGCCGCGTGTCCGCGTGTCATTGCCGCTCATCCGGTCGAACCGCCCGGGTTCATTACATTCGCTGAGCAGCGCTGAGATCGATGACCTCCCGGCTGACGTTGTCTGCCTTCCCGACGTGAACGTCTGGGCCGCCGCCGTAGCGGACCGGCACGAAGATCGCGCAACTGCCCGCCAGTGGTTCGATTCCGCTTCCGCTCCGATTTGTTTCTGCCGCGTTACCCAAATGGCGTTCCTCCGCCTTCTGACCAATCCGAAGGTGATGAATGAGGATATGCTCAGCCCGTTGCCGATGAACGTGTCCGCGTCGAACCGGAACCTGCGAATATCGAGAGCGCCTGGCTTTCTTGGATGAGGATGAACGCGGCAAGCGGCAGCACGTGGATAGACGCATATCTGGCCGCATTCGCTGTGGAGGCGGATTTTCGTCCGATCAGCTTCGATCGAGGTATGCGTCGGTGGCCGGGGTCGGCGCTCGAAGTATTGATGCCCATCTAACCGAACCTGTTGGACCATTGGCACACGGGTTGTCGGGCCGCCTCCGAGTGGGCGACGGTCTCGCCGTAGCCGACACTTCCCAGATGGCCGTTTTTCGGGCGTTTCAGGCGGAGGGCAGTTCAGCGGGATGGGGACAATACTGCCAAGTGGCGATGCTTTAGGATGCCAAGGCCACGCGCCGTCCCGTGCTAAAGTGATCGAGATGAACCAAATGGCGCGCGATCCGTCGGACGTACGGTACTGCGCTACGGCAGTTATTGACCTGCTCGGGTTCTCCGCCCACTTGGAGACGGGGAGCAATGACGTGCGCACGACGATTGGCCGAGCGGCGATTGATCGGTTACAGGTCCTAGCTAGAGGAGGCTATTCGACTTATGAACGCAGAGTTGAGTGCCCTCCCAGCAGCATATCCGCGAAACATGTCGTGTCAACGCATAAATGATGCAATCATCCTGACTCTTGATCTTCCGGATTCGCTGATGCCGTCTGTAGGCCAACCGGGGAAACACGGCTTCACGGTGAAGGACATTTCAGAACTTCTGGATATCCGGCTTTACGAAGGTGATGGCGGTGAAGGGCGTTTCGCGACGGACCTCCGCGCTCGAATCCAAGTGGAGATCGAGGACCTGATTAAGTTCGTTGGCTTAGTGGCACGTCTCCATGAGTTCGTGAACAGGCAGGAGCACGCGAGCTGTTTTCCTGGTTGCAAGACGATATACGCGACTGGGCTGAGGCGCCCTTTTAAACGGTCGGACGGAAGCGAGGACCCATTAGCCGCTAATTTTTCATTCTCAAACGCCTGCGCCGCGGACGATTCCCTTCACGGTGCAGCGTTGTTTATCGACGACAATATTGCTAGATTAGTCTCCACAAATCCGTTCGCGCTAAACCTGTTTCGCTATGCGTGCCTCATAAGTCGTGAAAAACACTTCGATCCGGCGGAAGAGTATCGAGGGGAGCTGTATGTTGACACCGAGTGGGCACTGTCAGCACCTCAAAATGTGAACCTATTCCGGAAATCCTTCATCTTTCGGGAGATGCGCGGTGATCCACTTACATATCTACAACTAATTCATCTACTCTCGGATTATCTGACTGGCGTTAAGCAACCGGCAAAGGAATGTCCGGACCTCATCTCGTCGAGTCTCGACCCGATCCGCACCGGCCCCGATGTGGCCGATCTGCGCTCCGGACGCGCACCCAAAGGCCGATTCTTCCTCAACGATATTTCAACAGATATTCGAATTCTCCCCGAGTTCATCGCTTCAGGTTCGTCGCCCACGGCTCAACTGGAACTTCGGACAAGCGTCGTCACAGTCCCCAGAGCATGCTAGCCCGGCGTTCAATGAACCGCAAACCGGAGCCATCGATAACCCACTTGGCTGGGAAACGCCCATCCCGCTGATCTACCGGCCGACGCAAGCCCGCAGTCCCCATCTGGTAAGCTTCGGGCCGATTGATGCGCGACTCGGAAACCGGGGGCGAGGCTTCCACATGGCCGTCTACTAAAGACGCAACACCTTCGTGCGGCAGCGCGGGTCACCGCTCGACAAGTTCCACGCGGCGATTCTTGGCTCTGCCTTCCTCGTCCCTGTTCGAGGCCACGGGGGCCAACGGACCGTTCCCGTAGGCTTGGAGCCGGTCCGGCGCCACGCCGTAAGTGGTAGTCAGTGCTTTGAGGACTGCTTCCGCACGCCGGCGCGACAGGTCCATGTTCATTTGGAACTCGCCGACACTGTCGGTGTGGCCGACAATGTACAGCTTGAGGTTCGGATCCTGCTGTAGCAACTTGCCAATCTCCTGCAGGGCCGCCGCGGACTCCGGCTTGGTATCCGCCTTGCCGGTATCGAAGTAGATGCCATAGACGGCCACGTGGCCGGTCTTGCCGATATCGCCCTTCAGCGCGGCCGCATTGACTGTCACCAGCCCTCCTTCCATGGGCTTGGTTTCAATGATGTCCAGATTTGTCGTGCCCGGCGCCACATGGAGGCTGACATAGATATCCCCTTCCGGGCGCGCCAGTTTGCCGGAGAACTGCCAGTGGCCGGCGCCATACCAGGTGTCGGACCAGTCGGCGGTCATGTGAAATCTGGCCACCCCGCAGGCATCGCCGCCGCAGGTAAACACCGTCTCAAACCCGGCGCGCTTCAGGGCGCTTTCATAATTGCGGTAGACCTCTAAGGGCGAGCGGTCCTGAGGATAGGTATATGAGATCCTGGTAATCTTGCCCTCCAGGTGCAGGCTCTTGGGCGCACCCTGGGAGGTAANNTTCGACTGCGCCGCTGCCGGCGCGGCCAGGGCGAGGGAAAGCATCGCGACAAGCAGGTTCCGATTCATTGTCATAAGGACTCCTTCGTAGCCAACGAGTATACCCTGAATCGCGTTTCAGGAAGCTGCCAATCAGCGGCCATGAAGTTGCCTGAACCCAAACCCATGCATCGGCAGAACCGCTCCCTGGCGGGGTGCCCTCCGGGCCCGGCTCGGTAACAAGTCCCGTGAAATCATCGCTGCGTTTTCCGAGCCGCGCGCGCAAGCAAGCGGTCTTTGCCATTTGAAGTCAGTTTCGCGACACTCACCCCACGAAATTCCGCTGCAGGAACTTGACTCCTGTAACTAACTTATCCCGAAAGTCGGCCAGATC
>PLRZ01000476.1 GCA_003164075.1 Bryobacterales bacterium | reverse complement strand
CCACGAAATCCCCGGATCGGTTAATAAGCACCCCGGCGAGGGCTGTCATCTCCGAGAGCGGAAGGAAGCACTACGAAGGCCACACGGCCGAGGGGGGAGCCTCGTCTACGCGCCGCCAGATGTCCGGACCGGCTAGTTTCTGTCGCGAAACTCCGANNGGAGCGGTTTCTTGAGTTTCGCGACAGAAACCGGACTAGCGGGCGCGAGCCCTGCGACATGGCGTAAAAGCCGACCCGCGTCGTCCAGCCGCCTGTCCCGTAGCTTCATGGGATAAACGCGATTCGTACGGTAGCCGTATGTGTACGGTTTTATCTTTCTATGTACGGTATTTGCGATAAATGTCTGTTTCTCTCTATTCCAACACGACCGGATCGCCGATACCTAAGGTGTGGCCTATGCCCTCAAGCTGCGGGATGAGCAGTTCGGGCTCCGGGAAGCCAGCCACAAGTCACAGGTCGTCGGTTCGATCCGGAGGCCCGAGAGTTTTTCGCGAGGAGACCAGTTTTGCCTGTAACCACGGAACGAAATGAAGGCCGTTCACTCATCCGCCTGGAAGGTGAATGTACCGTCGCGTCCGCCGCGGAACTAAAAAGAATACTACTCGAGGCCAGGGCTCAGGGGGGAGACCTGTGCCTGGATCTTGAGCGCGTGGAGGAGATCGACATCACGGTCATGCAGTTGCTATGGGTCGCACTCCGCGAAGCGGACGGCAAAGGCGCCAAAGTCATGATCCGTTTGTCGGAAGCGGCCGGCAAGGCTGCGCGGGATGCGGGTTTCAAGCAGTTTCCCGGGGAATCGCTTCAGGTGTAAAAGATGGCCAGGGTAATCCTCATAGTTGACGGTTTGGCCGGCGTGCAACAGATGTGCACGTTCCCCACGCCCGACACCGTCTATCCCGCGATCGAGGCCGCTGAACGGTGCCGGCGCGCTGGCGAAGGCGACAAGAACCAGGGGCCACCTCGCGATGGCCTGCGCGCCGTTCGCCGCCCAAAGGGCCCTGCGGTGGTGAAAGGAATACCCGGATGATCGACAAGTACAGAGAAGCTTTCCTGGGAGAAGCGCGCGAGTTGCTTGTTGAACTGGAATCGGCCCTGCTGGAGCTGGATCAAAACCGCAACGACTCCGAGGTGGTCGGGCGGGCTTTCCGCGCTCTGCATACCATTAAAGGATCGGGCGCGATGTTCGGCTTCGATGAGGTCGCGGGCTTTGCACACAATCTCGAAACGGCATTCGACGGGCTGCGCAACGGACGGCTTGCGGCAACTACCGACCTGATTAATCTCACCTTGGCCGCTGGCGATCAGATCAAGACGATGTTGGATGAGGCTGCCGGCCGCGGCGCCGTGGACCAGGACCGCTCCGCCGGCATCCTCGCCGAACTACGCCGGCTGACCGGCTCTCCGGAACCTCGGACGGACAAAGCGCCCCTCTTGCCTGAGGTGCATGGCGGCACTAACAGCGGCCTGGCTCATGATTGGCGCATCCGCTTTCGGCCGGGGCCGAACGTGCTCTTGAATGGAACCAACCCGTTATTCCTCCTGCGCGAATTGCGGGGATTGGGCGAACTCCAAATCGATCTAGACACGTCCGCGATTCCTCCTCTGAGCGAGATCGATGCGGATTGCTGTTACCTCGCCTGGGACATGGTTCTCACTACGGCGGCGCCGTCTGAGGCGATCCGGGATGTCTTCATTTTCGTCGAGGACGATTGCGAGCTCACGATAGAGCGCGCTCTGAATCGTGCCGCGGAAACACATCCACACGCGATCGTGCCGGCCGCCCAGAGCGTCACGGAAGGGCGGTGCGCGGCCGCTTCAGGAACTACGTCGAGCATTCGCGTGTCGGCCGACAAGTTGGAGCAACTCATCAACCTGGTAGGAGAATTGGTGACCGTGCAGGCCCGGCTGACCGAGGTCGCCGCCCGGCGCGACGATCCCGAGATCGTGGCGGTATCCGAGGAGATCGAGCGTCTGACGTCCGAGCTCCGCCAGAACTCGATCGGCATCCGCATGCAGCCGCTCCGAACCACGTTTGAGCGGTTCCGCCGCCTGGTTCACGATTTGGGAATCGAACTGCACAAAGACGTCCACTTCACGATTGAGGGGGCCGACACCGAATTGGATAAGACGGTCATCGATCAGTTGAACGACCCGCTGGTTCATCTGATACGCAACAGCATGGATCACGGCATCGAGATACCCGCGGCCCGCCGCGCCGCGGGCAAACCGGACACTGCCACAATTCACCTTTCGGCCGAGCATTCCGGCGCCAACGTGCTGATTCGGGTAAGAGACGACGGGCGCGGCCTGGATGTGGAGGCCATCCGTGCGCGCGCCCTGGAGAAAGGCATGATCGACAGTGCCGCTCGCCTTTCGGAGGCCGAAATCTTCTCGCTGATTCTGGCGCCTGGCTTTTCTACCGCGCGGGAGGTCACCGGCATCTCGGGGCGCGGCGTAGGCATGGATGTGGTCCGGCGGAGCATGGAAGCGCTGCGCGGGTCCATCGAAATCACCAGTACACCCGGCGCGGGAGTGACGATCACACTCCGCCTTCCCCTGACGCTGGCCATTATCGACGGCCTGCTGGTCCGCGTCGGACAGACGTACTACGTTCTGCCCCTCGCCAACAGTCTGGAATGCGTCGAGCTGTCGCGGCGGGAAATACAGGATGCGCACGGCAAGCACATCGCCAACGTTCGCGGCCAGATCGTTCCCTACATTCGGCTCAGCGAGTACTTCCAGATGGAGACGGCACGGCCGGAGCGCGAGCAGATTATGGTAGTCGAAACCGAACACGGCCGTTACGGCTTCGTCGTAGACCAGGTGCTCGGGGATCACCAGACGGTGATTAAGAACCTGGGCAAAGTATATCGAAATGTTCAGGTGGTATCCGGGGCCACCATCCTCGGCAACGGGACCGTGGCTCTGATCCTCGATCCGCACCGCCTGGTGCAGAACGCGCTTCAGGCCGCTTCTCAAAACAGGCGCTCCGATGGCCGGAGAGCCGGGCACGGCAACGGTGTGCCCCAACCAGGCTCACAACACAAATAACGCTTTCGTTCAAAGGGAGATAGGAATCGATGGTACGTAAGGTAAGCGGGAAGCGAAATCCGCAGAGTTCCGGCAACGGCGTTTCAGCCGTTCCGGATCGCGGCGCGCGCGGTGAGCGCGTCGGCGCGGGCAACAATTCGAAGGCGGGGGATCTCGGGATGCAGCGTCTATCTCAGGAGATCCTCCGGCTAATGGAGGCATCGCGCCAGGGCCGTCTGGACGAGCGAGCCAATGTCGACCAGTTCCATGGCCCCCAACGCGAAATCGTGCAGGGCATCAACGATATGCTGGATGCGATCCTGCTACCGATCAGGGAGGGTAACCGTATCCTGGACCAGATCTCCAACGGTAAAGTCGACGAGCTGATCGCGCAGACCTANNGACAACTCTCCGAGCGCGGCAAACCGGACCAGTTCCGCGGCGCGTATGCCGACATCGTGCGTGACGTCAATGCCATGCTGGATGCGATTCTGCTGCCCATCGGTGAAGGCAACCGCATTCTGGCCCAGATCTCGACCGGCAAAATCGACGAGCTGATCGCGCAGACCTACAAAGGCGATCACGAGAAGATGAAGCAGGCCGTCAACAACGTGGGCGCTGTCGTACAGGG
>PLRZ01000221.1 GCA_003164075.1 Bryobacterales bacterium | reverse complement strand
ACGTCTTGGCTCAGGTCAATTCCCCAACTATCCGAAATCCTCGGCCGACATCGGGAGTTCTGACGTTCCCGATGGAGCCGGCAGCCTGGCTGACGCGGCCTGCGTGCGAGTTCGTACTTTGGCGGATGGCGTGCTTGTAGTTTCGCCAGGATGCCTTTTATGAGTTGCCGCTTGAAACAGTCGCTGCGTGTCATTGCGGCAATTTGTATTATTCTGTTCTGTGCCGGCAGATATTACCACAGCACCATCGCCATTAGAGTTTCCACTGTCTTGAATGGCGCTCCTTGCGACTTTCTGCCCTACTATCAGGCGGCGCAACATATCGTTCATGGTGAAAGCCCATTCCTGGCCGATGGCTATATCTATCCACCGCTCCTGGCGTTCCTGCTCACACCTCTCGCGCGGCTCGATTACGTAACGGCGCGGAGCGTCTGGTTCGCTATTTCGCAACTCTTCCTGATCGCGTCCGCTGTCCTGTTGTGGCGATTCTTCGGCCGCGATTGGGCGTCAGCCTGCTGGATTGCATTCGTGTGGGCGTTAGGCGGGGCAGCCGGGGAAGCTCTCGCGGTGGGACAGGTGGGGCCGTTATTGATGCTCCTGATTGTGGTGGCTTTGTGCTACCGGCGCCGGCAGCGGGGCGCCGCGGTGGTTTTGGGATTCGCTCTTAAGTTGTTCCCCGGCCTGCTCGCCGTGGCCGTCCTGCTCCGTGGCGAGCGCCGCGCGGTGCGCACCATGGTCTCCACCGCCCTTGCCGCGGTGCTGCTGCCGTGGGCCGCGGTGGCGATATTTCTGCGCGGGCCTCTCGGTCTTACGAAGGGCAGCGCCTTGACCGGAACGCCCGCTACCCTCAGTTGGTCCCTGCCATCGTTGGTTTTGCGTATCCTCGATCCAGCCGGGCGGAGTTATTTATCGCCGCATAACTGGATGCTCGGCACTAATCTCGAACACTTCCGATTACCGTTCACCCTGGCCGCTGCCGGCCTGGCGGTGGCGCTCCTTACGCTGGGGGCGGGACTGTTTGCGCTGGTGCGCTCGGCAGGCTTTCGGCTCAACGAAGATCAAGTCCCGTGGGCCATGGCTGCCTTAGTCACCCTCGCTCTGGTCGCGACGCCGGTGGGCTGGACGCACTACCAGTTACTGCAATATCCCGGGGTGGCATTACTTCTGATTTACACCTGGCGGGAGCGCCAATGGGTGCAACTCATCGCTGTGCTGGCTCTGGCAGTTTTGATCTATCCGCTACCCATTCATGTTCTGGATGCGTTTCCTCATGGCTATCATGATGGGAACTCTCTCAGTTCGCTGTATTTCTGGACCTCCTTGACGCCGGCCGCTTCGATCGGTTTGTTCACGATGTTTGTCAGGCGTGCGGGAAACGCGAAACGTTCTCCCGATCCAGCAACGCTTCTACATGAGCAGTTGTGGCGCTCGCCAAGCCTTCCAGGTTATACCCTCCTTCCAGTATCGACACCACTCGTCCGCCTGCGTCGAGATCCGCTAACTCCATCACGCGGCATGTCAACCCGGTGAAGTCGCCGTCCGTCAGCGTAAACCTGCCTAACGGATCGCCGATACGCGAATCGAAGCCCGCCGAAATCAGCACCAGGTCGGGCCGGAACCGCTCAGCGGCGGGCATCAGCGAACCCTCCACGGCCCCCAGAATCTCCACGCTCCCGGACCCGGCGGGGAATGGGAAATTCATGGTCGTCCCTTGCCCCGCTCCCGCGCCGGTCTCATCGCCGCGGCCGGTCCCGGGATAGAGCGGCCACTGATGCGTACTGAAGAAGAATACCGAGGGGTCGGAGTAGAAAATCTCCTGCGTGCCGTTGCCGTGGTGCACGTCCCAATCCACAATCAGCACCCGCTCAAGCCCGTGACACCTCTGCGCATACCGCGCCGCCAGAGCCACGTTGTTCAACAGGCAGAAGCCCATTCCGCGGCTCGCCGAGGCATGATGTCCCGGCGGACGCACCAGGCAAAAGGCGTTGCGCGCCCGCCCGCCGATCACCGCGTCCACCGCGTTCAGCACACCGCCCGCCGCGTGCAGCGCGGCATCCCAGGAGTGCCCGTCGACGTCCGTATCGCCGGTGCTCAAGTAGCGATAGCCAGCCTCCACATCGTGCCGCGCCACCCGCAGATATGCCGGCGTGTGGCAGAGCCGCAGTTCCTCATCTGTCGCGGCTCGCGATTCCAGGCGCATCATTCGGTCCAGCGGCAGCGCGCCCAGCACCACGTCGAAGCGCTCCGGTCGTTCGGGATGCGGGCGCCCCGTCAGGTGTTCGCGGCAGACAGGGTCGGCGGATAGCGCAGTCATTTCAAACTCCTCGTTGATTTCCGTAAAGCTCCACGTGCAGCCGCGGACTGAAGCGGAAGCCCTCGTCTTTGCAGATTTCCGCCAGCCACACGGAGCGCTCGCGCAGGAGGTCGCGGTCGATGCCCTCAGGCATCAGGATCACGCGCTCGCGATCGGCCCGCAGGGTNNCGGGCTGGATGCGCAGGCGGTCGTGCTGCGCGGCCCACGGACCGCCGGGCGTGGAATTCGAGAGCTTCGGGCTGATGCTCATCAGGTCGCAGGCCACGGGTTGGAACACCGTGCCCGCGGTTTCGACGGTAATGTGCAGGCCCAGCGCGCGCAGCCGCTCGGTGAGCGCCACCACGTCCGGCAGGATCATGGGCTCGCCGCCGGTCACCACTACGTGGCGCGCCGGATGGGCCTTCACCTCGTCCAGAATCTGCTGCAGCGCCAGTTCGCTGCCCTCCGGCTGCCACGAGGTGTACGGCGTATCGCACCATCCGCACCGCAGATTGCAGCCGCTGGTGCGGATGAAGACGGACGGTACACCCACCAGCGCGCCCTCGCCCTGCAGCGAATAGAACAGCTCAGCGATCTTCAACGCCAGCCTCTTCGAAACCCTTGCGCCGCAGCAGGCAGGCGTCGCACTGCCCGCAGGGGCGGCCATCGGCATCCGGATCGTAGCAACTGAAAGTCAGCCCGAACGGCACCCCCAA
>PLRZ01000636.1:9410-15516 GCA_003164075.1 Bryobacterales bacterium | reverse complement strand
GTTCCGGCCGCCGACGGCTGCTTCCTGCTCGACCTGGGGCGCATGAATCGCATCGTCGATTTCAACGAGGAACTGGCCTACGTCACCGTCGAGCCCGGGGTTACCCAGGCGCAGCTCTATGCTTTCCTGCGGGAGCGCGGTTCCAACCTGTGGATGGATGCAACCGGCGCCAGCCCGGAGTGCAGCCTGATCGGCAACGCTGTGGAAAGAGGCTTTGGCCACACGCCCTATGGCGATCATTTCGCGCACTGCTGTGGACTGGAGGTTGTGCTTCCCACCGGCAAGGTGGTGCAAACCGGGTTCGCGCGATTTCCCGGCTCCGCCGCGGCTCCGGTTTACCGCTGGGGCGTCGGTCCGGAACTGGATGGGTTGTTCTCGCAATCCAATTTCGGCATTGTCACCCGCATGACTTTGTGGTTGATGCCCGCGCCGGAGTATTTCCAGGCTTACTACTTCGCCTGCGACCAGCCCGAAGGGCTCCCGGCAATCGTGGATGCCCTGCGCCCTCTGCGTCTGGACCATACCATTCGGGGCGCCTCGCATATCGCCAACGATTACAAGGTGTTGTCCGCGCTCGGACAGTACCCATGGGAGCGCGCGGGCGGGCGCACGCCGTTGCGCGAGCCCCTCATGCGGGAACTCCGCCGCGAGCTGAAAATCGGCGTCTGGAACGGATCGGGCGCACTCTATGGCGCCAGGGCGCAGGTGAAAGAAGCGCGCCGCCTTTTACGGCTGGCGCTCCGCGGCACGGCCAGCAAGCTTCAGTTTCTGGACGACCGCATGCTGCGGGTCGCCTCCGCTTTCGCCCGGCCCTACGAATTCTTCACCGGCTGGAACCTCAATCGTACGCTGGCCTTGCTGCGGCCCGTCTACGGCCTGATGAAAGGCATTCCCACGGCGCATCCTCTGCTCAGTACGTACTGGCGTAAGCGCACCCCCCCTGCCGGCACTCCGGATCCCGACCGCGACGGGTGCGGACTGCTCTGGGCCAGTCCCGTGGCTCCGGCTGACGGTCGCGAGGCCCGCNNATGATCTCTCTGACCATGATTACGGAGCGCTCCCTGGCATGCGTGGTCTCCATTGCCTTCGACCGCGAGTTGCCCGGCGAGGACCAACGCGCGCTCGACTGCTATCACGATTTGATGGGGCGGCTGGCATCCGGCGGATATTACTCTTACCGGTTAGGCTTGGCCGGGATGGCCGGTGCGGAGCAACCCGGCACTTATTCGGAACTGCTCCAGGATATAAAACGCATGCTGGACCCGGCTGGCATTCTGGCGCCCGGCCGCTATGTGGCTACTGACGAGGCGGCTGCGCCGCGCTTTGCGCCGGCGCAGGGTGAGCCGATGGACGGGACCGATGGCCGCGTGCACGCAATGCAATCTCTGTAAGTGCCCCGGCGCCTGGACCGAGGCGGCGGAGGTGCGCAAAGTCGCGTGTAATGTCCGCCAGTTTCGGGACCACGTATTTACTCTCTGGCGATGCGCCGGGTGCGGCTCCCTGCATTGCCTGGAGGATGCCGACCTTCCCCTGTATTACGAAGAGTACCCACTAAAGAAGCAGAAGCTTACCTTCAGCGAACGTATCGGCTACGGCAACCGTCTGAAGTTGATGGAGCGACAGGGAGCCGGCCGCGCGGACCGCGTTCTCGACTACGGTTGCGGCGCGGGATTGTATGTGAACTTTCTGCGGCGGAAGGGATATACAAGTGTATTCGGATACGATCCTTTCGTCCCCGCATATGCCGGCCCCGGGACTCTCCAGGCACAGTATGACGCCGTGGTTAGTTACGACGTCATCGAGCATGAAGACAATCCCGGCGAGTTTGTGCGCCGTCTCCGGCGGCTGGTTCGTCCGGGTGGCCTCCTCATCATCGGCACTCCCAACGCGGACCATGTGTCCACCGCGCGGGGCGGCGATCCCAACTTGCACGTCCCGTACCACCGTCACATCCTGTCGGAGAGGGTGCTCCTGGCCCTGGCGCGGGAACACGGAATGGAAGCCGTGCACATTTACCGGCGTTCTTTTTACGACAGTCTAATTCCCACCGTGAATTCACGGTTCATGTGGCGCTACATTTCGAGGACGGGAGGGTTCCTGGACGCCGCGGTAGAACCGCCCGACGTCTCGCTCGTTCTGCGATCGCCGGAGATGGTGTTACTGGCTTTTGGAGGTTATTTCTGGCCGCGCCATGACAATATTCTGGTGACATTCCGGGCTTAGTACACCTCGTATTTTGCGCACAGAGGCGAACGCTCCCTCACGGTCGCGGCTCGGTGTGCAGCCTCGTTCCGAGCGGCCCAGAGGGCGCCCCGTGAGGGAGCGATCAGGCAGCAACACGTTAGAAACCGCAGCGTTACAGAGCCGCGCGCGCAAGCAAGCGGTCCTTGCCACTTGAAAGGAGTTTCGCGACAGAAAGTAATCAGGAATCCTGCGCGACTCCTTAGTGCGCCTCTTTGTGGCTCGCGCAATCGAGTGGCAAGTCCGCTCTCGGTGTGCGGTAGTGCGCCGCGATGCGCCCAAAGCCCGTCAGCCGTTGAGTACGTCCGCGACAAATTTCCGAAACAATCCCCCACTGTCATAGCGCGCGTACACTCCGGCCCACTTCCGGGCTGCCGCGCGATACTGCGGCCGGGACAGGAGTTTCTCCAGGGCGGACTCCAGACGTTGCTCGGAAGCCTCCTCCACCCGTACCCCCAGACCCGCGCCACTTTCTTCGAGCACCGCTGTCGAGAGGTGCTGGTCCGCGTTGCCGGGTATTCCCAGCACTGGCGTTCCCGCCGCAATCGCGGGGTAGAGGCCCCCGCTTCCACCATGAGAGACGACCACGCTCGCTTCGCTGGCTGTCTCCGTAAAAGGAAGCAGGCCGGCCACATATGCGCTGCCCGCCGCCGCCGGCAGTTCCCGCCCGGATGTCGACAGAATTACCGCCACGGGCCTTCTGTCCAACACCCGCAGAAGGCCGGGCAAAACCCGAAGGGGTCCGGAACTGCCCAGGCTGACGAAGACCTTCGGCCTTCGGTCGGCACGCATTCGGTCCCACCACTCCGGTTTCGCCGTGGCGGGCGTCCACTGGCAGATGCCCACATAGCGATGAGTCCTGGGCAGATTCGTTGTCGGCACGAACTCGGGGATGTCCGCATAGAGCACGTAGTCTCCGTCCGTGTACATTGCACGGATATCGCGCGGAAGCTCGGTCACCCCGAATTCCCTTCGCACGCGATTCATTCCGGCCAGATGGATGGCGTAAACCAGGGGCTCGGTCAACTTATAGAGCGGACTCAGCAGGCGGGGCGGTACAACTGAGGTCAGTGGCAATGAGGGTAGGATCGAGCGGCGGCGGCCATACGGACTCCAATAGGCATTCATTATGACCGCGTATGGTATGCCGTCCAAACGGGCGCTGATGGGAAGGGACAGCCGCATATCCCCAATCACCAGGTCCGGGCGGATGCTCGCAAACAATTCGCGGTCCTGTTTCACGTAACCCCGGAGGACATCCGCGGGAAACAGCGGCGCGCCCCTGGCGATGTTGGCCAGGAACTGCTCGCCGGGCATGCTTGCCAGCGCGCCAACGGTGAAAGGCTTATTCCGCAGATGCGGAGAGAACTGCGGCGGCGCGTAGAAATAAATCTCGTAGCAGTTTGTGTCGAGGGAGTTGGCCAAAGCGAGAGGGCGGACGAAGTGCGCCATGGTTGCGCCTTCCGCCAGGAAAAGGATTCGCTTGCGAGACATCCGGGGGTCTGCCAGCCCCCTATCTTACCATCCGAAACTGAGTACCAAGCCGACAATTTCTCCGCATCGACCCGGTTCCGCTCTTGAGCGTGCGCTCACGCCCGCGCTTTGCGCCTCTTGGAAACGATCCAGAAAGCGATCAGTCCTGCTCCGAGCATAGTCCACGAGCCCGGTTCCGGAGTTACGAGAAAGCTGCCGGACTGCGTGTTGGCGGGTATGGTTCCGCCCCCCAGTATGGTGGATTGAACGGTGCCAGTGTCCAGGTTCAACTGGGTCGTAAACGAACCAGTCCAATTACTCAGAACTCCGTCGTCGAGAACGGTGCCGTACGCCGTCAAGCTGACCCCGGTATTGCCGCCGCCGAGATTCGTCAGTAGGAACGGAGAGTCAAATGGGCCGCTGCTGGCGATATTGAAGGCGACGCACGTCTGTGACGCGCTAAGGCTCGCGCAATTGGTGCTGGCCGCCGGGAATGTCAGAAAGCCGGTCAAACTGAAATCCAGGGATGTCCCCGGGAACGTCATGAAGTCATCCACCACCGCGCCACCACCAGCCATCAGATCCATGATGTCGCCCGTAACGCCCGCTCCCAACGTCCCGCCGGAATATGTAATGCTGGTGCCGGCGCCCGTGGTAATGCAACCCGTTCCGGCCGCCGTGCCGACAGGCAACCATGTAATAGTGGTCGAAGAAACCGTCACGCCGCCGCCGCCGCAGTTCGCCTCGCTAATGGACCCTATGGCTGTAGCCGAAGCGCTAGTAACCAGGCTGAAGAAGGCGAGTATCCCGATTGCCGGGGATCGCCACGACGCCAAAGTAAGCCGCGCAAATCGCGTTTGCATGTTCCTGATCCTTCCTCTGCCAAACACATTGTTGACCATGTTACCCACAGGACCTAACGAACGATATCACTAAATTGATAACCTGGTCAATAACTATGCGTTTACACGATCCATCGAAATAACTACTTGGACTTATAAGAAGCGGGGCGGACTAGTCCAATCGCTACCACCTCGCCCCAACAGCTTGTGGTCGAGATGTCTGGAACGACTACAGGCGGATGCGGACGGCATTCCCCGGACAACTCCCCGAAGCCCTTCGGCGCGTGGATTCTATGGGTTTTTGTGGGACCCTAATAATGCAGAAATCGTTAAGTTCCCGAATGTCTCTTTACCGGAGACTACCCAACCCAAACCGGATTGTGAATGTCTGGAATGGGAGAACCCGATCGAGAAGCCCGAACTCCGGCGCCGATTGTCGCGAGTCGCCCCGCAAAATAAGGATCTTCAGGCCGAACGAAGCGGCGCGTGGTGAATACTTACTTCTTCCCAGTAAACTCCCGCTAGCTGCCCCGGGTCCGGGACCGGCCGTTTGAAAACTGAGCCGCTCGTCGCCGGCATCGCGGTCTCCGTGAACCACCAGCGTCCCTGCCAGGAAGACGGCCAGAGTCAGGAACGGAAGGGTTTTGCGCATGGTTAGTCCGCGGCCCTCATTCCGCTGCCGGGATGCCGGACGTTCCCCAACTTGTATGGGGCTTCGGCCCGAGTTGGAATCGCAATACCCCGCCTGCCATAATCTGCCGGTGTTCGATCCAGCACTTGTCGAGCGGTTGGCCGTTGAGCCAGACGCCCTGGACGTAGATATCTCCCGGCGCGGTTCTGCCGGCCTCAACCGTAAACGTCTTCCCGTTCTCCAGGTGCAGTTCGGCGCGATCGAACATGGGGCTTCCCAGGGCGTAAACGGGTTGCCCCGGATTCACTGGATAAAAACCCAGAGCGCTGAAGATATACCAGGCGGACATCTGCCCGGTATCTTCGTCGCCGAGCCAGCCGTCCGGACCCGGCAAATAAAACTTGTCCATGATGGTGTGGGTCCACTGCTGCGCCTTCCATGGCTGCCCGGCGTAGTCGTAGAGGTAGATCACGTGGTGGACCGGTTCGTTGATGTGCGCGTACTGCCCGGTGCCGGCCAATTTGGCTTCGGTCATCTCGTGGATCACCTTTCCATAGCCGCCCACTTTGTAATCGCCCGTCATGCTGAAGAGCGTATCCAGCCTGGCCCTAAAGGCATCGGTACCTCCTAGAAGGGCCGTCAGTCCGGCGACATCGTGCTGCACCGACCATAACCATTGCCAGGCGTTGCCTTCCGTATACACGCCACCCCACGCCAGCGGATCGAAGGGCTGGGCCCACGAGCCATCGCTGTTGCGTCCGCGCATGAAGCCGACCGCCGGGTCGTATGCGTTGCGATAGTTTTGAGCGCGCTTCTCGAGCACCTGCGCGTCCTCCGTCTTGCCGAGCGAGCGCGCCATGCGGGAGACGCAAAAATCGTCGTAGGCGTATTCCAGAGTGCAGGATGCGGACTCCTTCAC
>PLRZ01000636.1:0-9390 GCA_003164075.1 Bryobacterales bacterium | reverse complement strand
ACATTCGAGTATCCCGGATTGGGCCATTTCGGAAGCCAGCCGCCCTCGTCGGAGGCATTCAACAGGGAGCGTATGATTTCCGCGTCGCGCGCGGGCTCCATCACGGTGAGCAGCGGAAACTCCGCGCGAAAAGTGTCCCAGAAGCCGGTATCGGCATACATGGTCCCCGGATGGACCTTGCCATCGTAGGGGCTGTAGTGCACGGGTTCGCCATCTTCCGCAATCTCATGCAGCACTCGCGGAAGCTCCAGGGAATGATACAGGGCGGTATAAAACGTGCGGCGCTGGGCAGCCGTGCCCCCGCTTAATCCGATCNNTCGCCGGACTCGGCAAAGCGGACGAATGCGCCCACATGTTCGCCGTGGTGCTCCTTCGATCCATCCCGCACGCCGCCTTCGTCCCACGCGCCATATTGGACGAAGTCGCGGTCGAATACCGCCACGAAGTACTGCGCGAAATTGCCTGGAAAGCCATCGCGTATTTCATGGTTGATTCCCGTAATGGTGCGGGTTTCCGGGTGGATTTCGATGGAACTGCCGCCCGCGCTGGCGTCCAGCACCAGCCATGCCTTCTGCGTGGGAGGGAAGCTAAACCGCATCGCGCCCCCACGCATGGTAGGCGCCATCTCGGCCCGCACGCCGTTTCCCAACCGGATGCTGTAGCGGTATGCCTTCGCGCTTTCGTCCGCGTGTGCGAACCTGGTGGCGCGAGCCTTCGGAAGCACGCGGAGTTCCCCCGTTTCCGGCATGAGGGAGAAAGGACCGTAGTCATCGGTCCAGGCTGAGGGGCGATGCGTTGCCAGGAATCCTTGAATCGTATCCTTGAAGTATTGGTAGGGCCAACCACCCTCCCCGGTCTGCGGCGTCCAGTCCACCATGCCGAAGGGGACGAAGACCGCGGGGTAGGTGTTGCCATGCGAGAGCTCGTATTTCGAGTCTGTACCCACGAGGGGGTCGGGCAAGTCGGCCAGACTGGCCGGCGGGGTTTGTGCCACGCCGGCGAACGCAACGGCGATCGCGGCGGATAGGCGAAAAAAGTGGCGGGGCAATGAATCTCCTTTTGAGACCCGATTCGGGTTGAGCGCCAAGCGGGCTTGGCCCGTACCAGAGGCAAGCTTCAAATGGCATTCTGGCACGAGGCGGTTGCTTGCAAAAGGAAAGGTTACCGCAAAATTCACCGTAAAGATGGTCCCGGAGATCATGCGCAACATGGATCTCGACGCCAACGGCTGGTGGAACAACTATCAGGGTGCCGCGAAGGGACGCGACACCCAGAACGATTTCGGCGCCGAAGTCGCCGGACCGGTCTGGATTCCGAAACTCTACAACGGCAAGAACAAGACCTTCTTCATGTTCAATACGGAGTTTTACCGCTACAAGAGCACCGGCAACGGTCTCACGACCGTACCTGACGCATCCTGGGTGAAGGGCGATTTCTCCAACCTGCTGCAGCCCACCACGGTGTTGGGGCAGGTACGAGCGGCCCACACCATCTACGACTGGACTACCTGCACTCCCGGCCCGTGCCAGGCGTTTCCCAGGAAGATTATTCACCGAAGGAAAGTGGGCGGCGTCCTCGCAAACGCCGTACACGAGAGTCCCGCCGGCAGAATTCGCAAAAGCAGAGACGTCCTTGCTCAGTTCCGCTTTTTTCTTGTCAGATTCTTCGAGCGCAGCGCACGCCTTGTAGTCGAGGCTGAGATCTTCCTGAACGCGGTTGGAAATCAGCGACGCAATGTCAGATTCTACCCATTCCCACGGCTGTTTCATATCACTCCTCACCGCGAATGCAGACTAGAAATATCCGGGGACTTGCGAATTATCATGCCCCAGTGAATAATTGAATAAGAGAACCATGGATCTTATGGCGAGAATAGGGCACTCGGATTACAAGCTTTCCGACCGAGTCTCCGCACGTTGCGCCATCGGTACCCGAGGAGCATGACGCCACGATTTGGCGTTACTTACCAGCCATTATGGAAAACGCCCCAACTCCATAAGCAAGCGCCGTTCGGCAACACGCTTATCAAGGTTCAGCCTGAGAAGCCGCGCTGTGACCTCGCCACGAGGCGTCAGAGGTTCGATGACGAATCCTCTTAGCTCGAAGCGATCGCTCCACTGATCCCGACGAGGATTGAAGAGGGCGACCAACTCTCCTGTCCTAGGAACCAGGGACGCGATATCGGTTCCTTTCCACGTGTTGCAGCGGAAACACGCATAGGCCAAGTTGCCCGTTTCCGAGAGCCCTCCGTGCTTTCTACTGATGATATGGTCCACTTGATGCGGGAAGTAGGCGTCGTCTTCATGCAACCAGCAATACTCGCAACGATGTCGCGCCCGGTCGGCGACTAGCCGGCGCAACTCTTCCCGTACATCAGTGGCCAAGTCGGATGTGCTGCCTTGCCCGAGCCTTCGCCATCACCATGATGTGCTCGAGTTGGAGACAATCCTCCAACTCGGAACGCTCGTCGGCCGAGATCGTCCCATTATTGGCTCGCTCGTTCAATTCCATGACCCGGCGCTGTGATGCCGCGGACGGACGAAATGCAACCACAGATTCGGGCGTCGTGCCCCTCGCGATAAAGTCAACGATCTCTACGTACGAACTGGCCGCGTCCATCGGTATACCTCATCCGGCCCGGAGGCGAATTCTTGGAGGCGAGCATCGGGATCGAACTTGCCCCCAGTACTCTATTCTACACAAGTTGTTGATTCTATGGTGCGCCTAATTCGATACTAATCGGATTGCGCCGGTTTATTGATGATGCTGTTAATTCCCCCAGATAGCCTATGAAATGAACCGGGGATATCTAAAGCAAAACCTAGACAACCACTCCCTCACGACCGATATGCTCTCTCAGGATGCATAACGTTGGCATCTGGATCGTCTTGGGGCTTCTGGTCTATTTCGGGCCCAAGATCTGTCGGCCGCCGGAAAAAGGACCGGATACGGTAGGCTTCGCGGGTTTTCGCGGGTCAGGTACCATTTCTCACAATTCTAGGGCAACTTTTCAACGTTTGGTTGGCCAGGAGGCCATCAATCTCGACGGTTCGCGGAAACTTCGTTCTATCGGTAAACGAATCGTCGCCTCCGCTCGCCAACTTGACGAACTGATAAGGGCGAACACTTTCCAGCGGCCATGACGCCAAGCCAAGCCCACGGCAGGCCCACGGCAAACGGGATTTTCGAGGATTTCCACAGGCCGGAACGGTGGGGAAATCGTGCAATGACGGCATAACCGAGGCATGTTGCTGATTTGTCGGACAACTACAGCGTTATCCGACTGGTCCGAAGAGGAAGGTTTGGAGGCGCGGGTCGGGATCGAANNGAACCGACGAATAAAGGTTTTGCAGACCTTTGCCTTACCACTTGGCTACCGCGCCGGAATTGGAGGCTCTAGATGCAAGTTACCGCGCTTCGAGCCCCCAAGTCAAACTTCAGGCCTCCGCCAGCCCATGCTCCGTACCGCAAATATTCACCGCAATCCCCATTTCGGTGAACATCGCAGCCTTCGCCGCCAACGCCGCGTTGGCCGACGCGGCATCGCTGCCGTACGCCACCTGCACGTGGTTGCCCTTGTGCTTGGCCATCAACTGGTCCCGCGACACGCCATACAATACGGCGTGCATGATGGGCCACTGCGGCGTGGTATCGCGCCACCTTCGCTCGGTCTCCTCGCGCGGCAGTTCCACCACTTTGGCCCGGCCGATATCGGCATGCAGGCGTCCGCCTTCCACGTAGATCCGGCTCCAGACAATCTCGCCCGGCTTGCAGACGCCTTTCACCGTACCGCCGCCCAGACGGAAATACATCTCCGGTTGGCGCTCGCTCACCGCTCCCGCGTACCCGCCAATCAGGTGCTGGGGCGGCACCGAGCCCGAAATTTCGAAGACCCACACGAATTCGCCGTTGTACGCCTCGCCATAGCGCACGTCGTGGAGCGTGGTCTCGGGATCGTAACCCAGCCGGGTCCAAACGCGATTGGTCGCCAGCGCGTCCAGACCGGCGCACTCGTCCACTTCGTTGAAGTGCGGCAGCGGCCGGCCTTCATACAGCACGCGGCCGTTCCCGGCAGCCTTCACCGGCGGACGGTCGACGTTATTCAGCAGGCCCTCGGCCAGGTCGGATGCCGGGGCCAGATCCTTCAACCCCTGCTGGTACTGGATGCCGATCACATCGCAGCCGAAGTCGTCGGCGATCCGCAGCGCCGCGATGTACATCTTGCACTGATCCAGGATCTGGGCGTCGGTAAGATCTGTCTCCGGATGCGGCCCGGTATGAAAATGCATGCCCTTGTCGTCCAGCCAGTGCCGCACAGCGCGCGCTTCCTCTTCGGGCACAATGCGCATGGCCGCGTACAGGGCGGACTGGCTCAGCCGCTCTTTGAAAACCCCCATGGGCATCAGGTTCTCGTCGGGGATGATGGCGTTGTACATGCCCATGCAGCCCTCGTCGAACACTCCCATGATGGCCTTTTCGTGGCGCAACTGGCCGGCCAGGTCCTTGCCGATGGCGGCAGCCTCCGCCGGCAACCGGAACGCCTCCAGGGGCCGCGCGTGCGAGGTGTCGTGCCGCACCTGGCCCCCGCCCAGCCATTGGCGCAATCCGCTCAGGAAATACTCGTCCGAGAAGTCC
The DNA here is from genome assembly GCA_003164075.1 of Bryobacterales bacterium. Next base: position 4,755 of record PLRZ01000636.1, on the reverse strand, counting down.
TCGCTCCACAGCGTGGAATAGGGGACGCCCGCCTTGGTCAGACAGGCATTGAGATTCAGCATCCCCACCAGTCCGGGCCACTGGCCGCTCCAGTTAGCCACGGTGAGGATCGGGCCCCGATGGCCAACCAGCCCGGGCAGCAGATGATGGCTATACTGCCACACCGCCTCGCATACCACCAGGGGAGCTTCCGGCGGAATGCCGCGAAATACCTGGTTGCCGTACTTCTGGCTGTCGATAAAACCGTGGCCGCGCGCCTCGTCGTACGGGTGCGCGCGCTCGATCTGGCGGCCTTCGCGGCGGATGGCCTCCATGATCGCTTGCTCCGCCTGGTTCTGGGCATCCCAGCACTGGCGGTTGGCGGACAGGCGTAAGTCGCCGTTCGCCACGAGATAGATGAGATCGGACATGGATCGTTTCCTGTTGTCGTCAGGCGGCGCGGCGGGTCAACTCCACTTCCAGGCTGATCGCTACATCTTCGCCCACCAGCAGGCCGCCGGTTTCCAGCGCCACGTTCCAGACCAGGCCGAAATCCTTGCGATTGATCTTGGCGGCCGCCGTGGCCCCGGCTTTCACATTGCCCCAGGGATCTTTCATTTCGGGCGTGGGACCCTCCACGTGCAACGTCACTTCCTTGGTGACGCCGTGAATAGTCATGTCGCCCTTTACCAGAAGTTCGCCATCGCCATGCGGCGCCACACTCTTGCTCACGAATTTGATTTCGGGGAAGTTAGCCGCATCGAAGAAATCGGCGCTTTTGAGGTGGCCGTCGCGCTGCTCGTCGCGGGTGTGCAGCGACGCCACGTCGATGGTGGCCTCCACTTTCGACGCGCCCGGATCGTCCGGGTCGTACGTCACCGTTCCGGAGACTTTGGTGAATTCGCCCTTCACGTTGCTGATCATCATATGGCGCACCGAAAACTGTGCGCTGGAGTGGGCGGGATCGATATCGTAGACTATTGCGGGCATTGGTCCTCCTGTTCTTATTAGACACCTGAAAGCCATTCCGGCTTCACGTTTCCTGGGCCGCCGGCAGAACTTTTCCGCGGCGGAACCCCGGGACCTCGCACCAGCGGCGCTGCGTGACCTCATCGCCGTCCTCCAGGGATCTCCGGAGTTCGCCTGTGGGAAGTTCCAACGGCTCGGCGCCGCGCCACGACACTGCCAGCAGACAGCCGCGGTTTTCCCTACTCTCAGAACTCCTGATGTCGTGGAATTTGCAGTGAGCCCGCAGGTGGGGCAGGCGGTGCTCGCCTTCGCTCGTTCCTATTCGAGCAGTGGGTCTAACTAATTTCTGTCGCGAAACTCAAGAAACCGCTCCCTTGCGCGCGCGGCTCGGAAAACACTGCGATGATTCCACGGGACTTGTTNNGAGTCGGAGTTTCGCGACAGAAACTGGCTATTCAGTGCGGGTGGGGCAGGCGGCACCGCCTGCCCCACCTGCGAAGCTCTCGCCATCGGAAGGGAATGGCTCAGCCCATTTTCCCCGCCAGTCAGAAATTGCGGGGCGACATCAGGAGTTCTGACTCTGCGCTGCCCTCGGGTCTGGCGTTTCTCTTCGGAACCAGGAGAGCCGGCGGTCGCGCTGTGCCTGGGTGAAGGGCGCCCGCGTCTGGTGTACCATGGAATCGGCCGCCCTCGCGCCCGAATTCCATGCACACCAACCAACTCGCCAACCAGAAGAGTCCCTACCTGCTGCAACATGCCCATAACCCCGTGGATTGGTACCCATGGGGACCTGCGGCGTTCGAAAAAGCACACCGCGAGAATAAGCCCATCTTCCTTTCCATCGGCTATTCCACGTGCCACTGGTGCCACGTCATGGAACGCGAGTCGTTCGAGAACCAGCAGACCGCCGACATCCTGAATCGCGAATTCGTGGCCATCAAGGTGGACCGCGAAGAACGTCCCGATATCGACCGTATCTACATGACGTTCGTGCAGGCCACCACCGGCAGCGGCGGATGGCCTATGTCCGTCTGGCTGACTCCCGACTTACAACCATTCTTCGGTGGCACTTACTTCCCGCCGGTAAATCGCTTCGGCCAACCCGGATTCCCCGCCGTCCTGACTCAGATCGCCTCCGCCTGGCGCACCCAGCAGCCGCAGATAGTCGAGTCGGCGCGCGACGCCGTAGAGCACCTCCGCAAACAGGTGTCCGTCGAGCCGACGCATACCGGATGGGCCGATATCGACGCCGCCACCATCGACACCGGCTTCTTCGCCTTCCGCCGCACGTTCGATTCGCACCTGGGCGGATTCGGCGGCGCCCCGAAGTTTCCGCGCCCTTCGGTGCTTAATTTCCTACTCCGCTACCACGCGCGCACGAAGAGCGAAGACGCCCTCGAAATGGTGCTGAAGACCCTCCGCGAGATGGCCAAGGGCGGCATGCATGACCAGCTCGGCGGCGGCTTCCATCGCTACTCCGTGGACGAGCGCTGGTTCGTGCCGCATTTCGAAAAAATGCTCTACGACCAGGGGCAGCTCGCCATCGCTTACCTGGAAGCTTTTCAGATTACTCACGACGAGCAGTACGCCGCCGTGGCCCGGCGCATCTTCGACTACGTGCTGCGCGACATGACCGATGCCGGCGGCGCCTTTTACTCCGCCGAAGATGCCGACAGCGCCGCCGATCCGTCCCAACCCACCGTCAAAGGCGAGGGCGCCTTCTATATCTGGAGCGCGGAAGAGATTCGCGCGCTGGTGGAAGCGCCTGCCACCGACTGGTTCTTTCATCGCTACGGCGTCATCGAAGCCGGCAACGTGTCTAACGACCCGCACGGCGAGTTCACCGGCCGCAACATCCTTTACCAGGCCAACGAAATCGAAGACACCGCGTTGCACTTCGATCGCTCCGTGGATGAGATCCGCGCCGCGCTCGGCCGCGCCGAAGAGACGCTCTTGGCCGCTCGCGAGAAGCGCCCGCGGCCGCACCTCGACGACAAGGTCCTCACTTCCTGGAACGGCCTCATGATTTCGGCCTTCGCCAAGGGCGGCGCGGTGCTGGACGATCCGCGCTATGCCGATGCGGCGCGCCGGGCAGCGGAATTCCTGATCGATCGCATGTACCAGCCCGAGAGCGGAATCCTGCTGCGGCGGTACCGCGAGGGCGATGCCGCCATCCCCGGCTTTCTGGACGATTACGCACTGTTCGCGCAGGCCCTGCTGGATCTGTATGAGACGCAGTTCGACCGGCGCCATCTCGACCTGGCCCTGCGGCTCACCGAAAAGCAACGGGAGCTGTTCGAAGATACCGCGCAGGGTGCGTTTTTCAGCTCTCAAGACGGCGACAGCGAGTTAGTGCTGCGCGTCAAGGAAGACTACGATGGCGCCGAGCCCTCGGGCAATTCGGTAGCGCTGGGCAACCTGCTGCGGCTGGCGCAAAGCACCGATCGGGAGGATCTGCGGGCATCGGCCGAACGCCTGCTGGCGGCTTTCGCGGCGCGTCTGACCGCGGCTCCCGTGGCCCTGCCGCAGATGCTGGCGGCATGCGAATTCCGTCTGGGCCAGCCGCGCCAGATTATCCTGGTAGGAGACCGCGACGCTGCCGATACCAAGGCGCTGCTGCGCGCTCTGCACGCGCGATTTGTGCCCCACCGGATTGTGCTGCTGGTGGATTCTCCGGAGGCCCGCGCCGCGCTCTCGGCGGCCATCCCGGCCATCGCCGCCATGGACAAGGTGGACGGGCACGCCAGCGCGTATGTCTGCCGCGATTACACCTGCCAACTGCCCGTCAACACGGCAGAGCGCTTGGACGAGTTGATACAATACTGAATTCACTTGTAAGAAGATAATGGAGGAGTCATGGAAAGACCAGGAGCAACAACCATGAAGGGAAAGCCTCTCACCCTGATTGGCCCGGAGTTGAAGGTGGGCGATGCCGCCCCCGATTTCCATTTGGTGGACAACGGTTTGAAGCCTGTCAGCCTGAAAGATACCGGCCGCCAGGTGCGCATCATCAGCGTAATCCCGTCGCTCGATACGCCGGTGTGCGACGCGCAAACCAAGCGGTTTAACGAGGAGGCCGGCAAGCTTCCCCACGTCAGCATTATCACCGTGAGCATGGACCTGCCATTCGCCCAGAAGCGCTGGTGCGGCGCCTTTGGCGTGGATAACGTGAAGATGCTCTCCGACCACGTGGACGGCTCGTTCGGCTCCAACTACGGGACGCTGATCAAGGAATTGCGCATCGAGAGCCGCGCCATATTCGTGGTGGACCCGGAAAATAAAATCCGCCACGCCGAATACGTGAAGGAAGTGGCCGATCATCCCAACTACGAAGCGGCCCTCTCCGCCGCCCGGAGCGCCGGCGCGGCAACGGCGTAGCGCCACGCCGGACCCGGAGGTTCCGCTGAGTTCCACGCCACCATCTCCGCCCATCGCGCCCGGGGGCGTGCTCCTGCGCGCGGTGGAAAGCCCCGTGGTGCGGGGCGGATTGACGCTGGTGGCGGGCGTCCTCACCGGCAATCTCCTGGGCTTCGGACGGGTGGCGCTGACCGCCTATTTCCTGGGAACGCACAGCCGGGCCGATTCGCTGGCGGTAGCCATGGGCCCGCTGGACACCTTCAACTCGGTATTGATCAACAGCGTGGTATTCGCCTTCGTGCCTATGCTCACGGCGTGCGGCGAGGCCCAGCGCGCGGCGTTGTTTCTCAAGCTCAACCGCCTGCTGATCTGGGTATTCTCGGGCGCTTCGGCAGTCGTAATTTTGGGCGCTCCGTGGCTGATGCGGCTGCTGGCGCCGGGGCTCGATCC
>PLRZ01000716.1:3850-7252 GCA_003164075.1 Bryobacterales bacterium | reverse complement strand
TCGCGAAGATGCCGGACAACGCCAGGCGAAACGTGATCCTTGCCGACGGCTCGCAATGCCTGAAGTGCAACTCCAGCCTTCGTGCCTGCACCCAAGAGAGCGCGTGGCCCGGCGTGCTTCAGATATATGACCTGCTGGCCTACCTTGATCTTTCGCGAACTGCCGTCCGTCAGGTACACCATCTTGGCTGGCACCTGGGATGAAAGACCCAAAGCGTTGGCGGCGCGCGCGGGCGAGATCTGGAGCCGGTGGCCGACCTGCTCGGCTGCGGCTGCTGCGACAGCATCCGGGTTCGGCGAAAGCAGACCCAAGATTGGATGGACCTGCGGCAAGTCGTATAGGCCGCGTGCAAGGCGGCGGATACTGCCGTCCCTTACCAATCGACCGAGGGCTTGGTCTGTCGCCGCACGGGCGCCGACGTCGCTCATGTGTTTCGCGGAGAAAACCCAGCCGGCTCCGTGCCGTTTCGCTCGTGCCAGAATCTTGTCCGCAACCGTGATCATCGTCCTTCTCCGTCAGAAAAAGTGTAGCATACTTCTGACAGGCGGTGCCCGAGGATCGCGGCGGCTTCGCCGCAGGCACGTCGGGGCTTTTGTTTGGGTGCTCGCCAGAGGGACCACTGGATGACCGTCCGCGCCCATTTTGAAATGGACCTCTCCGATTGACAGGTTGCATTTGTTGACGGCCTCGTCCAACGTGGCCGCCCAATGTGCCAACGGATCAAAATCGTCCGGCGGTGACGAGACAGACTATGGTTTTGCCAGGACTTCCGGCGTAGCATGACTTCGCGAAGTCATAGCACGGAGGCTGTCAATCACTTTCCTGTCAACTGCATCGTGGGCACCCACTCGATACCCTGTCAAAAAGCCCGGTTTGAAGATGAGATTCTTGGGGGTGCAGGCTGAACTATTCCGGAGCGTATGTCATTTAGATTCTGTAGAGTGCACAGGTCTGAGACGTGAGTTGGAAATCCTGGATGCTTGCTCCCCGGCCGCGCAGCAATATGCCCGCGCCAGAGCCCACGCCCCCTTACCGCCCCCGCGCCGTGAATTCCGCTAACTCCGCCACCTTCCGCCGCGCGGCGCCCGAATCGATCGACACCGTGCCGATGGCCATGCCTTCGAGAAACGTATCCACCTTGCCGGCGGCCACCATCGCGGCCGCCGCGTTCACCAGCACGATATCGCGCTGCGGACCGCGAGCGCCTGCCAGCACCGCCGTGGCAATCTCCAAATTGCGTGCCTTGTCGCCGCCTTCCAGGTCCTCCGCGACCGCCCGATGGACGGCGAAATCCTCGGGCTCGAGCGTTCTGCGCTCCACTTTGCCATCGCGGATCTCGAACGCCAGCGTGGCGCCCGTAGTGGTGATCTCGTCCAGGCCGTCGGAGCCGTGGACCACGAAGCCGCGCTTCAGACCTAACGCCGCCAACGCTCCCGAAATCAGCTCGCCGACCCGCTCCGAGGGCACTCCCACAAGCTGCGCGCTGGCGCCGGCCGGATTGGTCAACGGGCCCAGCAGATTAAAGAACGTGCGCATTTTCAAATCGACGCGCACCGGGTTGGCGTGCTTCATGGCGGTATGCACGTGCGGCGCGAAAAGAAAACCAATTCCGACTTCGCGAATCGCGCGCGCTGATTCGGCCGGGGGAAGCGCGATGTCGACTCCCATCGACTCCAGCAGGTCCGCGCTCCCGCCGCCTCGATTGGATATCGAGCGGTTGCCATGCTTGGCCACGCGCACGCCGGCGCCGGCCACCACAAATGCCGCGATGGTGGAGATGTTAAAGGTGCCTGCGCCATCGCCGCCCGTACCGCAGGTGTCGAGAACCGTCTCGCCCTTGATGCCGTGTTCCACCGGCTCGGCCATTTCGCGCATGGCGCGCGCGAATCCCACCAGTTCGTCCACCGTCTCGCCCTTCATCCGCATGGCCATCACGAAGGCCGCCAGTTGCGGCTGGCTGGCCCGCCCGCCGAGAATCACATGCATGGCCTCGCGCGCACGTTCCGCCGACAGGCTCCGCCTTTCGGCAACGGTTTCCAGGTAGGGAAGAAGCGACATGATATAGTGGGAAGTTCGGTGCAATTTCAGGCTAGCACAGGCAGTTTCTCCAATGAAAATTCACGAATATCAGGCTAAGGCCATTTTGGCCCAGTACCACGTACCCGTGCCGCGCGGCGAGGTGGCATTCACGGTGGAAGAGGCGGAGGCGGCCGCCAAGAAAATCGGCGGAAGCGTGGTGGTGAAGGCGCAGATCCACGCCGGCGGACGCGGTAAGGGCGGCGGAGTCAAGGTGGCCAAGGATGCCACCGCGGCCGTCGAACTGGCGCGCCAGATTCTGGGCATGCGGCTGGTCACGCACCAGACCGGACCCGAAGGGCGCATCGTGCAACGGCTGCTGATCGAAGAGACCCTGCCCATCGATCGCGAACTGTACCTCGGAATCGTGCTCGACCGCGTGCAGGGCAAGCCCGTCTTCATGGCTTCGTCGGCGGGCGGCATGGAGATCGAAGAGGTTGCCGCCAAAACGCCGGAACTGATTCTCAAAGAGACTCTGGAACCGGGCTTCGGACTCTCGCCCTACCAGGCGCGCAAGCTGGCATTCGGCATCGGCATTCCGGCCGCCAGCGTCAACGCCGCCGCCGCGGCCATGGCGGCGCTCGCCAAGGCGTATGTGGCCATGGACATGTCGCTGGCGGAGATCAACCCGTTCATGCTGACCAAGGACGGCAAGGTCTATGCGCTCGACGCCAAAGTCAATTTCGACGACAACGCGCTCTTCCGCCACAAGGAACTGATGGACCTGCGCGACACCAACGAAGAGGATCAATTGGAAGTGGAAGCCTCGCGCTTTGGGCTGAATTACATCAAGCTCGAAGGCACGGTGGGCTGCATGGTGAATGGCGCGGGCTTGGCCATGGCCACCATGGACATCATCAAGTACGCCGGCGGCAGCCCCGCCAACTTCCTCGACGTGGGCGGCGGCGCCAGCGCCGAGCAGGTGAAAAACGCCTTCCGCATTCTGCTGTCGGACCCGCACGTGAAGGCCGTGCTGATCAACATCTTCGGCGGCATTCTGCGCTGCGACACGCTGGCCACCGGTGTGGTGGCGGCGGCGCGCGATCTCAACATTCAGGTGCCCATCGTAGTGCGCATGGAAGGCACCAACGTGGAACGGGGACGGCAGATTCTGCTGGACTCCGGCCTCAATTTCACGGTGGGCGCGGACATGCGCGACGCGGCCGAAAAAGTAGTCAAGCTGGCGGCATAACGGAAGAACATGAGCGTACTGGTAGATCGCAACACCCGATTGATCGTGCAGGGATTCACCGGCCGTGAGGGCACGTTCCATGCACAGCAAGCCATCGCCTACGGCACTCACGTGGTAGGCGGCGTGACGCCCGG
>PLRZ01000716.1:0-3796 GCA_003164075.1 Bryobacterales bacterium | reverse complement strand
GGCATCCCCACGCTCGACATGGTGAAGGCATGGGAGTTCCTGAAGGGCCGGAACACCCGCCTGATCGGCCCCAATTGCCCCGGTATCATCTCGCCGGGCAAGTGCAAGATCGGCATCATGCCGGGGCAGATCCATCTGGAAGGCCACGTGGGCGTAGTGTCGCGCTCCGGCACCCTGACCTACGAAGCCGTGGGCCAGTTGACCAAGCTGGGCATCGGACAATCCACCTGCATAGGGATTGGCGGCGACCCCATTATCGGCACCAACTTCCTGGACGCATTAGAGCTTTTCAACGCCGACCCCGACACGCACGCCATCGTAATGATCGGCGAGATCGGCGGCAACGCGGAGGAGACGGCGGCGGCTTACGTGAAGGCCCACGTGAAGAAGCCGGTGGTGGGCTTCGTGGCTGGCCAGACCGCGCCGCCGGGACGCCGCATGGGCCACGCGGGCGCCATCATCGCCGGTGGTTCGGGCAAGGCATCGGACAAAATCAAGGCTATGGAAGAGGCGGGCATCACGGTCTGCTCTTCCCCGGCTGAAATTGGAGAAAAGATTCAAAGCCGCTTATGAGTGTGGAACGCACGTTTTCGATTATCAAACCGGATGCCGTGGCCGCCGGGCAGGCCGGAGAAATTCTGGCCATGATTCAGAAGGCCGGATTCAAGATTCTGGGACTGCGCATGACGCGCCTCAGTGAAGCGCAGGCACAGGGCTTTTACGCCGTGCACAAAGAGAGGCCGTTCTTTGGCGGACTGGTGAAGTTCATGACCGAAGGGCCTATCGTCGTGATGGCGCTGGAGCGCGAGGACGCCGTCAAGGGACTGCGCGAAGTCATGGGCGCCACCAACCCCGCCAATGCGGCGGAGGGTACGGTGCGCAAGCGGTTCGCTGCCAATATCGAGCGCAACTGCATACACGGGTCGGACGCTCCGGAAACCGCCGAAGTGGAGCTCCGGTTCTTCTTCAACACCGCGGAACTGATTTAGTTTCGAAGTAATGACCGCTCCCTCACGGTCGCGGCTCGGCAACGCATGGACCCTTCCGAGCCGCGCACGCCAGTAAGCGGTGCCAAGGACTTCAGCAGAGGTTAGATGGGAATCAAAGTCGGGATTGTAGCTGAAGGAGCGCCGGGAGAACGAAGAGTAGCGATGGTTCCCACCGCGCTCTCCGTGCTGAATAAGACCGGCGCGGAGTTGACACTGGAAGCGGGGGCCGGCGATCGCGCCGGTTTTCCCGATTCCGAATACGCGGCCAAAGGCGTACGCATAGCCGGCCGCGATGAAATCTTCCGTACCGCCGATGTGGTGCTGCAAGTGCGCAGTCCTGGAGCCAATCCCGAGACGGGCGCGCAGGATCTGGCGCAGATGCGCCGCGGGCAGACTGTAATCGGCTTCGGTGAGCCGCTCACGGCGCTCGATGCGGCCCGCAGTCTGGCCGAACGGGGCGTCAGTTTTCTTTCCATGGAACTGATGCCGCGCATCACGCGCGCACAGAGCATGGACGCCCTTTCGTCCATGGCCACCATCGCCGGCTATAAGGCAGTCCTCATCGCCGCCGATACTCTGCCGCGCATGTTTCCCATGTTGATGACTGCTGCCGGCACAGTCGCGCCCGCACGTGTGCTGGTGATTGGGGCGGGTGTGGCGGGTCTGCAGGCCATCGCCACGGCGCGCAGGCTGGGCGCGGTGGTGAGCGGCTACGACATCCGCGCGGCGGTGAAGGAACAGATCGAGAGCCTGGGCGCGCGCTTCGTGGTCCTCAATGTGGAGGCCGGCGGCGCGGAAGACAAAGGTGGCTACGCCAAGGCCATGGGCGAGGATTTCTATCGCCGGCAGCGTGAGGCCATGGGCGGCGTGCTGGCGGAACAGAACGTGGTCGTCACCACTGCCGCGGTGCCAGGCAAGAAGGCCCCCATCCTGATCACGCGGGAGATGGTGGAGCGGATGGCGCCCGGGTCGGTAGTGGTGGACATCGCCGCCGAGCGCGGCGGCAACTGCGAGCTGACCAAACCCGGCGAGACCGTGGTCCACAACGGCATCGCCATCCTGGGACCGGTGAATCTGCCGTCCGCCGTTCCGTATCACGCCAGCCAGATGTATGCCAAGAATATCGCCACGTTTCTGAAGTACCTCATCGGCAAAGACGGCAACCTGGCGCTCGATCGCGACGACGAAATCGTACGCGAGACGCTGGTGACGCACGCCGGCGAAGTGGTCCACGCCAAAGTGCGCGAACTTATGGGGCTGGCGGCGCCGCAAGCCGTCTAAGTGGTGGTTTAGCGCCGGAGCTGTTAGAGGGAGGAATAGATGGATCTATCCATCGGACTATTCGTATTTATGCTGGCGACCTTCGTCGGCCTGGAGATCATCCGCAAAGTCTCGCCGCTGCTGCATACGCCGCTCATGTCGCTGACCAATGCGATATCGGCCATCTCGGTAGTGGGCGCGATTTTGATTACCGGCGCGGCAGGCGCCACCATGCTGAGCAAAGTGCTGGGCTTCATCGCCATTACGGCCGCCGTGACTAACATCGTCAGCGGCTTCCTGATTACCGACCGCATGCTCAAGATGTTCAAGAAGCGCGAGGAAAAGAAGTAATGGCGCACTTGGGCAGCTATCTCTATATCGTCTCGGCGGGGCTGTTTATTCTCTCCTTGAAGTGGATGAACTCGCCGGCCAGCGCGCGGCGCGGCGTCTTCGCCGGGGAAACCGGCATGCTGCTGGCCATCGTGGCCACCCTGCTGGCAAACCACATTTTCAATTGGGAGTGGATCCTGGCGGCCTTCTTCATCGGGACCGCCGTCGGCATTCCGATCGCCTACATCATGCCCATGACGGCGGTGCCGCAGCGGACCGCGATGTCGCACGCTTGCGGCGCGCTGGCCGCGGCGCTGGTGGGCACGGCGGAATTCTATCGCGCCAACCAGTTGCACGAAACGCTGCCGGGGTTCGTGATGGTGGCGCTGATGCTCGAAACGCTGCTGGGCTTCCTGACCTTCACGGGCAGCCTGATGGCCATGGGCAAGCTGCAGGAAGTGCTGCCGCAACGGCCCATCACTTATAAGAACCAGAACACCGTCAACTTCATGCTGTTCGCCATCGCGGCGGGCCTGGGCGTGCGGCTGGTCCTGGTGCCCACGGACACCTGGATCTTCCCGGTATTCGCCGGCCTGTCGCTGGTATTCGGCGTGCTGCTGATCATCCCCATCGGCGGCGCCGACATGCCGACGGTGATCGCGCTGTTGAATTCCTACGCGGGGCTATCGGCCTGCGCCATGGGGTTCGCGCTGGGAAATAATTTGCTGGTAGTGGCGGGCGCGCTCGACGGGTCGTCGGGCCTGATCCTCTCGATCATCATGTGCAAGGCCATGAATCGCTCGTTCACTAATGTGCTGTTCGGGGCGTTCGGGCAGATTCAGACTTCGCACGTGCAGGCGCAGCAGCGGCCCTATCGCAGCGCCAGCGCGGAAGAGGCGGCGTCGATACTGGAAGCCGCGGGCAGCGTCATCATCGTGCCGGGCTATGGCCTGGCGGTGGCGCAGGCGCAGCACAAGATCCGCGAGTTGTACGACAGCCTCATGAGGCGCGGCGTGGACGTGAAGTTCGCCATCCACCCGGTGGCCGGCCGCATGCCGGGCCACATGAACGTGCTGCTGGCCGAAGCCGACATCCCCTACGACCGCTTGTTTGAGATGGACGACATCAACGGCGAGTTCGCACAATGCGACGTGGCCCTGGTAATTGGCGCGAACGACGTTACGAATCCCGGGGCGCGGACCGATAAGTCGAGCCCC
>PLRZ01000330.1 GCA_003164075.1 Bryobacterales bacterium | reverse complement strand
AGCCACGTGCCGATGGCCTGGCGGATATTCGCCAAAGTGGCGTTCGCGCCGGTGAGGACCTTGATGTTTTCCACCTTGAAATTGCCGCCCTCGGGACTAATGAGCGCGGTGTAGATGGATTGGGCGTCGCGCTCCGGATAGCGGAGTTGGCGGTTCCCCGGCAGGTTGGGATAGGCGGAAATCCCCACGATTACGGCGTAGCTGTGGGCCGGCGCATTGGCGGGAGGCTTGGGCGCCTCGATTTTTTCGAGCTTCAAGTCGCGCTGATTGCCGGGCGGAGGGGTCTGCGCGGCGGCCAGTCCCGCCAGGACGAAAGCGGAAAGCAGGGTGCGGATGTTTCGCATGTCGGATTACCGGTGTGCAAGCTGGAATTCGTAGATGACCGGGCCGGTGAGCGGCTCCGGTGAGGAAATCACGGCCGTGTCCTTCTGGCGCATGAAAAGGAGATCTCGGCTGGCGGCATTGGCGGCGGAGAGGTCCTTGGAGACATCGACGTCGCGCGGAATCAGTTTAGGCCCGGCGGAACTATCGACGCAGTCGCCGCGCGCCTTCAGGACGCCTTCATCGCAGCGGGGCATCAAGGTAAGCGGCGTGGTATTGCCCGTGGGCGGCAGGGTGGGCCGCGCGGGCACGTCGGTCAATCGCGCGGGGCTCACCAGCCAATAGACAATCTCGTGGCCCGGAGGTCCGGCGATGCGGAAGGCCACCGACGTCGCGGGCACCTGATAGTCCTTCCCCGCCAGAATGCGGTTGTCCTGCCCGGTCTCTTCGCGCGGAAACAGTTGCTCGTACTTGCCCGACGTGCTCTGGTTGGTAACGTAAAGATAGCCGTCGAAATTGGTGCGAAAGCGGAAGCGCACATGGTCGCCCTGCGCCAGCACCAGCGCCGGATCGATGGTCTTCCAGGTGGCGCCGTCGAGCCGTTCCAACATCAGTTCCATGCGGTGCGCCCCCTGGGCCATGCTGTGCGACTGGGACCACGCCAGCGGCAACAGGGCCAGCACCGGCACGCATGCCAGCAGAATGGGACGGATCATCGATGCTCCAGTTTCAGGTCGGCCACCACGCGGGAATCGGAACTGCCGCTGGGATTGACCACGTAGACGGCGTTCTCCTTCTTATTCGCCGCGGACTTGTCGGCGGGCGTCTTATCGTCCACCTTTTCGATGACCAGATCGCGCGTATAAGTGTCGCGCAGGCGGCCCACGGTGGCATTGTCGATATCGGCGCTGGCCACCTGCATCATCCTCTTGGGCGGCGCCTTCGGTTCCTGGTCCGCGGCCGGCTTAACCTTGCGGCCCTGGAGCGAATAAATCATGTTTTCCAGCCCGTCCTCGGGAGTCCGCGAAAACACGATGAAGATATTCTCGGTGCCGGTCTGTTCGTCGAACACCATGCGCGACCCGGGCGGCAGCACGCTGGCGTTCCAGCCATCGACATGATTGTTGCCGTCGGCAACTTCGGGCGAGGGGAACATGGGCGTCCAGGTTCCGCTGGACCCCTGCAGGACGATGTAGAGGTACCCCGGGCCGTTGGTCTGTATGCCGATCTGAATGCGGTCGTTCGCGTGAAAGACGGTGTCGGGCGGGACTTCCACCATATCGTCCCCGGACTTTTTCAGAATGGTGTACTTGAGGCCCAACGGCGTCCCGCTATCCGGTGCGGGAGCGGTTGACACCATGGAGGCTTTGACGATAGTGCCGCCACCGGGCAACGCGACGGGCTGAGTGTGCTGGGCCGCGGGCGCACTGGGAGGAGCCGCGGCAGCCACTGGAGCGGGCGGTGGAACGGGCGGCTTCTTGGGCGTCACGGCCTTCTGAGGCGCCGGCGCCGCGGATTTGGGAGCCGCTTTGGCGGCCGGAGCGGGCTCGGAGGCTGCCGAATAAAATAGTTCCCGAGCCGTGTACTGAGGCTTGGGTGCGTCCTGCGCGGCCGCTGTGAGAGCGCAGAGTACTAACGTGAAACCAACGGACTGATGCATCGAAAAAAAGTAGCGGCTACAGGGAACCGCCCCCCCTCTGCTATCTAAGATATCACTGGGGAAAGGCTTTTAGCGGTTAGCTCTTGGCGCATCGCCGCTCCACGGTACTACTCTTAGCGGTGCAGCTCCAGCCCGCCACTCAGGCGGTTGACGGGAGCCACGCGAGCCTGCAATTGGGGTAGCGTAAATAGTTCCGGCTCCCCGCCATGCTCTTATACGCCGTTACGATTTCGTTGTCGGCCTTCCTGCTCTTCGCAGTCCAGCCCGTCATCGCCAAGATGATCCTTCCGTGGTTCGGGGGCACCTCGGCCGTTTGGGCCACCTGCATGCTGTTCTTCCAGGCGGTGCTGCTGTTGGGCTACCTTTACGCCCACTGGCTGCACGAAAAACTGCCGTCGCGCAGACAGGCCTGGCTGCATATGGCCGTGCTGGCGGCGAGCTTAGCGGCGCTGCCCATCGTGCCTAACGCCGCCTGGAAGGTGGTCGCGGCTGGAAATCCGTCGCTGCGGATTCTGGCGCTGTTGGCGGTCACGGTGGGAGCGCCCTATTTTCTGCTCTCCTCCACCAGCCCGCTGTTGCAGGCCTGGTACGCGCGCCACCACACCGGGGGCATGCCGTACCGCCTGTTTGCACTGTCGAATGGCGCGTCCATGCTGGCGCTGCTCAGCTACCCTTTCCTGGTGGAACCCAACCTGTCCACCCGCACACAGGCCATCGCCTGGTCGGCAGGCTACATCGTCTTCGCGGCACTCTGCGGCCTGACGGCGTTACGATTGTCCAGCCAGCCCACGGTCGCCGCCACGGCCGCCGAAGACGATGCCGGCGGGCCGCCCGCTTCCGCCGACCGTTTCCTGTGGCTCACTCTCTCCGCCTGCGCCTCGGTGCTGCTGCTGGCGGTCACCAATTACCTGACGCAGGACATCGCCGCCATCCCGTTCCTCTGGATTCTGCCGCTGAGCATCTACCTGCTGAGCTTCATCGTCTGCTTCGAGGCGCCCCGCGTGTACCGCCGCATCGTATTCCTGCCGCTGGCCGCCGCCGCGCTCGGCTTTATGGGGTACGAGCTGTGGCCTTACCACAAGGGCATGGCCATGCGCCCGTCGATCGCTCTCTTCGCGGCGGCACTGTTCATTTGCTGCATGGTGTGCCACGGCGAACTGGTGCGCGTCAAGCCGCATCCGCGGTATCTCACGCGCTTCTACGTGGCGGTCTCGCTGGGCGGGGTGTCCGGGGGGCTGTTCGTGGGGCTCCTGGCGCCCGGCATCTTTCACGCTTATGACGAGTTTCCCATCGGGCTGGCACTGTGCGCCCTGCTGGTGTTTCGCGTGCTTTATCCCGACGCCTGGCGCCTCCCGCGGATGTGGAAATGGCTGGCCACCGGGGCGTTGGCTGCGGTGGTCTGCAGCTATCTGGCCGGCATGCTGCTGGTGATGCAGGAAATGACCGGCGGATATCGCCTGGCCGAGCGGAATTTCTACGGCCAGCTCCGGGTGCGCGAAGAGGGAGACCCCAAAACCGACGAATTCGCCAACCTGCAACTGGTTCACGGCGCCATCAACCACGGCGAGCAGTTTCTGCGCGAGCCGTACCGGCACGAGCCGGTGACTTACTTCTGCCCCGACTCGGGTGTGGGACGAGCCATGCACGCGCAGCAGGGCCACGCGCGCCGGATCGGCATTCTGGGACTGGGCTGCGGTACGCTGGCGGCCTACGGACAGGCCGGCGACACCATTCGCATATACGAGATCAACCCACTGGTGGTGGATATCGCCAACCAGTATTTCACTTACTTGCGCGATACCCCGGCAAAGGTGGAAATCACGATGGGGGACGGCCGCCTGAATCTGGAATCGGAGCCCAGCCAGCAGTTCGACATCCTGGTGATGGACGCCTTCTCGGGCGATTCCGTGCCGGTGCACCTACTTACGCGGGAGGCTTTCCGGACTTACTTCCGCCACTTAAAGCCCGACGGCATCCTGGTGGTGAACATCACCAACAACTACCTCGATCTGGAACCGGTAATGGAGCGCGCCGCCGACGCTCTGGATAAAGTCGCCTACGCTTACGATTTCGAGCCCGACCCCGACGATTCGGTATGCTTCTCCAGTTCCTGGGCGCTGATCATGGATCGCCGGACCTGGGAGGCGCACCCCACACTGCATAGCGGCGCCAGGCTCCTGCGCCCGGTGCGCAAATTCCGCATCTGGACGGACGACTTCTCCAACATGTTCGGGATTCTGAGGTGAGCTGTTGGGCCAGCGCCCTACTGCTCGGCTTTACCGGAGAAATACTCCCACACACCCCTCTCGATTAAGAGGGGCATCAGAACCTTGGCGCCCGTTGGGATGTGGTGAAGCCCGCGAACCCCCTTGCTGAAGTCGATCTCGGCGGGCATGTCGTCATCGTCGATCGGTCGAATGTTCATAGACCCTCCTGGTACTGTCCGCGCTCCGCATCGGCGACCGGCATCCGACCACAAATAGACCACTGACATTAATACTCCGTTGCCGGCGATGCCGGCTGAAAACCACCGCTCGCCTCATGCCATTCAAACTGGAAGGGCCGCTCATCCACCACTCTCTCATACCATGTTGGCGGGAAGGCAGGCAGCCGGCAGGGAGCGTTTGCGCCACCCTCGCCTTTTCAGCCGGGATGCCGCATCGGGTTTCCTGGGACAATGGCGAGAGCTTCCGAGGTGGGGCAGGCGGTGCTCGCCTGCCGGACGGCCCGCGCTGAACCAGGCCGGCTGCCCAAACAGAATAGCGGGCAGGCGAGCACCGCCTGCCCCACCTCCGGAGTCATACGAGCAGTTTCCAGTCTGACAGCTTCCAGTGGGTGTCACCGCGGCCGGGCGCTTCGGGCAACTTTCCGTCGCCTGCGAAGTATGCTCAGTACGCTAAACTTCAGAAAGACATGCTCTCTCAGCTTCTAGATTCCGGCGATCCCTCTCTTTACGACATCCACAGCAAGGTTCCCGGCCCCACCGGCTCCCTGCCGATTACCCCCGAGATACTGATCGCGCGGCCCTCCGGCGACGTCTTCGGCTGGACTCAAGACGCCGGCATGGGCTGGGACCCCGCGGCGCTCGGCGGCAAGGAAATTCTCATCCTCAGCACCCACGGCGGCATCCGCGCGGCGGACGGCACCCCTATCGCGCTGGGCTATCACACGGGCCACTGGGAAGTCGGCCTGCTGATGGACGCCGCGGCCAAACAACTCAAAGCGCTCGGCGCTATCCCCTTCGCGGCCTACTGCACCGACCCCTGCGACGGCCGCACGCAAGGCACCCCCGGCATGTTCGATTCCCTGGCTTACCGCAACGATGCCGCCACCATCTTCCGCCGGCTCATCCGCTCCCTGCCCACGCGCAGCGGCGTGATCGGCGTGGCCACTTGCGACAAGGGCCTCCCGGCGATGATGATGGCCCTCGCCGGTACGCGCACGCTGCCCTCCATCCTGATCCCCGGCGGCGTCACCTTGCAGGCGTCCGATGGCGAGGATGCCGGTAAAGTGCAGTCCGCCGCGGCGCGCTTCGCCCGTGGGCAAATGACCCTGGAGGACGCCGCCAATATGCTCTGCCGCGCCTGCGCCACGCCCGGCGGCGGCTGTCAGTTCCTGGGCACCGCGGCCACATCGCAAGTAGTCGGCGAGGCGCTCGGCATGACGCTGCCACATTCCGCATTGGCCCCCTCGGGACACCCCATCTGGATCGACATGGCCCGCCGCTCGGCCCGCGCCGTCCTCCAAATGGAAGCCGGCGGGCTGACCATGGGCCACGTCCTGAGCGACGCCTCGGTGCGCAACGCCCTCATTGTCCACGCGGCCTTCGGCGGATCCACCAATCTGATTCTGCACCTGCCCGCCATCGCCCACGCCGCCGGACTCACGCGCCCCACGGTGGACGATTGGGCCCGCGTCAATCGCCAGACACCCCGCCTGGTGGACGCGCTGCCCAACGGGCCGAAGGGCCATCCCACGGTGCAGGTCTTCCTCGCCGGCGGCGTTCCNNGCCGTGCTCGATTGGTGGGAGCAATCCGAACGCCGCACCGCCCTGCGCAAGGTCCTGCGCGAGCGCGACGGCATCGACCCCGATGACGTCATCATGGACCCCGATGGCGCGCGCCGCCGCGGTCTCACCTCTACCGTCACGTTCCCCAAGGGCAATCTCGTGCCCGGCGGATCGGTGATCAAGAGCACCGCCATCGACCCTACCGTGGTGGATGCCGACGGAGTCTACCGGAAGACCGGTCCGGCGCGCGTTTTCCATGCGGAGAAGGACGTCATCGCGGCCATCAAGAGCGGCGCCATCCGGGCGGGCGACGTGGTGGTGCTGATGTGCC
>PLRZ01000365.1 GCA_003164075.1 Bryobacterales bacterium | reverse complement strand
ATCACCGGCCGGTCCGGGTCGCCTTCCAGAAACTGCACCATCACTTCCATGCCCACCCGCGGGATCCAGATCTGGCCCCAGTTGGCACCCGCCCAGGGCTGCATCACGCGAATCCAGCACGAGCTGTTTTCACTGGCGGCCTCGCGGTCCCAATGAAAGTGCACTTTCACCCGGCCGTACTCGTCGGTGTAAATCTCTTCGCCCGCCGGCCCCACCACGGTAGCCGTCTGAATGCTCGACACATCCGGTGTATCGGTCTTCCGCGTGGGGCGGAACTGCACCGACGACGGAATCGCCGTAAAGCTGTTGTTGTAGCTTGCCGCAAAGGAGTCGAAGCCGGCGCCGAAGGAGCCTTCGTGCGCGTGGTGCGACACCGCGGTAATCAGATAATTGCCATCCAGGTCGGCCCGCGGACAGTTGGAGATGTCCACGCGATACCCCGGCGCCAGCGCCCGCACCGTGCCCGAGCCGTTCATCACGGCGTGATCGTATTCCAGCTCCTGCTGCCGCAGCGAACCCCAGTCGGGCGCGTCCTTGGGCCATTCGAACTCTCCCGGATAGTCGTAAATCTCCAGCTCCCGCGAGCCCGATACCTCTTTGTGGACGTCGCCTTCGTGAAATAAGTTGGCTTTCGGGATCAGGAAGTTGTAGTCTTTGTGCGCATACTTACTGGGCTTCACTACTTTGCGCATGCTGCAATCGGTGATGGTATCGTCCCCGCGGAGCACGCCGGCGCCTTCGTCGTGAGCGTATAGCACCGATGGTTGAAACGGGTTGGGCAGGTGGGCCGATACATGGTCCACCATCACGAGGGTATGCTTTCCCTGTTCGTGCTTGAAGTNNATCCAGGGAGCGTGCCGGTCGCCCAACTTACTCACGTCGTATTGGCCGCTGAAACCGGCCTTGTCGAAGGTAGCCTTGATTACCTCCACTACCGTCTTGTTCTGATAGACGATGCAATTCTGCATCTGCGTGAGGAACCAGAGCCAGGGAACCATCTCGGCATTGTAGTAACCCAGCCGGCCTTCGTGTTTCGCCGGCTCGAAGTGGATAATGAAGCCGTTGAAATAGCGGAAGCTGTTGTCGGACAGCCGGATGCCCACGGTCACATTGTGATTGAGCATCTGCTGCCAGGTGATACCGAAGTCTTCCGAGACCAGTTCCAGTTTGAACCGGAAAAGCTCCGACATCTGCTCCGTCCCGCTGAAGGAGTTGCACAGCAGCGAGCTCCCGAGGGGGCTATCGAAGGAAAACAACCGGTCGTTTTGCGAAATACCTGCCATACGTTACCTGGGAACTTTGACCTCATACCGAGCCGCGACCGCAAGGGAGCGGTCTTCATAGCCCTGCCTCATTTCCCCGTCTCCTTCCACAAATACATCACCGTCTCGTCCGGGTCGCGATCGAGCGGCTTGCTGAACATCCACGACACCCAGCCTAATGACGGCGGCGGCACGCCCTCCGCCCCCAGCGACGCCCGCGGCGCGTCCTCGCGCTTCAGAATCAATTGCGCCTCCACGTCCAGATCGTCCCCGCAGAAGAATCGCGAGAGCGCCTTCAGCGGTTCGTGCGCCGCGCCCCCCGGCAGAAACTCCCGATACTGCCCGAGCGACATCGGGCCCAGCCGCACCCGCACCACCGATTGCTGGTCCCATACCTCGTCGCCCAGCACGATCCCGATTCCGAGCTGTTCCGACCGCGACGTGCCGTCCATAAAACAGGTCCGCGACCCCGCATCGAGCGTCCGCCACGTGCCCGCGAACGGCTGCACTTCCACCGGCACTTCGAAATAGTCCTCCAGCATCTGGCGGAACGCCGACGACGACCGCGGATACTGCGCCAGCAACCCTTCATAGCAGACCAACGCCTGGTCCGGCACGGCCATGCGATTCCGCAGTCCCGCGGTCCCCATCCCGATCAGGTCCAGCAGGTATCCCGTGAAGTCGTCCTGGCCGCCGCGCTCATACGCCACCGGAAAACGGTACTTCTCCCATGCCCGGTAAAGCAGCGACGTCATGCGATGGTTGAAGATGTCGAGAAAGTCGCGCAGCGTCGGATCGCGCGCGTACATGCGCTCCACCACCAGTTCGGTATAGCGCGTCGGCATCATCCCCGATGGACCCGTGAGTCCGAAGAAATTTACCGTCATCTTCAGCGGCAGGTCCGGGTCGGGATTGTCGCGCAGGCTCTGAATCTCCGACGGCGGAAAACTCATCGACGCCCGCGCGCCAATCCGCACGGCCTCCTCCGACGGCCGGTCGAACGACCCGATGGGGTTTTCCGACCCGGCCAACCGCTGCAGCAGCCGCACCGCCTGAAAGAACGAGAATTCCCCTGGGTTCGTGCGCAACCTCTCCGGCAACGCCGCCAGCGTCAAAGGAGAATCCGGTTCCCGGCTCTCGGCGCCCATTCCTTGAGGATCTCCTTTCTCTGGCGGGTTCGCACGGCCAGTTGGCTGAAGCTGTTCATCGACACATACTGCGCTAGAAAATGTTCCAGCATGCTGGAAAACAGGTACACGCCGCCGCCCACGAAGCGGTCTTCGTCCAGATCCAGTTCCACCCGCATGCCCCGCACGTACGATATTCCATGATCGCCGATTACGCGCGCGAAGCGGCGCTCGCTGCGCACGTCCATGATGCCATCCACCTGCTGCTCCAGTTGCGGGGACGAGCCTTGATACAGCCGCAGGATCTCCTGCAGCGCCTCCCGGCCGCCTTCCACCAGCGAGAGATAATTCAGCGAAAGGTGCGAAATCAGCCGCCACAGCGCATCGCTCCCCACCGCCGGACGCAGCGTCGGAGTGGGCTTGTGCAGCGCCACNNTCCCCATTGGAGCAGGTGCAGCGCACCGTCAGGGTATCCAGATCGAGCGTCACCGGCCGCCCGGACAGGTCCACCAGCGAGATGAAAACCTCCGTGCCGTTGCTCTCCGGTCCCGCCTGCCGGCGCGTGACGTTATAGAACGTGGGCGCCTTCTGCCGCGTGCTGTGCCGGAACGAGAAAAAGGGTTCGAACTTGACCGTCTCGCCGGTCTTCTCGTAGATACACGTCACGTCGTCCACCGAGAAGACCTCTTGCACCCGGTTGTGCCGGAAATCGGGCGCCACGCGGTACTCGTACTTGGTCTGGTCCATCTGGATGGGCTCGGCGGTGTGCGCCGTCAGGTTGATGATGGGCGTGCAGCCCAGCCGCAGCGTGTGCGGATTCACTCCCGCTTCCAGCGTCTCCTGGCGGTCGGCCCGNNGCGTCCATGCCGCGCAAGTCCAGGAAGAAAAACTTTTCGGGGAAGGCGAAATATTCCTGCAGCAGCCGGTACGCCGCCAGCGACCGGTGCGAATACGGCAGCATGCCTTCGTCGTCGCCGAACCCTACGGGCCGCAGCGCATCGGGAATCAGCTCGATGGGACGCTGGCGGAATTTGGGCCGCGGATCGCGCAGCAGAATCGAGCGGCAATTGCCGCACAGCAACTCGTACAGCGTGTGGATCAGCGCCGGTTCGCCGTTGAGATGGAAGCGCAGCACGCTCAGCGGCAGAGTGGCCAGCTTCACTCCCGGCCAGCAATCGATGCGCACGCGCAGCGCCGCCACCACGCCCGGCGCTTTGACCGGCGGATCCAGCCGGTCGAGCGACGTCCATTGCGCCTCGACGACGCTCATGGGCCACGCTTCCGCGGGGTAGCAGGTGCGGAACGTACACGGCATGCCGTCCACCGGCCGCGAATAGAGTACGGAGTGGCGCGGCACCTTCACGGACGTAGTCAGTTTTCCTTCCCGCAGGTGGAACTCCGCCACGGACATGGAAGGGATAGGCCGGGTGTAGTGCGGATACACCATGTTCAGGAGCGCCTGGGTAATCTCGGGGAAATCGTCGTCCAGCCGCAGGTGGATGCGCGCCGCCAGCAGGGCTACTGCCTCGATCAGCCGCTCCACGTGCGGATCTTCGCAGCGGCTCGGCTCCAATTGCAGGCGTGAGGCCACCTTGGGATATTGCGCCGCGAATTCCGCGCCCATCTGGCGCAGAAAGGTCAGCTCGCGTTCGTAATGGCCCAGCAGTTCATCGCGCACGGGCATCTCCCTCGATCTTCGCGGCGTGACTGCTCCGAGACTTCAGAGGAACTAAAAGCCACGTTGAAAGGCAAGCACTTACCGAGCCGCGACCGTGAGGGAGCGGGTTCAATACCGAATTTTGCAAGTGCCTCTTCAGTCTGCGGCGGGCTTCAGCCCGCCCTCCCGCGAGCGATGTGAAACCTGCGGCAGGCGGACTGAAGTCCGCCGCAGACTGAAGTCTGCCCCACCGAGCCCCACCCTGTTCATCGCGCACGGGCATCTCCCGACACTTCGTATTGCCCTTTGGTCAGTTCCAAAGTGGTGTCGAAGAAGACCCGCGCCGGCGCCGGTTCGGTGCGCAGCAGGCCCTCAATCTGAAACCGCAAAAGGTGGCTGTCGGCCGTCACCGGTTTCATGGATACCGTGACGTTCTGCAGACGCGGCTCATACGCCGCCACCACCGTTTCCACCGTGCGCGCCAGCCGGGCGCGATCCTCCCCGCTGCTCAGCGCCACCCCGGTGATGTCCGGCAACCCATAGCAGTACACCGAGCGCCAGAGCTCCTTAGCCGAGGTCGGGGGCTCCGCCGGGCAGCGGCGCGAATTGAGCAGCCATTCCAGGTCGCGCCGCACCGAATCCTTCAGCTCCTTGAGCGACTGAT
The DNA here is from genome assembly GCA_003164075.1 of Bryobacterales bacterium. Next base: position 434 of record PLRZ01000365.1, on the reverse strand, counting down.
TGCGCGAATCCCCCGCTTCGTTGCGGTTCCCCGGCTCGCGGTCGACCAGCCGGTCGATGAGCGAAGGTTGGATGAGGCGCTGATTGGGTTTCTTCGCCACGGTCACCTCAATCCGAGCGCCCGCGGAGGATCCAACCGGCAAATCTGCGCATACAGCTTGCGCTTTTCGCCGGCGGTGTCCGGAGCATCGTCCAGGCAGCGGTACAACAACACCAGCGGCTGGGCAACCAGATCCGGAGCTTCCCAGTGCTGCAGGCCGCGCCGCTCGATTTCTTCCGCCAACTCCTCCAGGATGGGGCGGCCGATGTCGTTGTTGCCGGTGGCCATGCAGACCTGGGCCAACTGCACGCGGCGCTGGAATCGACCGCGGCCGCTCCGCTCATGCCCCACTTCGCGCGACAGGATGTTCAGGGCTTCCTCGGTCCGGCCGGAGC
>PLRZ01000412.1:9750-11752 GCA_003164075.1 Bryobacterales bacterium | reverse complement strand
TCGTCGCCCGGCGCCTCGCCTCCCGGCCAACCGGTCACCCAATCGGCAAAATTCCAGAACGGCATGCGTCCCAGCGATCCGCTCTCCTTTTGAAAGCTGCCGTAGTAGCTCAGCACCGCGCGCACGCCGGGCAGCATCTGCCGCACGAATTTGGCATCCTCGGTGTACATCAGGTAATCGTGCACCATGCCGACCCACCACAGCGAGAACGGCGGAATATATTGCACCAGCCCCGAGGGCGCGCGGCTGTACATCAGGCCATCGGCATTGCGCGTGGAATCGAGCAGCGCGATTCCGTTGCGCATCAGGCTGGCATCGCCGGCCGTATAGAGCGACACCAGCATCTGGATGCGCGCGTCGCCTCCATATTGAAGCTGTTCGTAGAAGGGGCAATCCATGTACGTCTCGTGGGCGCACAGGCGCGCCGTGCGCCATCCGGTGGTGAGGATACGCTGCACTTCTTCGTCCGGCCCGGCGCCGTTTTCCACCTGGAAGACGGCCTTCCGCTGGAACGGATACGACGTGAAGACGCCGTGCATATCTTCAATGGTCAGCGGCTGCTCCGCGGTGGCCACGTCGAGCTTTATATAGCGATACGTGCGCCAGAATCGCGGGCGATACAGGCGATGCGCGCCGCCATCGGCCAGATACGTGTCGAAGGGGCCGAGGAATCGCTTGCCCTCCACTTCATTGCGGTTCCCCTTATCGCGCGGCTGGCCCTGCACCTGCGGCAGAAACAGCGCCTCGGCGTAGCGAATATCCACCTGCGCACCCTTGCCGCCGCTTACCGTCATCTCCGGAAACGCGGTGGTCTCATACCCCTGGTCCAGCAGCAGCGACGCCTTGGTGTTCGCCGGAATCGCCAGCGGCTCGCGACCGTTCAGGAAACCGTCGGAGCCGCCCGCGAGGGTGGATTGCCGGACCTTGGCGAAATGCTCCACGGTCTGTTCCTCCGGGCGAATGGAGCTCTCTTCCAGCAGACGCAGCGGCGATTGCTCGCTGGTGGAACGCAGCAGCGCGGCGCCCATTTCGTGCGCCGCCACCCAGGCGGAATCGTCGTAGTCCTCCTGGTTCCAACCCCAGGGATACAGTTGCGCGTCAAGTTTCTCATTGGCGGCCAGGGCGTAGTAGCCGGTACTTTGATCGCGCGGCAGGGGCTGCGAGGTGTAGGCCTTGTCGGCCAGGCATTTCCAGTTGCGATTGGTGTTCACCGCGGCGCTGTCGCCCTGAAGAACGAACCCCGTCTCGAGCGAAATCTGCGCCACGGCCTTATTCGGCCCGTCGTTCCAGACCACGGCGGCGAGCACGTTCTTCCCCGCCCGCAATTGCGGAGCGAGGTCCACGGTCTCGTATCGCCAGTGTTGCAGATCGCCGCGCGCCGGACCCCATGAAACGCGCACGCCATTGGCGTACAGCTCGTAGCGATTGTCGCCCGACACGTGGACCGGAAACGCGGCCGGTTTGGCCTGCAGGTCGAACGCGCGGCGGAAATGGTAGACGCCATATTCGCGGCCAGTGGTCCCGGGAACATCGATCCAGCGGGCGGTCCAGGCCGGCGCTTGGGCGAAACTGCCCGCGCCGCCAGAGATCAGGGCAAACAGGGCGAGACTTTTCTTCAGAAGGCGCATCGGGATCATTATAACGGCCCGCACGGCACCGAATATTCACACTGTCACCCTGGTTTCACATCGCAAGCGTCCGCAAATCTAACATACAATGGGTAATTGCCCACAGGCTTTGAAAGCATGAGAAGAACACTCGCGGTCTCTCTATTCGCGCTCGTCTGCTCGACGGGGGTGCACGCACAAGCGGTCGTCGGATCCGGAGCAATCACTGGACTCGTCAAGGATGTCTACGGGGACGGAATCCCGGAATGTACCATTGCCCTGACCAACAAGGTGGTCGGTCTCAGACGCGAGGCGATGACCAGCGATGACGGCATTTTCGAAATGCCCGCGCTGGTCCCCGCCGGGTCGTACGGCCTGAAGGTGACCCGCAAGGG
>PLRZ01000412.1:0-9651 GCA_003164075.1 Bryobacterales bacterium | reverse complement strand
GGCGTGCTGGTATTCCGCGGCGAGCCCTTCCGTAACGTGTTTCTGCTCGACGGCATCAGCATCACCAACAACTACTTCGCCAACCGCCCCGGCGTTGCCCCCTTCGTGATGCAGGAATCCGCCTCGCAAATGCAGGTAATCTCGGCGGCGGCGCCGGCGGATTTCGGACCCACCGCAGGCGGCATTGTCAATATGGTCACCAAGACCGGGACCAACGCCCTGCACGCCTCGGCGTACGATTACTATGCCCAGAATTCCTGGGATTCGCCCGATTTCTTCGGCAACGGGTTCATCCCCACGGGGCGGCAGAACCACGCCGGCATCAGCGTCGGCCTGCCGATTTCGACGGACGAGCTTTTTCTGTTCGGCAACATGGAGCGGATCAACGATTCGTCGCAGGGGATGAACCGCATCGCGAATCCATTGCTCACGGCGCCCGGCGGCAACTCCGCGCTCACCGCCGGCTGCACCGCAACCTCCGCGCAATGCGGTTACGCCGCTACTTTCATCGACCAACAATTGAACGCCAAAGTACCCCAGTCGGAAATCTCCACCATCGGCTTCGCGCGCATGGATTTCCGGCCCAACGAACGCCAGAGCTTCACGCTGGCGGGCGCGATCCAAAGCGAACGCGGCGTCAACTCGCTCTATGACGCCACCGTGGCCGCGAACGGGGGGATGCTCGGATCGAACGCCACCTCCACCGATTCCACGCGCTACGGCGCCTTCGGCTGGACCGACGTCCTCAGCGGAACCAGGGTGAATGAGTTCCACGGCGATTGGTTCCGCGACACCCAAACGGCGGCCACCGACCCCACCCTGCTGCCTGCCAGTTCCACCGCGTGCCCCGCTTGCGGCACCGGGCCTCTCGCCATCACCATCGCGGGAACCCCGGTGGGCGGCAATCCGGCGGTGCCCTTCAATATGCGGGAACAGCGCTACGGCGGCACCGACACGTTCAGCATGACGATGGCGTCGCACACCATCAAGTTCGGCGGCGATATCTGGCGCAACGAAGACACCCAGGATCAGCTCTACGCGCGCTATGGGACGTACAACTACGCTTCGTTCTCGGCCTTTGCAACGGATTTCACCGGCAACGTGAAAGCGGCCAGGAATTATGCGACGTTCGACCAGACGCTGGGTACCTCGACCACGGACTTGACCTCCATGATGTTAGCCGGTTTCGCCGAAGACACATGGAAAGCGTCCACGCGTCTGACCGTCAACGCCGGCGTGAGGTATGAGAAGTGGCAACTGCCGCAGCCCACGGAGCCCAACGCGGCGAACTATCTATCGGAATTCATCCCCGCGCCTAAGACAAATTTCGCGCCGCGCGTCGGCGTAGCCTATCTCATTGACAACCGCACCGTGGTCCGCGTGGGCGTCGGCTCGTATTACGAGCCTTTTTCCGGCCAATTGATTCACGATCTATGGACCGGCGGCGGCGTCTACCAAACCTATTATGAGTTGACCCCGACCGAAGTGGGTTCGCCGGTATTTCCCAAGGTTCTGGCTACTACCGCCACCACCACCCTGAACTCCGCCCTGCTCGGTGAATTCTATGCCGCGCCAAGGTTCAAGAACCCCTACACCATAAACGGCTCCGCGGGCATCGAACGGCGGCTCAACCGTTATGTGAGCCTGGCAGCCAACTACGTGCAGAGCGAGGGCAAGAGAATCCCGACGGGTTCGGACCAGAACCTGATCGGCGGCGTCAGCACCAGCGAAACCTACACCATCAATAATGCGCAGGGCACGGCGGTAAACACGTACGTCACCCCGGTGTGGAATTCCGCAGCCGGGGGCCACCGCGTGCAGGTAGACAACGAAGGCGGTTCACGGTATCGCGCCGGCACGGCGCAGGTGCGGACCGCTCCGCTATTCGGCCTGTCGGTGCAGGCATCCTACACCTGGTCGCACGCCTTCGACGATCTGAGCGGCCCCCTGGTGGCAAACTACGTGATCCCGGCGAACTACTTTCCCAGCTCTTACACCGGCGACAACGGACCCTCGGCGTTCGACCAGCGCAACCGCGCGGTGGTCAACTTTACCTGGCAGCCCAAGATCAACAGTAAGACTGACGTGCTGTCGCGGTTTGTGCTGAATGGCTGGCTGGTTTCCGGTATCGGCACCTATTCGTCGTCCATGTTCGTCACCCCCACGGTAGAAGTGCAGGGCCAGCAATTTACCGGGATCACGATGGACTACTCCACATCTCTGAATGGAACCGGCGGTTGGTCCCGCGTGCCTTTCCAGGATGTCAATACGCTGCCGCTGGGGACGCACGCCAATGTGGACGCCCGGGTGAGCAAGTCGCTGCCGTTCACCGAGCGGTTCAAAGGCCAGTTGACCATTGAGGCGTTCAACGCCGCCAACCATGAGAACGTCTCCGCGGTCAACACCATCGCTTTCACCTCGGTTTCCGGCGTTCTCAAGCCGGTCACCGGTTTAGGTACGCCCATCGCGTCCTACGGGTATCCTTTCGGCACTACCGCACGCCACATTCAGGTCGCCTTCCGTCTGGAGTTCTAGTCGACTTTTTCTCGTGGCGCAGGCACTCTTGCCTCCTGAGGTCTGCTCGACAGTTTCGGGTGATCGCCCGCGCTTAATTAGTTTCTGTCATGCAACTGCCTTCAAGTGGCAAGGACCGCTTGCTTGCGCGCGCGGCTCGGAAAACACCGCGATGATTCCACGGGACTTGTTNNAGGGAGCGGTTTTGCCGTTACGAGTCGGAGTTTCATGACAGCAACTAATTAGGCCCGCTGCTCGAATAGGATCGAGGGCAGGCGAGCACCGCCTGCCCCACCCGCGAAGCTCTCGCCATCGAAAGGAATGGCTCAGCCCATTTTCCCCGCCNNCGGGGCGACATCAGGAGTTCTGACCATGAAGCGGCCGGCGGAATTACGCGCGGCGGATTGCACTTCCAGACCCGCGGAGTGACAACCACATGAATGCACCGAGGGGTGCAAAGGTCGCTGAGCGCCCAAATGTCCACGGTATGTTGGTTGGCTGTTTATCCGGCTGCCGCGGTCGACAGCCCGGCGGCTTTCCGGCTGAGGAAGCACTCCCGGCAATACACCGGACGGCCCTGCGTAGGCTTGAAGGGAACCGTGGTGTCGCGCCCACATTGCGAGCAGGTGGTCATGGTCTCCGTCTTGGCGAAGCCGCCACCGCCGCTGCCTTGACGCTTGGTTTTACAAGCCTTGCAGCGCTTGGGTTCGTTTTTGAAGTTTTTGTCATGGAAGAAGTGTTGTTCTCCCGCCGTGAATACAAATTCTGCCGAGCAGTCTACACACTTGAGAGCTCGGTCCTGAAACTCCGCCATAACCTGTGCCCCGTTGCCTACCAGTAGTGGTGGTTAAGGCGGCGGGACCGTGGTCCCGCCGTCGGTTTACTCTATCTCCCGGCGATTCTTCTTCCGGTTTCGTTTGCGAGCCAGCGCCTGCTTGGCCCTCAGCTTCTCTCCCGGCTTCAAGTAGAAAGAGTGTCGTTTCACCTCTTTGATAATGTCCTCCTGCTGGACCTTACGCTTGAAGCGCCTGAGGGCGTTCTCTAATGTTTCGCCCTCTTGAAGCTTTACTTCTGCCAAACGAAAAACACCTCCCAACTAGACCATAAAATTCCCGTGCGATGTCCGAATTTGTGAAACCCCGCATCACCTACAGTGAGCGCGATCCCCAAATTTCCCGCACTTCGCACAGAAGGTACTGATATCATAAGTGGTTGATAGATAAAGTCAAGCTTAAAGTTAAGATCTGCTTACAGAGCAACCGGTTACACACTCCCAATTCCCTTTGTTTTCAGGAATTTAAGCAAAAATGGAAAATATTCTAGCCATTCTGCTGGCTGGGGGCGCCGGCGAGCGCCTGTACCCGCTAACCCGAGATACCGCGAAACCAGCCGTCCCGTTCGGTGGGGCCTACCGCATTATTGACTTCACCCTGTCCAATTGTATCAATTCCGGCCTCCGCCGTATTCTGGTCCTCACGCAATATAAATCGCTGGACCTGATCCGCCATCTGCGCGACGGCTGGAACATCCTGGCGGCGGAACTCGGCGAGTACATCGAAGTCCTGCCGCCCATGAGGCGGGTGAGCGACGACTGGTACCAGGGAACCGCCGACGCGGTCTTCCAGAACTTCCAAAGCATTGAAGCCGAAGCGCCCAAGCTCACCTTGATTCTGGCGGGCGACCACATCTACAAAATGAACTACCGGGAGATGCTGGATTGGCACAGGCTCCACAATGCCGATGTCACCATCGCCACCATCCAGGCGCCGCCGGAAGAAGCCAGCCGTTTCGGCATCACCGAGATCGACCCGGGTTATCGCATTGTGGGCTTCGAGGAAAAGCCGCAGCACGGCAACCCGGCGCGCAGCCGCTTCGACCCCGATATGGTGAGCGCTTCCATGGGGATCTACGTGTTCAATACCGACGTCCTGTTGGAAGCGCTGCACGAGGATTCGCAAGCGGCTGATTCGTCGCACGATTTCGGGCATGACGTAATTCCGCGGATTCTCGCGCGAACGCGCGTGGTAGCTTACGATTTTCGCGACCTGAATGCCAAGCAGAGCCGCTACTGGCGCGATGTGGGCACCCTGGACGCCTACTACGAAGCCAATATGGACCTGGTGAGCGTGGTCCCGGAGTTTAACCTCTACGACCAGAGCTGGCCCATCCGCACCAAGGTGACGCAGCAGCCGCCGGCCAAGTTCGTATTTGCGCAGGAGGGCCGGCGCATGGGGGTAGCGGTGGATTCGGTGGTCAGTGCGGGGTGTATCGTTTCCGGCGGCCGGATTTTGCACAGCGTGCTTTCCCCTGCCGTGCGGGTCAACAGTTATTGCGAGGTGGAATATTCGATTTTGATGCCCGGCGCGGAGATCGGCCGCTACAGCCGGCTCCGCCGCACCATTGTGAATACCGGCGTAAAGGTTCCCGAATCCAGCGTGATCGGTTTTGACCTGGAGGCCGACCGCGCCAAAGGATATCATGTCACTGACGGCGGAATCGTGGTGGTGGCATAGCACGGCAAAGCCGCGCGGGCTAATCGGTAGGGAGATCCCCCGGCTCTGCCGGGAGGCAGTAGAAGTTTGACAGTTCCTGGAGTTTGGTTTGGCCACCCGCGTTGATCGATGCTGCCCGGTGGCGAATGTTTGCCGTCGGCCTGGACTGCCGAGGCAGTGCGATGTAGCTTCGGTCGCGCCGGTGTTTTGGCGATTGCGATAAGGCCCCTTTGAGGGGCCGGCAATCGTAAAGCCTCCGGCTTTGCCGGAGGATGGTTACTAGCCAATTGCTAATAGCCAAAAGCTGTTTTTAGGAGCCATAATTTGACGAATATTGTAAAAATCATTGGACGTGAGATTCTCGATTCCCGCGGGAATCCTACGGTGGAAGCGGATGTTTATCTGGCGAACGGAAGCATGGGAAGAGCCGCTGTGCCTTCCGGCGCCTCCACCGGCGAGCAGGAAGCCGTGGAACTGAGAGACGGCGACAAATCGCGCTATCTGGGCAAGGGAACGCTGAAGGCGGTGGGCCATATCGATGGCGAGATCGCCGCGGCCCTTCAGGGCAAGGATGCATGGCAGCAGGCCGCGCTCGACCGCATCATGATCGAACTCGACGGCACGCCCAATAAGGGCCGGCTGGGCGCCAATGCCATTCTGGCCGTGTCGATGGCCGCCGCGCGTGCCGCCGCCGCGGCGCAGCACACGCCGCTGTACCGCTATCTGGGCGGCGCGGGAGCGACCACGCTGCCAGTACCCATGATGAACATCATCAACGGCGGCGCGCACGCGGATAACTCCGTGGACGTGCAGGAATTCATGATCGCGCCCTTTGGCGCCACGAAATTCTCGGAAGCGCTGCGCATGGGCGTGGAGGTGTTCCACACCCTGAAAAAAGTTCTGAAGAAGAAGGGCTACTCCACCGCGGTGGGCGACGAAGGCGGCTTCGCGCCCAATTTGAAGTCCAACGAGGAGGCCATCGAGTCGGTCCTGGAGGCCATTTCCCAGGCCGGTTACAAGCCGGGCGTGGACATCGGCGTGTGTCTCGATCCGGCGGCCAGCGAGTTCTTCCTCGACGGCAAGTACGTTTTCAAGAAATCCGACAAGAGCGAGCGGAGCCCGGAACAAATGGTGGAATACTGGGCCAACTGGGTGAGCCAATATCCGGCTATCATCTCTATCGAAGACGGCATGTCGGAGGAGGACTGGGGTGGGTGGAAACTCATGACCGACACCCTCGGCAAGAAGATCCAACTGGTGGCCGACGACATTTTCGTGACTAACCCGGAGATCTTCCAGCGGGGCATCGACCAGGGGATCGCCAATTCGATCCTGATCAAGGTGAACCAGATCGGCACGCTCAGCGAGACTCTGGAAGCCATGCACATGGCCTCGCGCGCCAACTATACCGCGGTGGTATCGCACCGCTCGGGCGAAACGGAAGATCCCTTCATCGCCGACCTGGTGGTGGCCACGGGCGCGGGCCAGATCAAGACGGGCTCGGCCAGCCGCACGGACCGTATCGTCAAATACAACCAGTTGCTGCGCATCGAAGAGCAACTCGGGGCCGCGGCGCAATTCCTCGGCAGGAAGGCATTCCGGCAATGACCAAACTGGTATTGATACGCCACGGCGAGAGCACGTGGAACAAAGAAAATCGCTTCACCGGTTGGACCGACGTGGAGCTTTCCGATAAGGGCCGGCAGGAGGCTCTGGAGGGCGGCCGGGTGCTGAAGGCCGAAGGCTACACCTTCGATGTGGCATACACGTCGGTGCTCCGGCGGGCCATCCACACGCTGTGGACGGTGCTCGATGAGATGGAGCTGGCGTGGATCCCGGTGTACCGGTCGTGGCGGCTGAATGAGCGACATTACGGCGCGCTGCAGGGTCTGAATAAGGCGGAGACGGCGGCGAAATTCGGCGAGGACCAGGTGAAAATCTGGCGCCGCAGCTACGATATCCCGCCGCCCGCGCTCACGCCCGATGACCAACGGTATCCCGGCCACGATCCGCGGTATCGCGGGTTGACGGCGGAGGAACTGCCGCTCACCGAGTGCCTGAAGGACACCGTGGCGCGCTTCCTGCCGCTGTGGCATGAGACCATCGCGCCGGCGATCCAGGGCGGCCAGAAGGTGCTGATCGCGGCGCACGGCAATAGTTTGCGTGCGCTGGTGAAGTATCTGGATCACATTCCGGAAAAAGACATCGTGGAACTGAATATCCCCACGGGGATGCCGCTGGTGTACGAACTGGATGACGATTTGAAGCCGCTCAATCGCTATTATCTGGGCGATCCGGAGAAAGTGAAGGCGGCCATGGACGCGGTGGCCGCACAAGGCAAAAAGAAGTAGAAACCGATCGGGATCGGCTGCTCCGGTGCGGGGCAGCCGATTTCAGAACTGCTTATATCTCCATAATATTCCCTCATACTTCCCCCTCAGGACATGGAGTTACACTGTCGCTTCGTGTCTAACAACCTATCGTACATTTGTGGGGCCGACGTGCCCCTTTTGGAAAAAACCATTTCCCAAGCGGTGAGCGATGCGGCCGCCCGATTCTCCGACCGCGAAGCGCTGGTGGTATGTCACCAGAACGTTCGCCTGACGTGGCGCGAACTGGACCGCGAGGTCACGCGCACCGCCCGTGGACTGGCAGGCTTGGGACTTCGCCCCGGCGACCGGGCCGGCATCTGGGCCAGCAACTGCCTGGAGTGGATCCTGCTGCAGCATGCCGCGTCGCGCGCCGGCGTGGTGCTGGTCAACGTGAATCCGGCCTACCGCTCGCACGAACTGCGCTACGTGCTGAAGAAATCGCACATCCGCGCGCTGTTTCTGCGGGAGAAGGACCCGCGGGCGAACTACCGCGAAATCCTCTCGGAATCGCGCAATGGCGATTCGCTGCCGCTGGAACACGTCATCTGGCTCGGTGACGCCTCCTGGGATGAGATGATCGCGAACGGCCGCGATGTGCCGCCGGGCATCGGCTCGCCTGACGATGTCGCCAATATTCAATACACTTCGGGGACGACCGGACTGCCCAAAGGCGTGATGCTGACGCATCGCGGCCTGCTCAACAATGGCAGGGGAATCGGGCTGATGTTGAAGGCCGACCAGACGGACCGCATTGTCGCGCCGGTGCCGCTGTACCATTGTTTCGGTTCGGTGATCGGGTCGATGGTGTCGGTGGTGTCGGGCGCTACCCTGATCCTGCCGTCGTCGCAGTTCGACGCGCTGGCAACCCTGCAGGCGGTGGAACGCGAGCGGGCCACCGCGCTCTACGGCGTGCCCACCATGTATGTAGCGGAGTTGGGCCACGCCGAGTTCGACCGCTTCGACTTGAGCTCCCTGAAAAAAGGCGTGATGTCCGGCGCGCCGTGCCCGGTGGAACTGATGAAGCGGGTGGCCGAGCGCATGCACTGTAACCGCCTGGTGATTCCCTACGGCCAGACCGAATCGTCGCCGGTGATTACCATGTCGAGCGTGGATGATCCCTTTGACGTGCGCGTGGCCAGCGTGGGCAAGCCGCTGGCCAACACGGAAGTACAGATTATCGATCCCGTTACCAAGCAGCGGCTGCCCATTGGAGAACAGGGCGAGTTGTGCACCCGCGGCTACCTGGTGATGAAAGGCTACGATGCCGATCCGGTGGCAACGGCGGAAGCGGTCGACAGCGAGGGCTGGTTACATACCGGAGATCTGGCGGTGCTGCGGCCCGACGGCTATTTCAGTTTCAAGGGACGCGCCAAGGACACCATCATCCGGGGCGGTGAAAATATCTATCCACGCGAAGTGGAGGATTTTCTGCACACACACCCGAAGGTGGCCGACGTGTACGTGGTGGGAATCCCCGACGCCAAGTTGGGCGAGACGGTGCTGGCGTGGATCCAATTGGAAGCCGGCGAGGAGGCCACGGCAGAGGAGATTCGCGACTTCTGCCGGGGAAAGATCGCGTATTTTAAGGTGCCGCAGTATGTGCGGTTCGTGGATTCGTTCCCGCAAACGGTGACCAAGAAGGTGCAGAAGTTCCTGATGCGGGAGCAGGAGATCCGCGAGCGCGGGTTGGAAGAACTGGCGCGGCAGGTGACAGCGTAAAGGCGGATTTTGGCTCTCCCCATACTGCTTTCGCGACTGTCCGGGCAAGCTAAGGCATGCCCCCATACTGTTCACTTTGTATGAACAGATCCGGAGAGTTGTGGGGCAGACTTTAGTCTGCGGCGGGCTTCAGCCCGCCCTCCCGCGAACGATGTGAAGGCTGCGGCAGGCGGACTGAAGTCCGCCGCAGGCTGAAGCCTGCCCCACGGAAGTGCACCGGGATCTGCATTATATAAGTGAACAGTATTGCTTTACCTTGCCCTCCCTGCAGTGGGAAATGGCCGGTAGTCAGTGGCCCCATGGCTGGCGCCGCAAACGCGTGAGGGGCGCCGGAAACTCCACCCTACCTCACTTCCCCTTCGGGCCTGGCGAATTTCGCATCGTCGATGGCCACATTGTTCTTCACTTCCTTGAGCTGGATCGTGAAGCGCCCATTCGGGCGCGCCAGAGTCCAGCGCCACGGAGTCTTCACGCCGTCCACTTCGCGATAGTCGGCATAGTCGATTTGCGTGGGCATGCGGCCCATGGGGGTGTCGGCGGAGCGCACCATTCGC
>PLRZ01000648.1 GCA_003164075.1 Bryobacterales bacterium | reverse complement strand
GTGCACTGGAAAACGGCTTCTTCGGAGATATGGGCGCCCAGGAGCGGCGCTTCATTGGCCGGGCCGAATTCCTTCAGGTAGCCGCGCAGACCCAGGACAATTTCCTTGGGGTTGAGCACCTTGCCGGTGTTGTATGCCGGACAATGCTCGGTGCAGCGGCCGCACTCCACGCAGGAGAAGGCCTGCAGCGCGTCGATGCGCGTGACGTCTTTGCCCGTGTCGAGGCCGAAATCCTCGTCGCCCGTCAGCGGAGGAATGCGGCTGAAGCCCGCGCGGCGCAGAAACACCGTCACCGGACTCAGCGCCAGGTGCAGATGCTTGGTGTGCGGAATCAGCGGGAGGAAAGCGAACAGCGCCACGGTGTGCAGCCACCAGCACACTCGTTCGCCCGCCGTGCCGGCCGCGAACCCCAAGCCCGCGAGATAGGTGACCATCAGGACAAAAATCAGCAGCGCGATGATGCCCGATTCCGGCGACACTTCCCCCAGCCATTTCGGCCGCACCACAAACCGCCGCACGAACAATCCCGCAATGGAGATTGCCACCCCCACCGCCCACAACGCCACGAAAGCGAAATAGAACCGTCCGAAGCCGCTTTCCGGGGAAAGAAATCGCCAGCCGAAGCCGGACGCGATGTGATTCACGGTCACCAGTGCAAAAGCGCAAAAGCCCCAGAAGACGAAGGCGTGCGCCAGCCCCGGCAGCGGCCGCTGCTGGATGACTTTCCCCTGCAGCATCACCTCCCAGATGAATTGGCGGACGCGCGGGCCGAGCGGCGCCACCTCAAAATCGGGCGTGGCACGGGAGCGCCGGATGGTGTCGACAACCTTACTGAGACGCCGCCAGAAAATCGCCAGTGAGCCGGCCATCAGCACGGCTAACAGGACTTTTTCCATCCACGATGCGTCGGTCATATTTTCCCAGCTCTGAATGTAGCATGCGGTTCCCGGTTCGTCTGGTGGCTGGCGCGCTTTCGACGGGCCCGGTGAACCGCCCTTCCGCTACCGCCGGGGCCTGGCGAGCGGAGCAAGCCTTGTTACACCTGGACGCCAATACTGCGCAGAAATTCGGCGTCTTGCCCCTCGTAAACATCGTCGCTAGCCTTGGCGAGGACCCGATCGAGGGCAATGCTCGGGCTGGGGCATTCCCGCCAGCATTCGGTCAGCGATTTGGAAACGTAGACCACCTTTTGACACTTCGTGCACCACCAGTGGATCACCAGCTTGTGATCGTCCGTGAAGCCTACTTCGACGATGCGGTCGGGGATCTCGCCACATTGGCAGTGCAGGGATAAATGCCGATAGTTCATGTTGGATGACGTCCTTACATAACTGTTATCGGATGGAATGCTCTCCGGGAACAGTGCCAGACGTGCCAGCGGAGTACTGTGGGGCTGGTAGTATCGAAATAGTACGGGCATCACGATACAGCGCTCCGTGACTGACTTCGGGTCTCGGTGCAATGGGGAGGAAGCGTCCCCCTCGCAACGTCCGCTTCCCACCCCCGCAAGATGCTACCGTAGCGTTCGAAAACTGGAGGCGCCGGACCATGATTCGACCCGCTTTGCCGCTCGCGTTGCTGCTCGCCGCGTGCGCGGCGGACGCCCAAGTTCAACCCATCGCCGCCACCATTGACGCTACCAAGACCGGCGCGCCGATCTCGAAATATCTCTACGGCCAGTTCATCGAGCACATCGCCGGCACAATCAACACCGGCATTTGGGCCGAGATGCTGAACGACCGCAAGTTCTACTATCCCGTCACCGCGCAGGCGCCCGCCCCGGCCCGCGGACGGGGAGGTCGCGGACCGGCCGCACGCTGGACCCCCATCGGCCCCGATGAGGCCACTCCGGCGGTTGTTCTTCCCCCCTATACCGGCAACCATACGCCGCAATTCAATCTGAGCGGGGATGAACCGCGCGGACTCCAGCAGGCCGGGCTGACCGTCCGCAACGGCAAGTCCTACACCGGACGCGTGGTGCTCGCCGGCGATCCGGCCGCGAAGGTAAGCGTCAGCCTGGTTTGGGGAACCGCCGCGAACCAGCGCCAGACCATCGCGGTGGGCAAACTCGCCGCCGATTTCGTCAAGTTTCCGCTGCGTTTCACGGCGCAGGCCGACAGCGACAGTGCCCGGCTGGAGATTGTGGGAACGGGAACAGGCAGCTTTCGCGTAGGCGCCGTTTCCCTGATGCCCGCGGAAAATCTCCAGGGATTCCGCCCCGAAATCGTCTCCGCGCTCAAGCAATTGCGTTCCGGCGTTTATCGTTTTCCGGGCGGCAATTTTGTTTCGGCTCACGAATGGCGCAACGCTATCGGCGATATCGACAAGCGTCCACCCATCCTCGATCTGGCCTGGAACGCCGTTCAGCCCAACGACGTCGGCACGGATGAATTCATGGTGCTGTGCCGCCTGCTGGACGTGGAGCCGTATATCACCGTCAATGCCGGGTTCGGCGATGCCTGGTCCGCGGCGCAGTATGTGGAATATGCCAATGGCGCGGCGGCCACCCCGATGGGAAAACTGCGCGCCTCGAACGGCCATCTACAACCGTATGGAGTCAAGTTCTGGGGCATCGGCAACGAAATGTGGGGCGACTGGTCATGGGGCGTCATGCCGCTGGCGCAGTTCGAATTGAAACACAACATGTTCGCCAAGGCCATGCGGAAAGTGGACCCCACCATCAAGCTGATCGCCAGCGGGGCCATGCCGGACGATATGGCCGGGTCAAAGCAGGGGAAGCGGCTCAACGGTCAGATTGTACCCGATTACCTCTCGCCGGCGGACTGGAGCGGAGGATTGCTGGCCAACTGTCTGGATAACATGGACCTGCTCAGCGAGCACTTCTATTCGTACAGCAACCAGCGCTTCGATCTCGAGAAGGGCGAGCGCGTCCCCGTGGATGCGGACTGGCCGCTGGTGGAATGGGAGCGCGCGCCGGCCACCCAGGTCCGCGTGAAATACGAGCATTACCAGGAGTACTTGAAGCGTATCCCCGCGCTCAAAGACAAGCCGGTGCCCATCAGTCTCGACGAGTGGGCTTACAACGGCGCGCCGCCGAACGGCTATAAGGTGGTCCCGGCCTATGCGTGGGCCTTCCATGAGATGTTCCGGCACTCGGACCTTTACCAACTGGCGGGCTTCACCTTCGCCACGTCGCTCATCAGTTCCAACCGCACCGAAGCCGTGTTGAACCCCGCCGGCATGCTTTTCAAACTCTATCGCGATCGTTTCGGGACCATCCCGGTGGACGTCTCCGGCAACTCGCCGCAGCCGAAACCGAAATATCCGGCTGGAGGCGACCAGCCCAAAGTCAACCCGGGCAGCGATACTTTCCCGCTGGATATCGCCGCCGCATTCGGCAGCGACCGGAAGACCATCACGATGGCGGTGGTGAATCCCAC
>PLRZ01000576.1:6121-9746 GCA_003164075.1 Bryobacterales bacterium | reverse complement strand
ATTCGCACAGGGTCGGACTTCCAGAAATGCGAAGGCGCCGTCTCCGTCGTACTCGACCGGAAGGCGCTCGAAATGCGTGTTGCAGTTTGGGCACGAGGCGGAAGCAAATCGCTGTTTCATGGATTCATAATAGCTTAGCGCTGAGCTATTGTCAAGCGCCAGAATTCGCTGCCTTGCTCGAGAGTGAGTTCAGCGCTAGGCTATTAGTCATGGCCAGGAAGAATCCGGCGGCAGTGGCGCTTGGAAAGCGTGGCGCCAGGAAACGGAACGAGAATTTGACGCCGGAACAACGCAGCGAGATCGCACGGAAAGCCGGCAAAGCTGGCGGACGCGGCAGGAAGAAGGCGGACTGAATTCCAGTTTTCCCTGGTAGTCGAGGCGGCGCTAATTGCTGGTGCAAGCCCGCTCATCAAATTCTCTGAGTGCGCAACATTGATCGCCAGTCCTGCACTTTGATCTCGCAATACGACCGCTATGACAAAAGCGCTCTTCGAACTCCGCAAGTTCCTCCCAGTCCTCGTCATGCCCCTGGGCCTTTCTCTGCTGCTGATCGCGTTTGGCCTTCTTCTTCGACGGCGTGTCCTGGCAATTGCCGGCCTTCTCCTCCTGTTCCTGGCCAGCCTGCCGGCGGTCTCCGACTCGCTCGGTTTGTTTCTTGAGAACCAGTATCCGCACTTGCAAGTCGCGCAGTGCCCAACAGCCGACGTCGTGGTCCCTCTCGGCGGGTACGCAGGCGAGATGAAACGATTTCCAGGCGAGATCCAATGGAACGAAGCCGTCGACCGTTTTTGAAGTAGCTGTGCAATTGGTCCGCATGCAGAAAGCACCGATCCTGCTCTTTACAGATGCTCAATTGCCGACTGATGACCGGCACGACCCCACCGGAGAACTGGTGCGCCAGGCTGCGGTGGAACACGGCGTTCCCGCGTCTGCAATCAGGCTATCCAAGCCCGTGACTACAACAGCCGATGAAGCGGAGGCTGTTCGGGACTATCTCCACCAAAACGGAGGCCATCGCGTGATTCTGGTGACCTCTGCCATTCACATGACGCGGGCCGCGTTCCTGTTTCGGCGAGCGGGCATCGAGTTCGTACCGTTCCCCGTGGATTACGAGTCGGACGGCTGGCAATGGAAATGGGATAGATTTGAACCCTCAGCGGATGCACTGGCTCGTGCCGACCACAGTGTGCATGAGATCTACGGGAACCTGCTGTATCGCATCATGCCGTTCAAAAGTAGGTGACCGCTTTGTCGATTTGGCGGGAGTTGTACAACCTGACACAACACTCCGGGCCGGCGGTGGGTTCTCGACCGGGCGCCGTTTTCCCCGAGTTAGTCATTCACAGACTGAAGCGCAAGGGAACGCAACCTGCGGTTTCTTTCCCTTGGAATCCTTTTCTTCCCTTTCGGGCCGCGCTGGGAATTTGCGTTGGATTCTGGGCCGGCGAGCCTTTGCTGCTCTGCAAGAGGGAAGTGAATTCGGGCTCCAGGTGCGGCCGATCCCAGCTCCAACCTGATTCCTTACTCGTGACTCACTTGGCAGGAGTATTCCCAGACGGGTTCAGGCCGCTTCCTCGACACTCACGACGAGGCGTTTGCCAAACACGTCGAGCGCTTCCTCGATCCGTGGCAATTTGGTTGGGTGTCTGGGATCGAGCATCCGCCGAACCTCCTTCTCGTCGCACCTCAGTTTTCGCGCTAACTGCACATTGGTGATCCCCACCTCTCTCATCGCCAGATAGAGGGCGGCTTTTGCGGCCATCGGCGCCGGCACCGGAATCAGTCGTTCGCCTCGCGCCCCGCGCGACGCCTTCGGGATCTCCCGCCCGTCGGCAATCCTTCCAGCAATCGCCTCTTCCAGGCAATCTGCAGCCTGCCAGAGCGCGTCCTTCTCTCCGTTTCCCTGCGTGATTGCCTCCGGGAAATCCCGGAACGTGATCACCAGAACTCCCGCCCTGTCCCCACTCTCAAACCTGGCTGGATACACGAACGTGCGCACGGTTGCCTCCCTCACTCGAAGTCCTTCTCGCTCAGGCAAAGCTGCCTGAGCATCTTGTGATAGGCACGCTTGTCCACTTCATCCTTCAGGTTGCGAACGGTTGTCATGTTCAACCCGTAGTAGAGAAGTCCGTGGCTGCCCTTGCCGCGATGAGCTGTCCAGCGGACTTCCACACCGCGTTCTTTGCCCAGGGCCTGGATCCGACGCACGAACTCATTGCCTCTCACCTTACCAGTGTCGGACAAAAATGTCCTACCGGCAAGCAAAATCGGCGATGTGTGTGAGCTGTCGCACTTCCCGCCGTGACACTCGCCCTTCCGCGGGGCGATCCTTTCCGACGACGGAGCCGTTTCGTTCGGCGCTCAGGTTTCGCCTTTGTAAGTTCCCCCACTGGCACACGAAGCCGCCCGCAAATCGCCCGACCGCGGCTGACCGTAAGCACATCCGCCTTCCCCCATTTGCGAATTACCCGGCCATGCTCTGGGCCGACGGTGTGGTCTCGTCCGGGCACCAGTTTCCCCGAGTTAGTCATTCACAGACCGAAGCTCAAGAGACCGCAACCTGCGGTTTCCGTCCCTGGAACCTTTTCTTCCCTTCGGTGTGCGGTCGGTGTCGACGGAACAAATGTCGGCGCGCAGGAAGGCGCAACTTCCTGGCGCACGGCCTACCTAACTTGCTTGCCGCCGCCTCCGTCTCACCAGCTCTTCATGCAGCACCGACTTGATATAGGTCTGGTACGGTAATCCCTTCTCTTCCGCCTGTTTGCGCGCTAGATCCAAGTCCGCTTCTGCCATGCGGATGGTGACGTTCCTCGATGTGCGCCCTTCTCCCACTAAGCGCTGCGCCGTGCCCCGGCGCGCCGTTCCGTCCCTGATAGCTTGGATGAGATTCTCCTCGACCATCTCCTTGTGGTCATCCCACCACTTTGCCTCTTCCGCTTCCGTGGCGAACTTCGGCACCTTGATTCGATCTGCCTTGGTTTGCATTGTCATCGTCCTTTCGCCCTCAAGTACTCTGTACGCACTCGCGCACTGGCCTCGTAAGCCGTCACCGTCCGAACCCATTCGTCCCGCATCGTGAAAACAACGATGAGCACCCGCACCTGGTCTGTCTCGCCTAGGACAGTCCACCGTTCCTCTCCTCCGATGACGTCGTAGTCGATGTCCATCGCATCGTTGGCGAATACCTGTTCAACCTCTCCAGGAGTCACCCGATGGCTGGCGATATGCTGTGTGTTCCCTTGGTCCCAGTCGAATCTGAGCACGTTCTGCCATCTGCTCTCAGTATACATACAGAGTATGTATTTGGCCAGGCGAGCGGAGAAGCCCGTAACTGGTTCAGCCGCCGCATTTCCCACCGTGACCCTGGCCCTTCCGCGGGGCGATCTTCCTGACAACGGTGCCGTCCGGTTGGCGCCCAGGTTCCGCATTTGTAAACCCAGCGCTCGCACACGAAGCCGCCCGCAATCTTTCCTCCTCCGCAGTTGATGCAAGGTACATCTCCCCCCGAATGTGACTTACCCGGGCGTAGGTGGGTCTGCTTGGGCCGCGCCATCCGATGCGTTCACTCGTACTCGTGCCGATGTTGTTGTTTTGGAGATTCTGCGCGGCTTCACACCTGGCGTGA
>PLRZ01000576.1:0-6106 GCA_003164075.1 Bryobacterales bacterium | reverse complement strand
TTCGGGTCGCGTCCGCCAGACGGCCTTCCAGACAGACAAGGGCTCGCCTTTCAGGGTGACGCTTGGGCCAGATCCCTGCCGCAGCCAACTACATCCTCGTCCGACGTGACGAAAGTCAACTCGTCGGCATCGAGTTCAAGCTCCTCTTTGAGAACCAGGGCTGAAGCCAAATGCACGCTGTCAGCGCCGCGGAGACTATGTGGGTCGGCTATGTCGAATGCGCGTTGAACGACTGCCGCCGTCATGTCGATGTGAAGAAAACGCCGCCAATCCTTCAGCAAAGAAGCCCGCTTCGGTCCAAACTCCTGCGGCTTGACCTCTCCAGCGGTCCGCTTTCGCGCCATCGTAGAACCTACTTCGATGAGGCCCAACGGCGAACAGCCGAGCACTTGATGCTGCTCGAAGAGAAGATTCACCCAGTCTCTTCCAGCCTCATTGAAATACCGCTTCACCCAGGCGCTTGAATCCAGATAATAGAGCATCATCGACGATCAGCGATGAGCATCTGCGAGGCGGGAACACCACGCGTCTCGATGGGCTCCACTTTCTCGAACGGAGGCGCATCCGGATCGGGGACGTGGATTCCCGGGCGGCCTGCCGCCCGTCTGATCAACTCCTCGCGTGTTAGCTTCGGCCGCTGCCTTACGCTGGCCGTCTTCTCTGTCCTAAGCAACTCCAGGACTCGCAGAGCGTTCTCTTCGGAGAGGCGCTCAACCTCCTGAACCAGAATTTCCTTCACCGAGGCCATTGGTGTCTCCTTCCCTTCCTGCGNNCCCGCGGCCGCCCCGCGGCACCAAACGTGGTTCGTGCAAGACTGCCGAACACGGTCGACCTCCTGGGGGACAGCATGGCTCGAGACCAATCTGCGGAGCATCGGCCTTGGGACTTCGCCGCCGTCACTACTCGCCGCCTAGCCACCCTAACGATGCCTAAACCGATCCCCGCTCCTCATCCCAGTGAAACGATCCTGGAGGACGTCTTGAAGCCGCTGGACATGAGCGTGAACCAGCTTGCAAACAACCTGGGCGTTACGGCAACTCGCCTCAACGACATCGTTCGTGGCCGGCGCGGAGTCACCGCCGACACAGCCCTGCGCCTGCCCCGTCGCTGCCTGGACGTAACCCGAGCTGAACGCGAATTTGGCTTCCGGGCGACTACGCCGTTCGATGTCGGGCTCCGCAACACGATTGAGTGGTATCAATCCCACCGGCTGAGTCTCCAGAGCGGTGCTTCGTAGACAACCCGCTCAACAGAGATCTGCTCCCGTTCGGCCACTTCCATTGCTTTCTTGTACAGCGAATCCGGCAGGGTCACGTTCAGAGTCACACGTGCTCTCCAATCTCCATCAGAAATTCCTTCGGCGTCACTGCAACAATTCCAGCAATTCGTGATCGTTCCGGGCTAGTCCGGCTGCACTTTTCCGGGAAGCCGCGTGAGAATATGCGCAACAATGCGGCGCGCCAATTCCAAAGCCTCACGGGCTTCCTCGATAGCCGGCGAATAGGGCTCACCTGGGTAACGAAACCGAACAGCGTACTTGTTCAGCGGAGCAGCCTGGGCACCGAACCCGGCGAGGTCAGCGTCCAGCGCGGCACACAGATGGCCCAACTCTTCCAGGTTATGAATCTTGGGGAAAGGTTGATCGTGCCAAGCGAGAAAGCCCTTGCAAGCTTTCTCAACGGCCTGCTGCGTATGGAAAAGAGCGTCTCGAATGAAGGGCGGAGCGGCCGTCAAATCATGCTCGGCGTTGCGCAAGTCCTCGGCAGACCTTGATAGCCAATCCTTCGTGTCGGTCCGGCGAAAATCGTCAGGCTGCATAGAGCAGTGTGCCCTCCCGGACCACAGTGGCGGGAAGCGAGGCTCTCAGCGGCAGGCGTCCGTAGAACTCGCTGGCCCTGTAAACGAGGACGTCGACTGAAGTTCCCGTGCCCACCAAGGCAGCGTAACCGAGCCGCTCGTCCCGTCGGGACGCCGGAAGATCATCCGGAACGACGACGAGTACGTCGTAGTCGCTGTCCAGACCAGCGTCTCCCCGAGCGGCAGAACCGAAAAGGTAGACCTTCTGTGGCCGATAGGTCTGTACAAGGCGATCCACCACCTCCGCCAACATCGGATCGTCCATGGACGGTATCCGGCGCTCCGTCGGCCGTCTCTGTTCTGTCGCCATGGTCCAGTCTCCTCCATAGTTTCCCACAACCACCCGGACGGTGGGTTTCCTATTCCCCGAGGCGGCGATTCCATTCCGGCCATATTGAACGCCGGCAGCCCGCGCAGTCACACTGGGCAGTCTCTGTTCACCGCCGAACCCGCGGCGATGGCTCCGCTTGCCCGGCGGGCGGCGACGTATGCGCGAGTGACGGTGGTGGGAATCACGCCGCGCGAATGGGATTCACCCCGCCAGCCCTCGATACTGACGGCATTCCTGCTTGTCGGAACCCCGGACGGCGAGGAAATCTGGGAAGGAATCAGCACAGAGCAGGCGCTCGCTCTTGCTCGCTGGGCCGCACGACAATTCAGTGAGGATGCGCGTGCTGGGCGCCAGGCGGTCAAGGCGTCGGATGCGCCGAGGTGTTCCTTTCCTCCTCAAGAGGATCGACCACGTTCAAACCCGTCTTGAGCGCGGCCGCCTTCAATTCCTGATCGGACGTAACCAATGCGAACTCGCTGGTCTGAATCGCGAGCCGCTCCTTGAGGATGACCGCCGAGGCGAGATGTGTGCAATCGGCACCGCGCAATGCACAGGTTCTCACCACCTCCAAGGATCGCTCGACTGTCTCCGCCGTGAGGCCCACCTGGAACATGCCCTCCCAGTCGTCAAGCAGGTCAATCTCAATCTGCTGAAAACGGCCCGCGTCAATTGCGCCGGCAGTCCGCTTTCTTGCGCATGCCGCCGCCACCTCGATCAGGCCGAGTGTCGATGCTCCCATCAGCATCCCTTGTTCGAACTGCCGATTCACCCAACCACTCCCAACTTCCTGGAAGTGCCGTTTCACCCAGGCACTGGCGTCGATGTAGAAGAGTGTCATCGGCGATCGCGGATGAGAAGCTCAGACGCAGGAATGCCCGGACATTTGATGGGCTTGACCTTCCGGAACGGTGGTGCATTCAGATCTGGAGGACGGATTCCCGGATGGCCTGCCGCCCGTCGGATCAACTCCTCGCGTGTGAGCTTCGGCCGCCCCGTTACGCCGGCTGTGGTTGTCCTGAGCAACTCCAGAACTCGCCGAGCGTCCTCATCGGAGAGGCGCTCAACCTCCTGAACCAGAATCTCCTTCACTGAGGCCATTGGTGTCTCCTGCCCTTTCTGCGGCCTCCGAACATTCGACCGCACCCATCTCCAGTTTGCCACAGCCTCGTCGTAACGTGGTCCCCTTCTGCTCTCGATCACAGTACTTCCCCTCGTGACCTGCCACTGCGTGTATGGCGACGCCTGCATGCTCGGCAGACCCGAGTTGAGATGCCTGCTGGCAGGCAAGTTACCGGAGTTGAGACTGGTGTAAGTGCCCGATCATGGTACGACGACAGAAGGCCATCGACACAAAGTAGCGAGGTCCTCGGAACCCTCCGTCGCACGTCTGCGGCGCTGGAATTCACGAACTGGCGCGAAACTCAAGACGGTCGCCGCTGCGAGCGCTCGAATCAATATCATCAGCTCGTCCAATGAGGATCCGGTCGTCGTCCGACCGCATCATGAAGGCTTCTCCGTCGCGGCCGACGAGTCTCCCGGTGTAGTTCTCGCCATGGGTCGTCGTCGAGATGTAGGTATCGTTCCAGTTGAACTTCTCACGGGTAAGAAAAGCGATGGCGCGTAGCAAAGACTGTACTCGATCCTCGTCGAGAATTTCCTCACACATCCGCGTCATCATGCCAACATTGCCATGATTGGCCTCGATACTCGCCTGTACCATTCGCTCCTTGCTGACGACCTCAAAGTGCAATTCGTGTCCTGACCGCCGAGCAAGGGCCTCGACGAACAGCCTCTGCGTTCTCCCGTTACCCTCACGAAACGGATGGAGGTTGTTGAGTCTTGCCAGAAGCGCCGCACAGCCTTGCGCGAACTCAATCTGATCGAGCCCGCCAAGCAGGTTCAACCGGAGCAGCCACCCGAATATCCGATCCGCCTCACGCGCGATCAGGTGCGGCGGCGTGAACCAAGTGACCGGTAGCCCGACCCCCTCGGTCTTGCCCAGCACCGTAGTTCGGAACTGTCCGGCCCATGGGAATACGTCCTGAAAGATGTGTCTGTGAATCGCCTTCAGATGTGAAGCATCAAAACTGCCGCTCACCGGATTCCCTTGCAACTCGTAGATGCGCTGAGCTGTCTTTGCCGTTTCGAACGCGGCCAATTGCTCTGGGTTGCGGAGACCCGCAATGTTCCTAAGGACGTTCGTTCCAGGATACAGGTAGGGGTCCGAGGCGGTGCTCATTAAGTTCGTCTATCGCGGCGCTCAGTTCCTCGTCGCCTATCTCGCCATCCACGTGCCGATCGAAGATGCGCTTCAGTTCTTCATCCAAGCGCAAATCTTCGATCCGAAGGTGGGCGGTCATGGCAACCAGTGCCCGCCTGCGGCTCTCGCGCTCCTGCTCGCTGATCGGAGTCGAAGTTGTCGCCATGCTGATCTCCTTCGTCTATTTTACCATGCACCTGGCATCATCCCGCTCTCTCTGCTCGCGAGCGCCAGCGCAACCGACAAATTCGCCGGCCAGCGTGGATCTCCCACCAGATCCAGGAGCCGGAACGAAGAGCCACGCCTCGAATCGGAGTGCCGCCACGAGGACATTGGTGTCGATCACCACCTGGTACATAATCGCCATCGTTCTCCTGTGGTCATTGTCGCAGGTTCGGCCGTCGGCAGGCAGCCCCAACCGGCGGACGGCTGCTGCCTGCAAAGGCAGGCTCACCAGGCCGGGGCGAGCGAGTCGAGATGGAAGACGGACATCGGCGGTTTCGGATCAAAAGCCCAGAGGCGGGGGATGCCGAACGTGAGGGGCCCTGTTTGCGGCCGTGTGCGAATTCCGTCGGCGCGTACGTGTGTCCAATCGTAGCCAAGGACGGCGTGTCGCGAATTAGCGCACGCACGTCGCCGTGGTCGCCGTGCCGGGTGGCGCCGTCCTCCCGGTGGTCGCGCGACTCCCCTGCGACTAAGTCGCCTGAGTAACCCGCGCCGACGGCGCCGGAAGTTACTGCCCAAAAGCCCCGTGCGCCCATTGGAGTTAGCCGATACTTCCGTCTTTCGCCAGTAGTTAGTCCTCTCTTCCGCCTTTTGCCACTAGTAACAACCTCCAGCAAACGGAACTGTTGAACACGTACACAGTTGGTGATTGGGGGACGGTGGGCACAAATGGCGGTTGGCGGATACTCCCCAAAGTGCCGATTGGGAGATTGCATCGACGGAATTGGGGGAAGGTGAGGCTTCTTGTGTCAAGAGACATGGCGGCGCAACACTAAGGGCCGAGTCCGGTCTCCCTCTGCGCGCTGTTCGAGCTAAGACCAATGAAAATTGTCATCCTCTGTGGAGGCTTGGGTAGGACAGTCCACCGTTCCTCTCCTCCGATGACGTCGTAGTCGATGTCCATCGCATCGTTGGCGAATACCTGTTCAACCTCTCCAGGAGTCACCCGATGGCTGGCGATATGCTGTGTGTTCCCTTGGTCCCAGTCGAATCTGAGCACGTTCTGCCATCTGCTCTCAGTATACATACAGAGTATGTATTTGGCCAGGCGAGCGGAGAAGCCCGTAACTGGTTCAGCCGCCGCATTTCCCACCG
Source organism: Bryobacterales bacterium (assembly GCA_003164075.1). Next base: position 338 of record PLRZ01000576.1, on the reverse strand, counting down.
TGACCCTCGCCCTTCCGCGGGGCGATCTTCCTGACAACGGTGCCGTCCGGTTGGCGCCCAGGTTCCGCATTTGTAAACCCAGCGCTCGCACACGAACTCGCCTCAACGACATCGTTCGTGGCCGGCGCGGAGTCACCGCCGACACAGCCCTGCGCCTGCCCCGTCGCTGCCTGGACGTAACCCGAGCTGAACGCGAATTTGGCTTCCGGGCGACTACGCCGTTCGATGTCGGGCTCCGCAACACGATTGAGTGGTATCAATCCCACCGGCTGAGTCTCCAGAGCGGTGCTTCGTAGCAAACCCCAAGCCGCCGCCGACACCGACTAAGAAAAATAGCC
>PLRZ01000081.1 GCA_003164075.1 Bryobacterales bacterium | reverse complement strand
TGCTTTCATGGTAACCGGCAAGGTCCGCCGGCATCCGTCCGTTTGGGTACAGTTCCGGCCGCGGGTAGAGCGGCGGCTACCGCGCAAAGCGTGGCGATCAGCGCGCACAGAGCCGCGAACCAGTCGCCGAATCGCGTATATACGGTCTGCTCGGAGATGTACGTGAACCCGGCGTAAAGGGCCGCTCGCGTATTGGGGGGCAGGGTGCTGCGCACACGGCCGGCCGGATCGATGGCGGCGGTGATCCCGTCGTTGGTGGACCGCAGGATCCAGCGGCGATTCTCGGCGGCGCGCATGCGCACGATATTGAGATGCTGCCGGCGGGCGGCGCTCTGGCCGAACCAGCCGTCGTTGGAGATGTTGAAAAGCACTTCCGCGCCGCCAGCCGGGAACTGGCGCACGAAATTGGGGAACACCGATTCGTAGCAGATGAAAGTGCCGATGCGGTGGCGGCCGGTGGACGATACCACTACCTGCTTGCCCGCCGCGAAATCGCCCACCTCGCTGGAAACTTTGCTCGCCAGGAAATTGAAGGGCCACGGAACAAATTCTCCAAACGGCACCAGGTTGACCTTGTCATAGCGGGAGACGGCGGCGCCGGCGGGAGAAATCAGCTCGGCCGAATTGAGCGGCGCGCGATTGGCGGTATGCGCCACGGTGCCGAGCAGCAGGTATGCCTGGGTCATGCGCGCCAGGCTGTCGGCATATTCGCGGAAACCGGCATCGTCCTCGTAGTAGTATGGCGCCGGCACCTCGGGCCACACCAGAATCGACGCTCGCCGGACGCCCGGCTGCAAAGCGCCGCGCAAAGTGAGAGCGGACTGCTCCCGCACCGTCTGGCTGAGGATTTCCGGGGTCCACTCCTGGGTTTCGGAGATATTGGATTGCACCAGCAGGGCGGCCTCGCGGCCGGGCTCGTCGCCGGGCATGGCAGGCAGCAGGAGCATCAGCGGCAATGGGGCCAGCCACAACAGTTCCAACCGCGGCCGCCGAAGAATCGCCAGAGCCAACGCCGCGGACATCATTACGAAGACGAAGGACAGCCCGTAGACGCCGGTATAGGGCGCCAGGCGCATGGGAATTCCCATGTCCACGCCGGCGTTGCCCAGCGCCAGCCAGGCGAAGCCCAGCGGGCCGTGCGTCACCTCCACCGTCACCCACCAGGCGGCCACGGCAGGCACGGCCCACCAGCGGCGCATCAGGATTCCGGCCAGCAGCGCAAAGCAGCCCATGTGCAGCCCCTTGGCCACGCAGAAAAGCACGAACATGGCCCGGGCGAGGCCCGTACCCATATCGCCGTGGACCGCCAGCACGATCTCGACCCAGTAGCAGACGCCGCACCAATAGACCGCGCCGGCGCTCCAGCCGAGCAGGAAGCGGCGCCACGGCCGGCGCTCGCGCGTGACTGCCAGCAGCAGCGGCACAAGCGCCACGGGGGCGAACCAAACCGCGTTGAAGCGCGGGAAACAGAAGATCAGGAGCGCCGCGGAAACGAGCGCCAGCAGCAGCTTCAGCACGGAGCCCGTCGCGCCGCCTCGGCGACTTCGTCGGCCATATAAGAACTGCGAACCAGCGGGCCGCTGAAGACCATTTTGAAGCCCAGCGAAAGCCCGTACTCGCGGTACCGGTCGAACTGCGCCGGCGTGACGTACTCCGCCACCGGCAGATTGCGCCGCGTAGGCTGCAGGTACTGCCCGATGGTGGCCGCATCGGTTCCGGCGGCGTGCAAATCGCGCAGCAGACCGCGGACTTCCTCTTCGGTTTCCCCCAGCCCCACCATGAAGCCCGACTTGGTGAGCGCGTTCGAATAGCGCCGCGCAAAGGCCAGCACGTCGAGCGATTGCCGGTATTTGGCCTGGGGGCGCACGCGGGCGTACAAACGCGGCACGGTCTCCATGTTGTGGTTGAAGACGTGCGGCCCGGCATCCAGCACGCGGGCCACGGCGTCGCGGTCGCCGCAGAAGTCGGGGGTGAGCACTTCGACGCGGGCTTCGGGCAGCGCGCGGCGGACCTCGCGGACGGTGGCGGCGAAGTGCACGGAGCCGCCGTCCGCAAGGTCGTCACGGTTGACGCTGGTGATCACCACATAGCGCAGTTTCATATCGGCGGCCATGCGCGCGACGTTGGCGGGCTCGGCGGCGTCGAGCGGCAATTCGCGGCGGGCGGGATTGAACTTCGGCACGGAGCAGAATCCGCAGCCGCGCGTGCAATGGCTGCCCAGAATCATGAAGGTGGCGGCTCCGCGATGGAAGCACTCATGAATATTGGGGCAGCGCGCCGATTCGCAGACGGTGTGCAGGTTCAACTGCCGCAATCCGCTCTTGAGCTGGTTGAGCGATTGGAAATGCGTGCGGCTCTTGCGGGCCCACTCCGGCAGCCGGGGCCGTGGCCCTCCGCCGATCTGTACCAGCGGGTCGCTCACGGCTTTCTAAAGAGATTGGTCATCCCCGCGTCTTCGAGCTTCTTCTTAGCGCGCGTGAGGGATTCTTTGTCGGTATAAGGTCCCACCCACACCAGCGTCAGATTCTTATTGCCGGGCCGCGTGACCACCGGAAAGCCCTGACCTTTGAGGGTTTGGGACAGGGCGTCGGCCGAGGTCTGGCTGCCGGCCAGCACTTGCCAGTAGTTGCCGGCGGGCGGTTGTTCGGGGGCGGGCTGGGCTTTGGGAGGCGGCGCCGGTTCGCTGGTCTCTTTCGCGGGGACGGTAGTGGGCTGCGGCGGGGCTTCCGCCGGCGCCGGATCGGTGTTTAAGACGGGTGTCGAGGAGGCTGACGCTTGATCGGGGCTGGCCGGGGTAGCGCCTCCGGCGGCGGGCGACGCTTGCGGGCGGCTGTCGGTAGCGCCGTTCGACGGAACCGCGGCCGTTTCGGGGGTGACTCTGGCCGATTTCGGCGAGCTCTGTCCCAGGACGTAGCCCATAGCGAAGACCACCGCCAGCAACAGGACCCCGATAAAGAAGCCGCTCAGCAGTTGCTTGTCGCCCACTACCAGTTCGAATTCGCCGGTGTCCTTGTTTCGCATGTTTTAGGCTGGGGGCGAGCCGGGGCCGATGCCCCGGTCGAGAGCGCCCTTCAAAGATGCAATTATATCCAGTGGAAGGGGAAACACAATGGTAGTATTTTTTTCGGTGCCGATTTCAACCAGGGTCTGCAGGTATCGCAACTGAATCGCCACCGGCTGTTTCTGGAGCACTGCCGCCGCCATGGCCAGCTTTTCGGAGGCCGTGTATTCGCCTTCGGCATGGATGATTTTAGCGCGGCGCTCGCGTTCCGCCTCCGCCTGGCGGGCGATGGCGCGGATCATCGATTCGGCCAAGTCCACCTGTTTGACTTCCACCATGGTGACTTTCACGCCCCAGGGTGAAGTGTGCTGATCGAGGATGGTTTGCAGACGCAGGTTCAGTTTCTCGCGCTGGCTGAGGAGTTCGTCCAGTTCCACTTCGCCCAGGACGCTGCGCAACGTGGTCTGCGCCAATTGCGAGGTGGCATAGAGGAAGTTGGAAACCTCTACGATGGCGAGGCGCGGTTCGATCACGCGAAAGTAAAGCACGGCGTTCACCTTCACGGTGACGTTGTCGCGCGTGATGACGTCCTGCGACGGCACTTCGAGCGTGTCGACGCGCAGGGAAACGCGCACCATGCGGTCGACCGGGGCGAACACCAGGATGATGCCCGGGCCCTTGGGCTGGGGCAGCAGGCGGCCGAAGCGGAAAATCACGCCGCGTTCATATTCGCGCAAGATCTTGACAGAGCTAATCAGGTACAGTACGACGATCACCACGATGATGGTCGTGAAACTCGTTGCGTCGATCATTCGAGCCTCCTACTACGCCAGCGGTTCTACTGTGAGTTTCAACTTATCGATGGCCGTAACCCGCACGCGCCCACCGATGGCGACCGGCCGGGACGACACCGCGTCCCAGTACTCGCCGTGGACAAGGATCGTGCCCTCCGGCGCCAGTGCCGTAATGGCTGCGCCGGTTTCGCCGATCATTCCCTCGCTTCCCGTTTCCACTTTATTGCGCCGCGCGCGCACCGCCAGAGACAGCAGAAAAACGGTGATGGCCGAGAAGGGCAGGGCCAGGGCAATGGCCGTCCCCAAGTGAACGCGCAATTCGGGCAGCGGACTATCCACCAGCATAACTGCACCGAGTACCATGGCAACGGCACCTCCCGTGCCGAGGATTCCATGCGTGGCGAACTTGGCCTCCAGCACGAACATCCCGAACGCCAGCAACAGCAGGGAAGCGCCCAGCCAGCTAATGGGGAGCACCGAGAGCGCCGAAAGGCCCAGCAGCACCAGAATTGCGCCCACCACACCCGGTACAATAAGGCCCGGCGAATTGAACTCCAGGTAGATCGACAGCGCGCCGATTATCAGCAGCACCAGCGCGATGTTGGGATCGGCGATGGAACTGACGATCTGCTGGCGTAGCGTCAACTGGTACGTTTCGATCTGCGCGCCGGCGGTGTGCAGCGTCTGCGTACGGCCGTCGATTCGCGTAACGGTGCGGCCGTCGAGCGAATTCAGCAGTTGCGCCTCGCTGGGCTCGACCAAGTCGATGAGGTGCTGGTCCAGCGCCTCGCGTTCGGTGAAGGACTTGCTTTCCCGCACGGTGGTTTCGGCCAGTTCGCTATTGCGCCCGCGTTTGATGCACAGGCTGCGCAGGCCGGCGGCAGCGTCGTTTTCCACTTTCTGCGCCATCACGGCGTCCATTTCGCCGGTCATGGCGACGGGGTGCGCGGCGCCGGTGCGCGTGCTGGGAGCCATGGCCGCCACATCGCCGGCTTCCAGCAGAAAGAATCCCGCGGAGGCTGCCCGTCCACCGCTGGGCGTCACGTACGTGACCACCGGAACGGGCGAAGCGAGCATCTCCTGGATGGTCTTCTCCATGGCGTCCATCAAGCCGCCGGGCGTGTTGAGGCGGACCAGCACGAGCGAAGCGTTCTGTTGTTTGGCTTGCGCGATGGCGGCGGCGACGATCTCGACGGTGATGGGGTGCACTACCCCATTTACATCCACGGCAACGATCTTCGGTGCCGCGGAGGCTGCCTGCGCCATGAGCGCAAGCGCAATCCCGAGAGTCGCCACGCCTCGCAATTCACCTCCCAGTATACGCCACTCAGATCCCGTGGTCTGAAACACAATTGCAACCCGCGTTGTAATCAAAGCGATAGAAACTTTTGATGTACTGGTAGCTACCAATCGGTTAAAATAAAAGCAATAAATTCCAGTCTGAAAGAGAGAGCTATATCTATATGCCCCGCAAGCGCGTTTCCGATAAAGAGATCATTGTGTCCGCTCCCGTCCCAAGCCGTCATAAGCCGGCAACCGCCAAGCGTGTAAAGCGCGCCGAACCTACTCTGGCCGCCGAAGCGCCAGTAACTCAAGTAATACCGGCCCGGCCCTCGCAGGAACAGATCGCCAGCCTGGCGTATTCATATTGGGTAGCGCGCGGTTGCCAGGGTGGATCGCCCGAAGAAGACTGGTTGCGCGCCGAGCATGAACTCGCGGCCCGCTAGCGGTACTTTCGCAGCACGGCCAGCAGACGGCCCTGTATTTCGACATCCGCCGCGGGAACGATAATCGGTTTCAGCGTGGAGTTCGCCGGTTGCAGACGAATCACGTCTCCCGGTTCGCGATAGATTCGCTTCAGCGTGGCATCGCTGCCCGCTACCAGTGCGACAGCGATATCGCCGTCCCGCGCCTCGGTAGCCTTCTCCAGCAGAACGATATCGCCATCGCAGATGTGGTCGTCGATCATCGAATTGCCGCGCACTTCCAGCGCGAATGTGTTGGCGCCGCCTATGTAATCGGCTATATTGAGCGTCTCGCTCTGTTCCACGGCCTCCAAGGGAGCACCGGCGGCGATGCGGCCGCGCAGGGGGATCTCCGTCTGCGGCGGTTTGGCGCGCTGCTGTTCCGAGAGATACTTCGCGGTAAGCTCCAGCGAGCGGCTCTGATTAAAGCCGCGCTTGAGGTAGTTCTTCGACTCAAGGATGGAAATGTGTTTGTGGACGGTGGCGAGAGAGGCAAGGTCGAGCCCTCTCGCAATTTCTTCGTAGCTCGGGCAGTAGCCGTTTTCTTCGACGAACCCGGCGATGAAATCCAGCACCTGCTTTTGACGCTTGGTGAGTGCCATAGTCGCCCCCAATTCATTGTGGGCGAACAAAAAGGGAAAATCAAGAGGTATTTTAGGATTATTTGCTCCACCACCATCCCCCTTATTCCAAGGACGCACCCGGCTCATTCTTGCGCCGTCCCCCAATGCTGCCGGTTGAGTATCTCGGGGCGGGGCGGGCTGAAGCCCGCCGCAGACTAAAGTCTGCCCCACGAACTCATCACACAGTAGTAATAGTAGCGCCAGCGATTTTCACCGCAGAGAACTGCGCTCCATAGTTATGCCACCGGGTTAGTAAGTGTGCCGATTCCGTCAATAGTAATCGCGATTTCGTCGCCGGAAGCCAGCGTGAAGGAGTGAGGAGGAACAATGCCGGTGCCGGTCAGCAGAAAGCAGCCGTCCGGAAAAGTATTCTCGCGGAACAGGTACTCCACCAGTTCCACGGGATCGCGCTTCATCGCGGCCAGCGTGGTGCTGTCCGAGAATACCGCGGACCCGGAGCGGCGGATCTCGATGTGGATCCCGGTGGTGGACGCCAGCGGCTCCGTCGCAACCAGAATTCCCGGCCCGAGCGCACAGGAGCCGTCGTAAACCTTAGCCTGCGGCAGATACAGCGGATTCTCGCCTTCGATATCGCGGGAACTCATGTCGTTCCCCACGGTATAGCCGAGTATCTTACCCTTGGGCGACACCAGCAGGGTCAATTCCGGCTCCGGCACGTTCCATTTGGAATCGTGGCGGATGCGCACGGGCGCGCCCGGTCCTACGGTGCGGTGCGGCGTGCTCTTGAAGAAGAGCTCGGGGCGTTCGGCGGTGTATACGCGATCGTAGAAACTCATGCCGCCGGACGCTTCCGACTCGGCCATGCGGGCGGTTCGACTGCGAAAATAGGTCACGCCGGCGGCCCAGACTTCCTGCTCTTCGATGGGCGCCACCAAGGCGTGGCCACCGCTTCCGGCAGCGGCTTCGCCCTCAATGTGCGTCAGGTAATCGTAGAGATCTTCGCGAGTGGTGATGCGGCCGTTGGCCTGCGGAGGCACCGGAATTCTGCCGCCCTGGCTCGCCTCGAGTTCCCACCCGTTTTGGGTTCGATAAATGTGCATTTTACGATTTCAGCCTTTCGAGAATTGCGTCGACATCGAAAATAGATCCGCCCCAGGTACCGCCGCTCACGTCCTGCAATGCGGCCCACAAGCGGGTCTCGGGGGGCAGGTCGGGATCGGCCGCCAGATCGGGAGACATGGTGCGGGCAGCCAGTACGCGCGAGCCCTCTTCCGCGCTGCCATCCACCACCAGGTTGACCGAACCTTCCAACCGTACCCGGTCGATTAGGATCTCGATCCGGTCGCCTTCCCTGACTTTGCCGATCGGGCCGCCGGCCAGCGCCTCGGGGGTAGCGTGTCCGATGCAGGCTCCGGTGGAAACGCCGCTGAATCGAGCGTCGGTGACGATGGCGATGTGCTTGCCGTAATCCAGGTAGCGCAGCGCCACGGTGATCTCGAAGATTTCCTCCATCCCCGAGCCCATGGGCCCGCGGCACATCAGCACCACCACGTCGCC
>PLRZ01000015.1 GCA_003164075.1 Bryobacterales bacterium | reverse complement strand
TCGGCTTGGGCTCTCTGCCGCACAATGGCGTGTTGCAAGCGAAGAGCCAGGTCGGGCCCCTGCAACGTGCCCTTCACCAGGTAGTCTTGCGCTCCGCTTTGCATGGCGCGCAACGCCAGGGACTCGCTAGCCCACCCCGTCAGCAGCACCACCGGAATGGAAGGCGCATGAGTACGAACGGCGGTTAAGCCGTCCAGTCCGTGGCTGTCCGGGAGCGAAAGATCCAGGAGCACGAGATCGATGTCCCCGCGCGCCAGCCGCTCCAGACCGGGCAGCAGGGCTTCGGCGCAATAGACTTGAAATGTGGCGCCGCCCGCATCCGCAAGCGTCGCCTTTACCAGTTCGGCATCGCCGGGGTTGTCTTCGATGAGTAACACGCGAAACACGGGTTGCGGCAAAATGCAGGGGGCTCCAGCCCCCTAACCACACTCTGGCATCGAAACCGCGGAAAGTGGATACCGTGGAACCCTAGACTGGTATAGGGGCGATACTCTAGAGTCCAGTAGGGCGTGCAGAATGAGGCGTTCTTGACCACGGGTTTCGCCGTATTGAGTTCCCGGCACGCCTGACATATCCTAATCGATGGGAAGGCGCCAGATGTGCGTGTTTGCCGGCCAGAAATAGATCGGATTGCAGCATCTCGGACAACGCCGGTCTGCAACCTCCGCGCATTTTTAAGATACAGCCAAGAGGAGATTACGGCGTAGTCATGAGATAGAGGGAAGACTTAAAAATGAACAGCATTTCGAGGTTCTGGTATGACGAGCAGGGCCAGGACCTGATCGAATACACGCTGCTTATGGCATTCGTCGCGCTTGCGAGTGCCGCCTTGTTTTTGAGTGCCGGCGGCAGCCTTAAGGGCATCTGGTCCGTCGCCAACAACCAACTTGATCGGGCTAACTCAAATGCATCATAGTCCGCTCCCGAGGCGAAACGCAGGTTCGGGCAAAATACAGGGGACTCCAAGCCTTTAACTACACTCTGGCATCGAAACCGCGGAAAGTGGATACCGCGGAACCCTCGGCAACCATCGGGCGATACTCTAGGGGATACAGACGAACGGAGGCGGCGCACAAGCTACCGCCCTCCAAAATGCGGATAACATCCTATTGCCGCCAATCGCCCATTGACGCAACCTGATCTTAGAGCCGCCGCGGCGCGGTGGCTTCCGGAGGCCTATATGTTTGAGTTTCTGCTGCGGCGTCACATATCCGACACGACACTAATCCAGTATCGAGCGGGACGAATCGATAAGGAGCGCTTCGGAATGCTGGAGGCACACCTGATGCTCTGCCCGACATGCCAGCTTCAGTTGCTGGACCTGCCGTCCCCGGTCGGTGCTCCCGGGCTCTGGTAGACCTGCGGACGCCTTAAATGCCTACTGTTTCGGTGTCGAAGCCGGTGGATCCGGATGGGCTCAGCCTGTGGTGCGGTCCGCCGGGAGACCTCGCTATTGTGAAATATGCCATGCGGCGATGCGGCGGCGTGGAACGCATTCAGTCCATTCTCTTACGGGGTGGTTCTGGAGGAAAACCGTGAGCCCGAACCTCGAAACCCGCGTTCTGGTAGTGGACGACTGCGAACCACTTCGCTACTTGAAGACGCAGTACCTGCTGGAGGCAGGCTTCCACGTCTCCCAAGCCGACACCGGGAGATCCGCGCTCCACTCCATTGAAACCGAGCGCCCCGACCTCGTCCTGCTCGACGTCAACCTGCCGGACATGCATGGGTCGGAAGTTTGCCGGGAGGTAAAAACCCGCTGGGATCTGCCGGTGATCTACACTTCCTCGGTGGACATTCCGGTGGAGTTGGACGGCACGGCAGACGGCTGCCTCGTGAGTCTCGATGAGGGGGCACTCCTCGACGTGGTCCGAAGGGCGCTGGATTGTCGCTCGCGTCCGGAGCCGCAACCGAATGCAAGCCCGGCGGGAGGCAACACCTGCTTTGTCTGTGCCCAGCGGTCGTCGCCGCCCGAGCTAGCGGCGCAGGTTCGCATTTTCGAGTCCGGACTGCTGCGAGAGGTGCTGGACGCATCGAGTGCGTTCATGGTCGTACTGAATGGGAACCGGGAAATCGTCTTCTGTAACCGCGCCGCGCTGAGCCTGGCGGGCGTTGCGAGACTGCCGGAGGCGTTGGGTTTGCGGCTGGGCGAGGCGTTTCATTGCGTGCACGCCACGCAATCGCCGGAGGGCTGTGGGACGACCGGGTTCTGCCAGACTTGCGGCGCCGTGAGAGCGGTCCTTGACGGACCACGGGCAGACACCAATATCTGGGAGTGGCATATGGTCCGCTCCGTGAACGGCGCGGAAGAGACCTGCGACCTCATGGTGACATCCTCACACATCGAGGGCCGGGAAGGATTCGTTGTGTGCACCTTGGCGGACTCCCGCCAGGAGAAGCGGCAACAGGCAATCGAAAGGCTGTTCTTTCACGACATCCTGAACATCGGCAGCGGGCTAAAGGGGTGCGCTGCTCTGCTCAGAGACCAATTGGAGAGCGGGACTAACGCTGAACTTGCAGGCATGGTGGAGCAGTGCGCGGCCGAACTGCTCTCGAAGATTCATAGCCAGCAACAACTCTCGCAAGCCGAAGCCGGCCAACTGTCGATTACGCCCGAGGCGGTCGGAACTCTGGAACTGCAGTTCTCCTGATCTGGGTGAAATCAAGATGAGCCGAGTTTGAAGAGCAGAGTGAGGTTGGTGCCGGGGAACGCGGTCTGGGTGGCATTGAGGTCTGCGAGTAGTTGTTCGATGGCCTGATCGCGCGCCGCCTGCGTGAGATGGTGGAGCCGGACGGTCAGTGTGTTGGCCGCCAAGTCGGGCGTCAGATCGGCTTCGGTCTGGAAGATCTGGCGCAGTAACGCACGGGCATCGTCGCCGCCGCGGACCATATGCTCGCGCAGCAGCGATGCCATGCTGGATTCGGCGCGAACTCCTCTGAGGCAAGATGCAAAGTGGCGAGAATTCGCTGCCGGTTTCGGCGGAAGGTCTCCAGTCCTCCAGCCAGTGTGTACCTGTCGAGTAGAGCTGTCTGGTCGGTGAGATAAACGCACTCGGTGCGGCACAGTGAGAAGAGCATCGGGAGGAGCGGTTCCCAACCGGACCCTATTTCGAGGATTTTCTTCCCTTCCAGTGTCCCCAGACTTTCCCGGAGCCACTGAACTTGAATCATCCCTCTCAGGAAAATTTCCGGCCCTGCGATGGCGGCCATTGTTGTGGGAGGCTTCGACGTGGATCTCCTGCATGTCAGCGCCGGAATAAAATAG
>PLRZ01000331.1 GCA_003164075.1 Bryobacterales bacterium | reverse complement strand
GGTGGTATCCGATGTCGAAAGCAAGGCGTGGATTGGACTAACTACGTGGAAAGTGAACGCAAGCAGACCGGCCGGCGCGCCCTGTTGACGGCCGCCGGACTTATCGCTGCAGGCGGCGTTTCGGCGTCCGTTGTGACGCTGACAGGAAATTCAAGTGGCAGCCGGCGCAACCGCGCCTGGTGGGTGAAGACTGTGGACCGGCCAACCCTGGCAGAGAAGACCGCCGATTTCAAGCGCTTCTCGGGCAACAATATCTTTGAAATCTATAAGCAGTTGATCACCGAGCGCGAGGGTGCGGGGGCGTTCGAAGCGGAACAGTCCGCCAAAGCCAAACGGCTGGCAGGATGGATGCGCGGGAGCAAGCCAGGCTTCCGATTGCCCGATCACCAGTTGAGCGAAGGCGCCTGGACCTTGATGAAAAGCACCGAGCCGGGCGAGGGGCTGCTGTCATGGACGCGCATCGCAGTGAAGACCCCGGCTGAATTGGGCGTTGAGCGATATACCGCATCGCCTGAGGAGATGGCAAAGACGGTGAAGGCCGCGGCGCGACTCTATGGCGCCGGCCTGGTGGGGATCGCTCCCATGAATGAGGCCTATGTGAACCTCAGGCAAGCGAAAAAGGACATAGTCTTCGAAGATGCCGAAGTCCCCGCGGTGACTGACACGAAGTTCGTCGTTCCTAAGACGATGAAATGGGTGGTTGCCATTGCAATTCCCATGGACCTTGACCTACTCTCTCGCGCCCCCACGTCATTAGGCGATGCGGCTACCGGGCTCGGCTACAGCCACTCGGTTTTCACGGTGGCATCCCTGGCCGAGTTCATCCGCGGTCTCGGGTACCAGGCGATTCCCAGCGTGAACGATACGGCGCTGAGCGTGCCGTTCGCGATGGAGGCGGGCATCGGGGAACTGAGCCGCCTCAATAAGTTGGTCACTCCCGAATTCGGCCCCGCGGTTCGCTTGTGCAAGGTGTTCACGGACCTGCCGATGGCTTGCGACAAGCCTGTCGATTTCGGGCTGGTCGAGTTTTGCAAGAAGTGTAAGAAGTGCGCCGAGGCGTGCCCATCGGGCGCACTCTCGTTCGACGACGAGCCGAGTTTCAAGACCAGAGGCCCTTGGAACAATCCGGGACACAAAGCATGGTTCGAGGATTCTTACCTCTGCTTCCAGCATTGGCAGCAGGTGGATAACGGGTGCGGCATCTGCTTGGCGAGTTGCCCTTACACGAAAGCGGCCCAGGCTTGGATTCACGATGTGGTGAAAGCCACGGCCTCGGTCACGCCGGCCGCGGACGGCCTTTTCCGCATTATGGACAGCGCCTTTGGCTACGGGAGACAACACGATCCCGAACAATGGTGGACTAAGGATCCGCCGCAGGGTGCAAGAGGATGAGCATGCCCACCAGTACCGATACGTTCACTGTCACGATTCGCAAGCGCCCGTGGTGGCTGTGGATTCTGGCGGCGTGGTGGGCGCTGTTGGAAGTACTTTTCGTACAGACAGCTTTGGCGAGCGCGCGGGAAAGTGAGTACCGCGCGGCCGCTTTCAGTTGGATGGCGGTTGCCACTCTGGCAGCCGCCGGCGTCCTGGTCCGGATCCTGAGGGGCCGGTCGCGCACGCAGGCCAGTTGAACCGGCCGACTCTCGTCTGACTATCGTTCGAATTAGGGAGATATACCGACCGTGAAGAAACTCAATACCGCATTGTTATTCGTGTGTCTTGGCACATTGGTCCGCGCCCAGGACCCCATCGGAACCCTGGAAGGGCAAATCACCGACCCGGCCGCGGGGCTGGTGTCGAACGCCGAAGTCAGCGTTCACAACACCCAAACCGGCCTCGCCCGCTCGGTCCATTCCCTGCACCAGGGGTCATTCCATTTTGCCGACCTGCCCGTCGGCACGTATGTGCTTGAGGTGAAGGCCCAGGGGTTCGCGCCGTATTCGGTCTCATCCATTCGCATCGACATCGGCCAGGTAGTNNGACCGTGGACACCAGCCAGACCATCGGAAACGTAGTGGACGAGAAGCAGGCGACCGATCTTCCTCTGAACGGACGCGACCTGACGCAACTCGGCCTGCTGCAGCCCGGAGTCGCTCCCATGACCGCCGGGCTGGCTCAAGCCGGTGGCATCGCGCGCAGCGGCCAGCCGTATGCGGTGAACGGGCAGCGCCCGGAATCGAACGACTATCTGCTGGATGGCGCCAGCAACGTGGACAGCGTGAACGGCGGATACGCTTTGCGCACGCCCGTGGACGCCGTCAGCGAGTTTCGCATTCTCAGCCTGAACGCACCGGCCGAGTATGGCGACACCAGCGGAGCGACCACATCNNTGGACGCGCGCAACTTCTTCGCCTCGCAAACCGAACCGCTGCACCGCAATCAATACGGCGCCACCCTGGGCGGACCTGTCCGCAAGGACAAGGATTTCTTCTTCGTCTATTACGAAGGCCAGCGCGATTCCGCGGGCAGCACGCAGGCCGCTATCGTACCCACCGCCGCGGAGCGGACCGGCGATTTCTCGGGACTCACCGATCCCTC
>PLRZ01000344.1:12740-19838 GCA_003164075.1 Bryobacterales bacterium | reverse complement strand
GCGGCCCTCGGAGATGGTCAGCGAGGCCGGCTTCTGCAGGTACACGTCTTTGCCGGCGCGCACCGCGTTCACCGCCAGCACGGCGTGCTGGTGATCGGGAGTCGAGATCACCACGGCGTCGATATCCTTATTGGCCAGCAACTCCCGATAGTCGCGGTAACCCTTGGTGCTGTTGGTGGAGTAGAAGCCGTTCACCAGCGCCTGTCCCTGCTCCACGCGATTGGCGTCCAGATCGCACACCGCTACGATGCGCGCGTATGCCACCTTCTGGATCGCAGGCAAGTCGTGAGTACGCGAAATGCGACCCACGCCGATGGCGCCGATGTTGATCCGGTTGCTTGGGGCATTCTGCCCGAACACCGTGGACGGCATAATCGCCGGGAACCCCGCAACGGCCGCCGCACCTAAGCCTGTCTTCAGGATCGATCGCCGGGAAACGCTTTGATCTCTTGCCATGACGCCATCTCCTTATAGAACGCGCGCATTTTTCTGCGCTTGGAGCACCAGTTCAGTGGCCAGCAGGGCTTGTTCCTGGTCCTGGGCCACGTGCGTGCGGTTCACGATATCGCCCACAAACTGCGCGCCGAACGGCAGGTCCACCTTGCTGCAATCCATGTATGTAGCTTTCTTCTGGTCCACCAGGAACAGGTGATTGCCGCCCGGCCGCCCCGCGATGTCGGCATACTTCCGCAGTTCGATGTACCCTTCGGTTCCCAGTACGAACAAGCGCCCATCGCCCCAGGTACCCAGGCCGGCGGGGGTGAACCAATCCACGCGGACGTAGCCGAAACCGCCATTGCCGTGCAGCATCATGTCGCCGAAATCCTGAAACTTCGGCCGGTGCTTATAATTCACGTTGGCCACCTGCGACGCTGTCACATCCGCCACGGTCGAACCGGTGTAATACACGAACTGGTCCGCCTGATGCGACCCGATGTCGCACAGGATGCCGCCGTAGCGCGCCGGATCCCAGAACCAATCGGGGCGCGTTTTTTCATTCACCTGGTGCGGGGCCAGGTTGACGGTCTGGACCACCTTTCCGATGGCGCCCGCCTTGATGAGCTCGCCCGCCTGCACCGCGGCGCGCACTTCCAGCCGCTCGGAGTACATGACGGCGAAGATGCGGCCGGTCTCTTTCACCGCCTTGCGGACCTCGGCGAGTTGCTCGAGAGTGGTCATCGCGGGCTTGTCGCTGAGGTAGTCTTTGCCGTGCCGCATGACGCGCACGCCGAGCGGCCCGCGCAGGTCGGGGATGGCCGCGCTGGCCACCAGTTGGATGGAGGGATCGCTGAGAATCTCGTCCTCGCTGGCGGCCGCCTTCACGTCCGGATACCGCTTGCGGAAGTCCGCCAGCGCCGGTTGATTGGTGGAATGCACTTTCACCAGTTGGCCGCCGCCGCGCCGTAGAGCGTCGGTGATGCCATTGATGTGATTGTGGTCCAGCCCGATGACCGCGAATTTAATGGAATACTGGGGCTTGGCCGGCGGGCCGCCGGGGACTGTCACTTCCTGCGCCTGGGTGGGTGCCTGGAAGCCCAGTGCCGCCCCGGGCAGCCCAGCCATCAACAGGGATCGTCGGCTTACGTCGTACGCCATCGTTTTTTCTCCTGGATCGGATTTAATTCATATGTTAAACGAAATCGGGGAGGATGGCGTGGGGATTCACTTCTTCAGCACCAGCGCGGCCAACTCGTAGGCCGAATCGTAGACCTGAAGAAACTGGACCTCGAGGGGTCGCCAGTTGCCAGCGAACTCCGGAGCGCCCAGTTTCTCGAAGATGTCATCGTCCAGCAGGCGCCGCTCGCCCGATTCGGGGCCAGGAGCTGGAAACGCGCGCTCCGCCCAGTAGGCTTCGGGATCCGCCGGCAGGGGCTCCAGCTTTACAGGAATCGATTCCTCGATTGCATCTTCCGCTTCGGGCTCCGCCTCCGGAATGGGTTCGGCGCGGCCACGCAGAGTGTCGAACAGTTCCGCGCGCTCCATCCCCCGAAGCTGGAACAGCAGCAACGGATTGCGCTCGAAATCGCCGGCGAACTTCAGCCACGCGGCCACCAGGTGACTGCAGGGCTTGAGCCAGTCGGGGCAGGCGCATTCCAAATGCAAGTCCACATAGCGCTCCGGCATGAAGCGCAGCTTGGCTTTCGAAAACGCCGTCTGAATCTCCAACGGAAGATCGCCGGCCGTGAGCGACGCGGCCAGCGAACGCCGGTCCCGAACGTTCGAAAACAACTGGTCCCACTGCTCCCGCGAGAAAGCATCGAAGGTGATCCGCACGGTGTACGGCGGGGCGTTAGTAGGATCCTGCACCGCGGCGGTAATCGTGCGCCCATCGAACCGGAATCGCTGCACCTTGTTGCCGGCCGCGTATCTGGCCCCCTGCGCGAACCGTGAGGACTCCGCCAGACGCTCCATCTTCTCCACCCACGCCGCGCCCCACCAGCTCTTACTCGTGCTCTTACTCATGCCAGGGCCTCCTGCCGCAGTGCAAACAGCTCCTTGATCTCAGCCGTGGAAAGTTCCGTGAGCCACGATTCTCCCGCGCCCACTACGTTATCGGCAATGGCCTTCTTACGCTCGATCATCTCGTCGATCCTTTCTTCGAGCGTGCCCACGCAGACGAACTTATGAACCTGCACATTGCGCGTCTGGCCGATGCGAAACGCACGATCGGTGGCCTGGTTTTCCACCGCCGGATTCCACCACCGGTCGAAGTGAAAGACGTGGTTCGCGGCCGTGAGATTCAACCCCGTGCCGCCGGCTTTCAGCGAGAGCACAAAGAGCTTCGGGCCGCTATCGCCGCCGTTCTGGAATCGCTCCACCATCTGGTCCCGTTTGTGGGCGGGCACTCCCCCATGCAGAAAGAGCGCCTCCTGTCCGAATGTCGCGGAGAGGTGGCTGCGCAGCCGCTGGCCCATATCCGCGTACTGCGAGAAGATCAGGGCGCGGTCGCCTTCGGCCAGCAGTTCCTCCACCATCTCAGTCAAGCGCGACAGCTTTCCGGACCGCCCGGGAAGCGGAGATTCGTCGCCCAGGAACTGCGCCGGATGATTGCAGATCTGCTTCAGCTTGGTGAGCGCGGCGAGGATGAGTCCCTTCCGCTGGATCCCCGTGGAAGTGTCGAGCGAGCGCGTGGTATCCTCCACCACGCTCTTGTACAGCGAAGCCTGCTCCGGTGTCAGATTGCAGAAGACCTTCATCTCCATCTTTTCGGGAAGGTCCTCCAGCACTGTCCGGTCGGTCTTGAGCCGCCTCAGGATGAATGGGGCCGTGAGCTTGCGAAGCTTTCCCGCCGCATCGTTATCGGCGCTTTTCTGGATGGGGAGGAGAAAACTTCGCCGGAATTCGGCGGCGCTGCCCAGAAAGCCGGCGTTCAGGAATTCCATGATTGCCCACAGCTCGCCCACATTGTTCTCCACCGGCGTTCCGGTAAGGGCAATTCTGTAATCGGCAGCGAGCGACCGGACCGCGCGCGACTGCCTCGTCTCCGGGTTCTTGATATTCTGCGCTTCGTCCAGGACGATTCCGGACCACGCCACATCCTTCAAAATGTCGATATCGCGATGCACCAGCGAGTAAGTGGAGATGACCACGGCGTGGCGCCCGGCCTCTTCCACGAATTCCTGGCCGCGGGTGCGCGCCAGCCCGTGGTGAACCAGCACCGGAAGGCCGGGAGCGAAACGCGCGGCTTCTTTCCGCCAGTTTCCGACAACCGAAGTGGGGCACACCAGAAGCACCGGGCGGTTGACGCCGTTGTTGCGCTCATGGCAGAACAGCGCCAGGGCCTGAATGGTTTTTCCCAGGCCCATGTCGTCGGCCAGGCATGCGCCCAGTCCGTATTGCCGCAGGAAACCCAGCCACGAGAACCCGCGCACCTGATAGGGACGCAGCGTGCCCTGAAAGTCCGTCGGGACCGGAAGCTCCTCGTAACGGGTCTTGCCTCCCAGTTTTTCGAGCAGCTCGCCGATCCAGCCTTCCCCGCGCGCTTCTTCGAACTGAACGCCGGGGGCCGCTTCAGCCCCGCCCAGCGCCATGCGAATCAGGTCGCGCGCAGGGGCCGCTTTCCGCTTCCACAGCTCCAGCGCCGCCCGAATGCTCTGCGGCTCGAAAGGCAGCCACCTGCCGTGAACCTTCACCAGCGGCGCGGTAGACTCGGCCAGCCGGTCCAGTTCCTCGCGCGTATAATTCTCTCCGCCGATGGCCACTTCCCAATCGAACTGCATCAACTCATCGAGCGAAAACGTGCTGGTCCGGCTTGTGGACGATGGTCTGAGAACCGGGCGGGCGCGCACCGTGGCGGCCGCCTCATGCTGCTTCCACCAGTCCGGCGCCTGCACCCGGAAGCCTTCCCGTTCCAGCGCGGACGCGGTCTCGGTGAGAAAGCGAAACGCCCCGGTGACGTCCAGCGGGAAACTGTCTGAGTCCTCGCGGATATCGGCGCAGATGCTGGCGGCCTTCGCCAGCAGGCGGGCCAGGTGCCGTGCCGGGCGCTGGTCAAGGGAGCTTCGGTCAACCGCAACAGGTGCGCCACCGGCAACTGACTGCAGCAGGTATTGCACGCGCCATGCGCCGTCCTCCGCGCCGTCGCTGGGTTCCCGCAGGCGGAAACTGAGCAGCCAGGGAAACGCCGCTTCCCGTAGGGCCGGCTGCTGCCATGCCTTCACTTTACGGAGGAAGCCCGCAAGCAGTTCGCGATCGCCGGGAATTTGGGACTCGAAAGAACACAGGTTGCCGATCCATGCCGAGGCGATGTTCGATTCGTTGATCGCGCGGGGTAGCGTTCGCGGCGCCCCCGACCTGTTCGCGACCCGGGGGAAGGCGTCCAGGACCCACTCGACGAAACTGGCGAGCAAGTGGGCGGGATCGTCTTCCGGCGGTTTCCCATTGCCTTTGGTTTCGAGAGTGATGGCGCGGGCCGGAGGCGGCATGGCCGCGGCAAGTTGGTTTAGCGCGTGCCGATCCGGCGCTGCGAGCAAGGGCATCCATCGCGCATGGAATGCCTCGCCTTTGGCCGACAGGGACGGAAGAAAGCGATCGCGCGCGGCCAGGCTCGCGACGAAACGAAGCGCGGCGCACCAGAACCGGGTGCTGGGAGCAATTCTGGTACCCCATGCCTCGGCGAACGGATACCGATTGCACGCGTCGAGAAAATAGAGGGCATTCGGGGCGTCCAGAATGGCCGTCGAAAGGGCCCAGGGCCGAATGGCTTCGTTCCGCTGCGGGCTCTCGGCATGCCCGATAGGCTTCCCGTTGCGCGTGGGGAGCCAGATAGTCGCTGCCTGATATGTGGCAGGGAGTTTGTTGTTGGCGATTTGGGTAATCGCCCGGCCGACCCGGACCGGTCTCACGGCGAAGGCGAGCCTACCGGGAGAGACCTTTTCTTGAGAGGCAGACTCGCCCCAGACAAACAGCTTTCGGTCGCGATAAGCGGTATGAATCTTTACGCTATCCAGTGTCGGCGGAAAGGCCAGCGAATTAGGCGGCACTGGCCCGATACCCCCGTGGGAACGCCAGTTCCCCGCCCAGGCAGCGGCGCGCGCCGGCTCGCCGGCGGCTTTTGTAGGGCGCGGGGCGATCTTTCCTGGAGCCGGGTGAAGATCTGAAGTGGATTGCCGGGAAGCTCATCGGTTGCATCTCCCATCATATACGCCTCGAATATGGTTTGAGGAAAGCGGGTAGGCCAACCGCAGCCTGGCCGTACGTGCTGCTTCCACCCGACGAGTTCAGGCTCCTCAACGCAGCTTCCGCTGCCCTTTTTCCTGGACACCGCTTCGACGCGCCGCGTTTTCTCCTGCCGCTCGGTGCGGCGTAGTGGATCACGCAGCGCACGGTGCGGGCTCAGATCCTCCTGTCCGGCCCGGAGTGGGGTACATAAAATTTTGAGCGCAGCTTCCTGTCACAGAGGGTTAAACTGGCTAGACTATCTAGCCTGGCTAGACCACGGGCCGGCCTTCATGCTCTCTTTGGGGAAGGGCGCTTACGGGTGACTCGGGGGTGGTGCTAAGAATTCCGAAACAGCGCCCGAAAACCTTCCTGCTCAAAATGCCGGTCATTGGTGAGAACCTCGGTCAGCCCTTCCTTGCGCATCGTCTGCATCGAAATGCAATCCGCCAGGCTGTACTCTTTGTCCGGGCGGGCGCGGTAAAGTTCAAACCCCGCGCTGAAAGATTCATGGCTCTGCGAAATGACATGCACGGCAGGGTCGGACAGGATCTCTCGCACGGTCTCCACGGCCCGGCTTCTGAGCCAGCTATCCCCGGCGAAAAACGTCAATAGCTCGGCCAAAACTTCCTCCGTTGTGTAGACTCTGCCTACCAAAAGGAGATCGTCAAACCGGCCGACATCCTGAGCGTGTTTGTCTCGCGGATTTGTCAAAGCAATCCAGTAAACCGTGTCGGCAAAAACCGCGTTCACAGCGCTCTCTTGGGAACGCCGTAGATGTAATGGTCGTGCTGGGCGGCGCCGTCGGCCGGAAGCTTCGCGCGGACTTCATCGGGCATATCGGCCCAGATTTCACGGATTCTAGCGGAGAGTGGTCTTTTGGCGGTCGGCGACGCAAGCGCCTGCTCAAGAAGCTGCCGGGCGTACTGCTCGGCGGACACACCCTGCGCCTGCGCCTTGGCAGCAAGAACCGCCTGCCGCTCGTCCGGAAGTTCTATGGTCAACGTCATGGGGAATCCCTCGCTCTATGATATCAGCGGCGATCTTACGCCGCTTGAGCGGTTTTGTCACGCATTCCGGGGTAGGGGTGCCTCACCCCGTTCCAACGTTTTATTTCATTTTTGTAGCGACCTGAGTTACTACTGCGGCAGTGTTTCGCAGTCGATCCGAGGTCCAGCATATTTGTTGGCGTCTTGCCCAAAGTAGTACCATCGACCATTTTGTTTGTTAAGGGGCACGGCTAGGCTGCCTACAAGCATGGCAACGCCCGACGGCTCCGGACTGCCGTCTTTCCACTCCGACCAACGCCCCCCGAAAAGTGTCCGGTAGGATTTCGAATTGAGGCTCGTAAAACCCTTCCACTCGAAACCATTGAGCTTGTCGGCTTCCGTCAAAGGTGTGGGCCACACGATGTATGCAAAACCCTTATACTCCCTGTAT
>PLRZ01000344.1:10804-12660 GCA_003164075.1 Bryobacterales bacterium | reverse complement strand
ACTGCAGAACGTACCATTTACCGTAGCGCCACATCTGGTACAAAATGCCATGACACCTCCAACCGCGCCAATTATAACGCCCCATAGCGCCCTGTGACTACCCGCTTGACGACCGTGCACATCTGCGTATCCCGCGCGGATCCGGCACGAGCGCAGAACATGCGCAAGCTCCGGGATGGTACGCCAAATAGTGCGCAAGATCCTACGCCAACTAATTTGTCAAGTGACATTTTGTCACTTGACTTCCGTTTTCTTTACTATATGATAAGGGACGTTTTCACTTACGATCATGCTCCGTTCGGGAGCATACCGCACGTGTTGCATCTTCGTTCCCAACCAAGCTTTCACAGGGAAGAAATGCTATCGCAGGCCGTCGCCCACCAATTGTCCTATCCGACCAGCTCCGGCTCCGCCACCGGGCTTCCACAGCCTCTTTTCCTGTTCACCAGTTCGAGCCGCTTCATTTCCGCTGCCTGCTCCAACGGGACCGCGAATTCCCGCTCCACGCGCTCGCGATACACCGGGCCGGAGTTGTACGCGCAGAACGGATAGATTTTGCCATTGGGCGCGGCGTAGTGGATCACGCAGCGTTTCACGCGCTCCACGTCATAGTTATACGAATCCATGAAGTGCATGCCGGCCAGCATCAGCGTGCGGTACGTGAAGCCTTTTTTCTCGCCCTCGCCCCGGCCGTACTTCTTGTCGGTGAGCCCTTGCAAGGTCTGCAGGAACAACTGGAAATCCAGGCCCTGCGGCGCTTTCTCGCTGTGGAAGAACTTGCGCAGATTGTTCCAGGCTTCCAGCTTGGTGAAGAACTGAATGCGCCGCTTGCCGGCCTTGCGCGCCAGCAGATCCATCTCTTTCAGCATCCCGCCTACGTCGACGAATTGCGTCACCGGCGTCGCTTTGCGGTTCTGGTCGACGAACAGGTAGGTGCCCAGGGAGCAGTGCGGATGGCAGCTCAGGGTGGTGGTCTCCTCGCCGCGCAACGCGCTGATGAGCTTGGAGAACGGCGTCACGCAAGAGAGTGGGAACCAATCCTCGTAAGGATCGGCGATGCCGGTCTGCTGCTGTACCGCGTGGGCGAAATCGGAGAGCGTGAACCGCTTGGAGAGCAGTTCGTGGCGCGCGATCCGGCCCGTAAAGGCCACCGGCTGGAAGCTGATGCCGCTGGTGCAATCGATATTCTCCAGCGCCAGCCGTACAATGTCGCCGATCTGATGTTCGTTGAGGCCCTTGACGATGGTGGGGACAAAGACGATCTTCAATCCGGCCTTACGGACGTTCTCGATGCACTGCAGTTTCTGTTCCCACAGGTTGGCGCCGCGGGTGCGTCGGTAGATATCGTCGCAAACCCCGTCGAATTGCAGGTAGAGGGTGTGCAGGCCGGCATCCTTGCATTGATGCGCGAATTCCAGGTCGGTAAACTTGATCCCGTTGGTGGCCGCCTGCAGGTGCGAGAAGCCCATTTCCTTGGCCATACGCAGCACGTCCAGAAATCGCGGATAGATGGTCGGCTCGCCTCCCGAGAATTGTACGATCCTGCCGGCCACCGGTTTTTCGTCGCGCAGCGCCTGCAGCATTTTGCGGACGGTCTCAAAATCCGGCTCGTAGACATAACCGGCCGCGTTGGCGTTGGCGAAACAGACCGGGCACGTGAGGTTGCAGCGGTTGGTGAGATCCACGTTGGCCAAGCCGGTGTGGCTGGTGTGGAGGTTGCAGAGTCCGCAATCGTCGGGGCAGCGGGTGGCGTTGGTCACCACCGGATTCTCCAGGCCGCGATTGTCGCCGAAAGACCATTCTTCCATCTTCAAGTACAGCCGGGCGTCGGAATAGATAATGTCCCGGAAGTCCCC
>PLRZ01000344.1:9582-10756 GCA_003164075.1 Bryobacterales bacterium | reverse complement strand
GCGATTCTAAGCAGGTTAGGTATTAAAAACTACTATAAGAGCTTAAAATGCGAAATCCTGGGTCCGTACGGGGATTTTGGGGCCTGAACGGCGACGTGGGGCGGCCTTCACATCGTTCGCGGGAGAGCCGGCTGAAGCCCGCCCCACAACTCTCCAAGCAGCGGTATCCTGCAAGTTGACCTCCGTGTTGGACATTCCGCATGCCGCCGTGGCCTTCAGCGCCGCGTTCCTGGCCGGCGCCATCAACTCCATTGCCGGCGGGGGAACCCTGGTCTCATTTCCGGTGCTGATCTGGCTGGGGCTCGACTCNNTCGCGCTTTCTGCTGATGGTGGTTCCCAGCCTGGTGGGCGGAATCGCCGGCGCCATTCTGCTGCGCTGGACTCCCACGGCCACCTTCGACCGCATGGTGCCGTTCCTGATTCTCTTTGCCACCCTGTTGTTTATGGCCCAGGAGACNNATGCTGGCGGCGCTCGCCATCCTGGGGCTGAAAGACATCCACGAGATGAATAGCCTGAAGGTGGTACTGGGCGGCAGCGTCAACGGAATCGCGGCCGTTTATTTCATCTGGGCGCGGATGGTCTACTGGCCGTATGTGCTGCTGATGGCCGTCGCGTCGATTTTGGGAGGGTTCGGAGGCGCCGGCGCCGCTCGAAAACTGGGACGGACTGCCGTGCGGCGGCTGGTAATTGCGGTGGGGTTGGGGATGGCGATCTCTCTTTTCATCCGCAAATAAGGGTGACGGGAAATAGGGCAAAAAACCTGTACACGCTAATGGCCATTTAGGGCTAGAATAGAAACCAGGGAGGCCGTCGGTATGAGTGGGCGGCAGATCGCACTCGGTATTGTGTTTCTAACATTGGCTCCGGTAATGGCGCTGTCGGGCGCGCCCGGCCGTAGCTGGCAGGAGGGGGAGTTGCTCTCCCGGAAGACCGTTCCCATGGGCCGGACTTTCCTGCGGAACCGTTATATCTACCGCGTTCGCGGACCCAATCGCGAGTACTTGGTGGAGTCCGGCGTGCCACTGCAATTGGGCCTCTATGTGCCGATGAGGTTTTCCCCCGATCATCGACAGATCCTGATTCAGGATGCCGACGGGCACGAGTACAAGGTTCGCATCCTCCAGCGGGCTGCGGTTTCCCTTCGCCAGTAGGGTTCCTTGGTTGTTCCACAAT
>PLRZ01000344.1:0-9562 GCA_003164075.1 Bryobacterales bacterium | reverse complement strand
GTTGCGCCCGTGGCTATCGCGATGTTCGATTGCGACATGCGGTATCTGGCCGCCAGCAAGCGCTACATAGACCACTTGGGTTTGTACTGGCTGGTATTGAATGAGCCACCGCCGGCGGCGAAGGGAGAACCGCGTGGGTGACGTATTGCGTGTGCTTCAGGTGGAGGATTCCGAGAGCGACGCCGAACTGATTGTCCGGCTTCTCCGGAAGGGCGGGTACGACGTACAGGCGGAGCGCGTGGAAGACGCTGCCGCCATGCGCGCCGCCCTCGCCGGCAAGGAATGGGACGTGATTGTCGCCGATTACCGGCTGCCGCAGTTGGACGCCCCCGCGGCACTCGAGATTCTGCACCAGGCCGGCCTGGATCTTCCGTTCATCGTAGTGTCCGGCGGCATCGGGGAAGACCTCGCGGTCGCGATGATGAAAGCGGGCGCTCACGATTACCTCATGAAGGACAATCTGGCGCGCCTGGCGCCGGCTGTGAAACGCGAAATCCGGGACGCGCAGGTGCGCCGCGAACGGCAGCGCAGCGAACAAAAGTACCGCTCGCTGTTTTGCCATATGAAGAATGGCTTCACCTACTGCAAAATGCTGTACGACGAGCAGAACCGGCCGGTGGACTTCATTACTCTCGAAGTCAACGAGGCTTTCGAGCGGCTGACCGGACTGCGCGATGTGCTGGGAAGGCCCGTTTCCGAAATCATTCCGGGAGTCCGCGAGTCGGCGCCCCAGCTCTTCGAGGTGCAGGGCCGGGTAGCATGGACCGGCGTGGCGGAGAGCTTCGAACTGGAGTTCAAAGCGATCGGAAAATGGCTATCCGTCTCGGTCTATAGCCCGGAAAGGGAGTACTTCGTCGCGATCTTCGAAGATATCACCGAGCGGAAGCGGGATGAGGCCGACCGCGAAGCGATGATGGCTCTCTTGCGCCTGCTCAATGCGCCCAACGATACCGGTGAACTGATTCGGACGGCCACCGGCCTGCTGCGGGAGTGGTCGGGCTGCGATGCGGTAGGCGTCAGGCTGCAGGAGGGGAGTAACTTCCCGTATTACGAGAGCCGCGGAGTGCCGCCGCAGTTAGTGGAACGGGAAAACTACTTATGTGCGCGGGAAGGGGACTGTGAATGCATATGCGGCGACGTGCTGTCCGAGCGGTTCGACGCGCGCCTGCCGTTCTTCACTCCGGGCGGGACTTTCTGGACGAATAGCCTGACGAAACATCTAGCCGAAACTGCCGGGGATGGCACACGCAACTGCTGCGGGCGGGAGGGCTTTGAATCCGTGGCGCTGGTTCCGCTGCACGGTTCCGGCAAAACCTTCGGTTTGCTGCAGTTCCTCGACAAGCGCCCGGACCGCATCGCTCCGGAGGCGCTGGCCCAGATGGAACGGGCCGCTGCCAGTCTGGCGATCGCCCTGGAGCAGCGGAGGACCCAGGACGCCCTTCGTGTCAGCGAGGAACGTTATCGGCTGATCTCCGAGAACACCGCCGATGTCATCTGGCTGCTGGATGTGGACTCCGGCCGCTACACGTACGTCAGCCCGTCCGTGCGGCACCTGTCGGGATACTCGTTGGAGGAGATCATCGGCAGCGAGTTGGCCTTCACGCTGACTCCGGAATCCTACCAGTCGGCGGCCCGCCGTATCGCGGAAGTGGTGGCGGCTCTCAAATCGGGCGAGAGCGTGCCGACCCTGGTACAACAGGTGGATTATGTACGTAAGGGCGGGGCGGTGGTCAGGGCCGAGGTCTCGACTACGCTGTTACCCAGCCGCCAGGGGCACGGCGCCGAAATATTGGGAGTGACCCGCGACATCACCGAGCGCGTACAGGCGGAGGAGCGGTTCATGCAGGCCCAGAAGTTGGAATCCATCGGCCGCCTGGCGGGAGGAGTGGCGCACGATTTCAACAATCTCCTCACCGTCATCAACGGGTACAGCAACATGGCGCTCGCCGAACTGTCGCCGGACGATCCGATGCACGAAAGCGTCTCCGAGATCCTGCATGCCGGGGAACGTGCGGCGGCGCTGACCGCGCAACTGCTGATGCTCAGCCGGAAACAGGTGGTTCAGACAAAAGCCGTGAACCTCAACGGCATCATCGTGGAAGTGGAGAAGATGCTGGGAAGAGTGATCGGAGAAGACATCCGGCTTAAATCGGTTCTTAGCCCCGACTTGGGATGGGTGCTGGCGGACCCGGGGCAGTTGCACCAGATCCTCATGAATCTGGCGGTGAACGCGCGCGACGCCATGCCCAGCGGCGGAACGCTGCTGATCGAAACCGCAAATGTGCAGCCCGCGGGCAGCGGCGCGCGGTGCGTGCAACTGAAAGTCACCGACACCGGTATCGGCATGACGAAAGAAGTGCTCTCCAACATTTTCGAGCCGTTCTTCACTACCAAGCAAGCCGGGGAGGGCACCGGTTTGGGCCTGGCGACGGTGTACGGCATCGTCAAACAATGCGGCGGATCGGTCGGGGTGACCAGTGAACTGGGGCAAGGAACCACCTTCCGGATCGACCTGCCCTGGATCGAACCCGTTGACTCGCTTGAGGAGGAGCCGAAACGGGACCCGTCCACTTTACGTGGAACGGAAACCGTCCTGGTGGTGGAAGATCAGGAGCAACTCCGCAGGATGGTGGGCAGCGTGTTGCGAAGTCATGGGTACAAGGTGCATGAAGCGGCCAATCCGGGGGAAGCGCTCCTTGATGCGGAACGGTATGCCGGTCCGATTCATTTGTTGCTGACCGACATGGTGATGCCCGGCATGTCGGGCCGCGAGTTGGCCGGACGGTTGAAACGGCTGCGCCCGAACATGCAAATCATGTTCATGTCCGGTTACAGCGAGCGCGCCATGCTGGACCGGCAGACACTGGATGGAGCGTACCTGGCCAAGCCTTTCTCGCCCCAAGCGCTGGCCGTGAAAGTGAGAGAGGTGCTGGGTGCCCCGCGCGCAGCGGGCACGATACTCGTCGCCGATAACGAGCCGGGAGTCCGCGGCATGCTCCGCAAAATCCTGGCAGGCGTGGGATATCGGGTGTTGGAAGCCAGAAACGGAAAGGAAGCGCTCCAACAGATCGAGACTTCCGAAGTAGATCTGCTGATTACCGATCTGGCGATGCCCGAGCAGGAAGGAATTGAAACTATCAGGATGCTGCACCGGGTCCGGCCGGGGCTCAAGATCATCGCCATGTCCGGGCAGTTTGCGGGTGCGCTGCTGGAAGCGCCGGAGCGGTTTGGGGCGCAAGCTTCGATCCGGAAGCCGATTCAGCCGGATGCGCTGCTGGACGCCGTGGCGCGCGTGCTGGTGAGGTGAGTGGTTCCCTGGTAGAATCGGTTTGTCGATCCTTGTGCGCCCGTAGCTCAGTTGGATAGAGCGGCTGGCTTCGAACCAGTAGGCCGGGAGTTCGAGTCTCTCCGGGCGCACCACATAACTCTTTTCCTACCAAAGCGGCGCGGCCGGAATAATAGGAATACACTATTGACCGGCCATGCGTTGTCTGTCAAACTGCCAGGATGCCTGAGCGGGACATCCTTCTCCAGAAGTAATGCAGTGAAGAATCGGATCCCCGTTAGCGCGCTTCTGCTTGTCAACTTTTTCACTGGCTCCTGTTCCCGCCATTCCGGCTTACCCGCGCCCGGGTCCACCCAGTATAACGATCTCGTGAGCGCGTTCTATGTCGGGCTCGCCGCATTGCAGAGCGGCGACGACACCAGGGCCCAGGAAAAGCTGCATCTCTCCACTCGACTCGCTCCCGGCGAGCCTGCCAGTTGGGCCAATCTCGGCCTCTTGTCGGCGCGCCAGCAAGAGTTCGATACGGCTTACAAAGACATCGAGCAGGCTCGATCGCTGACGCCCGATAACAGCCGGATCGAGGCCCTGCTGGGCCTGATTGAAGGTCTCCGCGGGAAGCTCCCGGAGGCCATCGGTCATCTTCAAAGGGCCGTCCAGTTAGATCCGAAGAACTTAAGAGCGCTGTACTCACTGGCTGAAGTTACCGAGCGCGAGGCCAAAGAGACCAGCGACCGGGAGGCGGAAAAGCTNNGCCGCCTCACTCCAGCGCGCGGTCGGCAAACTCGCGCAGGCATCCGTCCTGTGGCCCTCGGAAGCGAAACAGCAGATGGCCACGCTTCAGGAGGCGGCTGGAGGCGCGAATCCGCGGGCCGCGGCGCTCCGCGTTGTGTTCCTGCGAAACACGCTGGCGCGCGTGCCCGACTATCGAGGCAGCCTGAATCAGGTGAAAACGCCGTCCGCATTTGTCGCCGATCCCTTCGTCACCTTTATCAAACTTCCGGCTCCGGTGTCTGAGCCAGCCGCCGCGGATCTCACCCTCCGGTTCGAGGCGGCGCCGCTTCCCAACGAGCCTACCACACCGGTTTTGTGGGTGGGCGCCATCCCGCTGGATGACCAGGGCAAAGCTTCCATTTTGTGGGCCGACCGGACCAGCGTGCAGATCTCCGGCGGCGCCCGGTTGCGATTTCCCGGCGGCGCGAGTGCCGCCATTAGCCGCAACGCGATCCTCGGGGCCGACCTGAACTACGATTTTCGAACCGACCTGATTTTCGCGGGCGCGGGCGGTCTGGCATTCTACCAGCAGAAGGATCCCGGCAGTTTCACCGACATCACTTCGCGGACGCATCTTCCCGCCAACGTGGTCAACGGAAGTTATACCGGCGCCTGGGGATTTGACGTCGATCTGGACGGAGACCTGGATATCGTCCTCGGCGCGAATGGCGGCGAGCCGATCGTTTTGCGCAACAACGGTGACGAGACTTTCGCCGTGATTCGGCCTTTTCCGGGCGTCGATGGTCTGGTGGCGTTCGCCAGCGCGGACATCGACGGCGATGGCGATCCGGACGTTGCCATCATCGACAAGGATGGCAAGCTTCACGTCTTCGCAAACGAGAGGCTGGGGCAGTTTCGTCCACGCGCATTGCCCCCGAGTTTGAGTGGACGCTTCCTCGCGGTAGCTGCGGCGGATCTTAATAACGATGGCGCCCTCGATTTTATTCTGCTCCGGGACGACGGCCAGGTGATCCGATTGTCCGACAAGGACGACGGGACTGCCTGGGAGTTCGCCAATATCGTGAAAGCGGATGCCGATGGAAACCCCACGCTTCTCATCGCCGATCTCGACAATAATGGCGCGCCGGATCTGCTCGTTGGCGATGGCCAGATCTTCCTGGGTGGGGCCAGGAACTTCACCAAACTTACTACGAAGGCCGGCCTCGCCATGGCCAATGTGGTCGACTTGAACGGCGACGGCCGTGTGGATCTGGTGGGCCTGCGAGCGGCCGAACCCGTGGCTATGCTGAACCGCGGAAGCCGGAATTATCATTGGCAGAATATTCGCCTGCGCGCGGCGAATGCGAGCGGCGATCAGCGCATCAACTCGTTCGGCATCGGCGGCGAAGTGGAAGTGCGTTCCGGTCTGCTCACGCAGAAACAAGCTATCGGCTCGCAACTTCTGCACTTCGGNNGCAGATGAGCTTCGTGAAAGACGGCTCGCCCTGGTCGGCTGCACTGGGGCTGCATATCAACGCGCAGGTAGTAGCGGGCATCTATCAGACCGAAGAGTGGTTCAAGATCCCCGGCGAGAGTCTCAAACCGCGCGACGGCTATTACGACCTGCGTATTACCGGCGAGCTCTGGGAAACTTATTACATCGACCATTACTCACTAATGGTGGTGGATCATCCGGAAGGCACTGAGGTCTACACCGACGAACGGTTCGCCGTACCGCCGCCACCCTTGAAGATTTTCACTACTGCGGAGCCGCAGCCGTTCTCGAGCGCGCGGGATGACCGCGGCCGCGACGTTAGCGCGGTAGTGCGCGATCTCGACCGGAAGTACCTCGATACTTTTGGCCGCGGCCCTTACCAGGGACTTACTCGCGACCACTGGGTGGAGTTGGAACTGCCGGCGAACGCGCCGCAAAGCGGTCCGCTCTATCTGCTGGGGACCGGCTGGACCCACCCCACCGACGCGACGGTGAATATCGCCATCGGACAGAATAGTATTCCGCAGCCGCAAGGTCTGAGCATAGAGACGACTGACGCGCGCGGCAATTGGGTAACGGTAAGAAAGAATCTCGGTTTCCCGGCGGGTAAGATGAAGACTGTGGTGCTGGATCTGACAGGTCTCTTTCCGCCCCATGCGCCGCGTAAGCTGCGACTGCGAACTAACCTGGAGATTTACTGGGACCAGCTTGTATGGGCCGCCGGCGCGCCCGACCGAAATCGCATCCAGCATCTCGGCCTGAGCGCCGCCGAACTGCGCTATCGCGGCTTTTCAGCCGTGAAAGCGGCCGATCAGTCCTCGCCCGAACTGCCCGACTACAATACGATCGCCAGCACCGGTCAGATCTGGCACGATCTGGAGGGGTACGCGACGCGCTATGGCGATATCCGCGAATTGCTCGAAAGGATTGACGGCCGCATGGCCATCACCAACGCCGGCGATGAAGTGCGGCTCCGCTTCCCGGCGCCGGACGCTCCGCCCGCGGGCTGGAAGCGCGATTATGTGATGATCGGAGACGGCTGGATCAAGGACGGCGACTTCAACTCGGTTTATTCGAAGACCGTCCTGCCTTTGCCCTATCACGGCATGAAAGACTACAGCGTGCCGCCCGGGAAACTGGAAGACGATCCGGCCTACAAACTTCATCCCGACGATTGGCAGAAGTTTCACACCAGGTATGTGACGCCGGACATGTTTCAAAAGGCTCTGAGGAACTAATCCATGCGAATCGCGATCGCGCTCCTGTTCGCCGCCCTTTTGGCCGCACCGCTCGTCTATAAACGGGTGGGCGCGCATAAGGCGTCGAACCTGACTCAGGAGACCGTTCTCAGCCGTTATGGGTTCACTTTTCAGGAATCGTCAAAGGCGGCTGGAATCGACTTTCATCATACCAGTCCCAAGTTAGATCCCAAGCTGCAACATATCATGGCGCAGGTAGCTTCCATGGGCGCCGCGGTCTCCGTAGTCGACTTCGACCGCGATGGCTGGCCGGATATCTATGTCGTCAATGGAGGCGAGGGAAGCCGGAACGCCCTGTATCGCAATCAGCACGACGGCACCTTTCGCGATGTTGCGGCGGAAGTAGGGCTCGCCGATCTCAACCAGCCAGGCACCGGCGTGTCGACCGGCGCAGTCTGGGGCGACTACGATAACGATGGCTACGAAGATGTTCTAATCTACAAATGGGGTAAGCCCGAACTCTTTCACAACGACGGCGGAAAACACTTTACGCGTGTTACCGAACAAGCCGGATTGCCCGGCTGGGTGAACGCCAACACGGCGGTCTGGTTGGACTACGACGGCGACGGTAAGCTGGACCTGTTTATTGGCGGTTACTATCCCGAAGACGTCGATCTCTGGCATCTGAAGACCACTAAGATCATGCCGGAGAGCTTCGAGTACGCGCGGAATGGCGGGCGAAAGTATCTCTTCCATAATCTGGGCAACGGCCATTTTGAGGAAGTGTCCGGGAAGCTCGGGATAAGTTCCCGCCGCTGGGCTCTGGCCGCGGTGGCGGCCGATTTGCGCGGTACGGGCTACCCGGATCTCTTCGTCGCCAACGATTACGGCGTTTCCGAGCTGTACCTGAACGACGGAGGCAAGCACTTTCGGGAGGCCGGGAAAGAGACGGGGATCGGCTACGCGCCAAAGAGCGGCATGAGCGCCGCGGTGGCCGACGTACTGAATGAGGGCCGCTTCGGGATCTACGTTTCGAACATCTCGGAAGAGGGCGTTCTGGTTCAGGGGAATAATTTTTGGATGCCGCAAGCCGGCAAGTCAAGCGCGGATCCGCATTATGAGAACCTGGCGAATTCCATGGGAGTGGAACTGGCAGGCTGGAGCTTCGGCGTGCAGTTCGGCGATTTCAATAACGACGGATTCGAGGACCTGTACGTGACCAACGGAAACGTCTCGCTCGACCGCAAGCGCAGTTACTGGTACGACTATTCGAAGGTTGCCGGCGGGAATAAGTCGATCATCTCGGACGCGGCGAACTGGCCGCCGCTCGACGGCCGCAGTCTCTCCGGATATCAGCAGAAGAAAGTCTTCGTGAACGACGGGTCCGGCCAATTCAAGGAAGTGGCGCAGTTAGTCGGCGTCACCGATGTCTACGACGGACGCTCCGTGGCGCTGGCCGATTTTGGGAACCGCGGCGCGTTGGACGTGGTCGTGGCGAATCAGAACGGGCCGCTTCTGCTTTACCGGAATACCGTCTCCCCGGCCAATCGTTGGATCGAATTCGAGCTGGAAGGACACGCCAGCAACCGTAGCGCCATCGGCGCCCGGGTGCGGGTCTTCTGGAACGGCCAGCAGCAATTGCAGGAAGTGTCCGGAGGCAGTGGATTCTGCGCGCAAAACGACCGCCGGCTGCATTTCGGCCTGGGAAAAGCCGCCGCCATCGACCGGGTGGAGATTCGCTGGCCCTCCGGCAAATCGCAGACCCTGACCGCCCCGAAACTCGACCAACGTCATAGGATAGTAGAACCGTCATGATGTCCGCCGTAGCGCGGTTCTTCAGCATCGAAAACCGCTATCTCCCGCCCATCTTCATCACGCTCATCCTGCTGGTGGGCCAGGTTTCCTTCGGCGTTCTGGAGAGCTTCTCGCGGACCCTGCTGGCCATCGGAACCGCCATGGTGTTTGAACTGGTGCTCAGCCGGTTGGTGTATCGCAAGTTTCCGGTTCTGGCGAGCGCCTATATCACCGGCATCAGTGTGGGCATTCTCATCCGCTCCCCCGAGTTTTGGCCCTACGCCCTCACCAGCGCGATCGCCATCACGTCCAAGTACGCGATCCGCTGGCGCGGCCGGCACCTCTGGAATCCCTCGAATTTCGCCATCTGCGCCATGCTGTTGCTGGCGCCCGAATTTATCGCCACGCTCAGCATTCAGTGGGGCAACACCATCTGGCCCATGCTGGTGGTGTGGGTTCTGGGAGCGTTCATCACGTGGCGCGTGAAACGCTTCCACATCACCGCCGCTTACGTGGGTTCGTTCATCGTGCTGGCGGCCGTGCGTACTCTCATCACCGGACATCCGTTCCTCGCCGAAGTAGCTCCCATCACCGGGCCGATGTACCAGCTTTTCATTTTCTTCATGATCACCGACCCGAAGACCACCATGAAGTCGACGCGGGGCCAATGTGTGGTGGCATGCCTTGTCGCCCTGGCGGAAATGATCTTCCGGCTGGCCCAGAATGTCGACGCGCCTTATTTCGCGCTCACGGTAGTTGGGCCGGTTGCGATGATCGTCGACATCTGGATGTCGACGCGCACACCGTCCGCGCCACCACTACCCGCCATCCGCCCATCGCAGCACCCGCAAGGCGCGTAGCGTGTTCCAGCGGCTCGGCCTCCCCTTGGGCAAGTATTTTCCAGGCCACAGACTTTCAGAACTCCTGATGTCGCCCCGCAATTTCTGCCTGGCGGAGAAAATGGGCGGAGCCATTCCTTTCGATGGCCGGAGCTTCGCAGGTGGGGCAGGCGGTGCCGCCTGCCTGCCCGCGCTGAATTTCAGAACTCCCGATGGGATTTCGGATAGTTGGGGAAAT
>PLRZ01000383.1 GCA_003164075.1 Bryobacterales bacterium | reverse complement strand
ATGCTGGCGTGGTTCAGCTCGTCGGAAATGATGTGGTCCTCGGGCGTCAGGATGGCCGAGACCGTGCCGGCGTTGGCGGCGAATCCCGATTGGAATACCACACAGGCCTCGGCGTGCTTGAAGGCGGCGATGCGCTCTTCAAGCTCCATGTGGATGCTCATGGTGCCCGCTATGGTGCGCACGGCGCCCGAACCGACGCCGAATTTCTTGATGGCCCGGATCGCCGCTTCCTTCAGCTTGGGATGCGTGGTCAGCCCTAAATAGTTGTTGGATGCCAGGTTGATGACCTGTTTGCCGTCGAAGCGCGACTCAGCGGCGCTTTCGCTTTCGAGAATACGGAGCCGCTGGTAGGTGCCTTCCCGACGCCACTGGTCGAGCTGGTCGTGGAGATAAGAGAGAGGATCGCTCATAAGTTCAACTTTCGATATACGCCGCGGAAATGCAGCAACGGCGCGCCTTCCTGGACGCGCGTGGCCAACATGCGGCCTACAAGAATGTCGTGATCGCCCACCGGAAGGCGCTGTTCCACCTGGCATTCGATGGCTGCCAGCGCTCCGTCGATCAGCGGTACGCCGGTTTCTCCGGGGGTCCAGGCGACGCCCTGGAAACGGTCCTGGCCCTTGCGTGCGAAACGCTCCGAGAGGCGCCGCTGCTCCTCGGATAAAATGTTGATTCCGAAGTGGTCGGATCCTCGGAACAGGTCGATGAGGCTGACCGCGTGGCCCAGGCAGACCAATACCAGCGGAGGCGCCAGAGAAACCGATGTGAAAGAGCTCACGGTGAGGCCGTGGGGCAGGCCCTCGGCGTCCAAAACCGTGGCAATGGTGACGCCCGTGGCGAACCGCCCGCAGGCGCGCCGGAATTCCTCGCTCGACACCGGCGCCGGGCACCCCGGAAATCCTTCGCTTGACATGTGGATAAATTCAATCATATCATGTGGTTGAACGGTACGAAAACTTGAGTCTGCGCCGCCCGCACCATTGGATGCCCTGACAAGGAGGATGTTTTGATCAAGCTGGACATCATAAACGAAGTCGTAAATCGGACCGGCATCACCAAAACCAAAGCCGAGATGGCGGTCGAGACGGTCTTCGAGTCGATGAAGAAAGCGCTCGAACAGGGCGACCGCATCGAACTCCGCGGCTTTGGAGTGTTCAATGTGAAGCCGCGTAAGACCGGCATTGGCCGGAATCCGCGGACGGGCGCGGAGGTTTCGATACCGCCCGGAAAGGCTGTGCGTTTCAAGCCCGGCAAAGAACTGCAGACGCTGCAGTAATGCTCGCCCTGGAAAGAAATGGCGAGTGCGCGCCAGGAAAAATGAACGGCGCGTACCGCCGGGAAGTGGCGGTTAGTCGTGTCCTCCCAGGAATTTCCTCCTGCATCGTACCCTCTCTACGCCGATAGCGGTGCGGAAGACGGCTATGCCTGGCCGGTGGCGCGCACGCGCGACCGGTATTGGCTGCATAGTTTGCTCTTCGCGCTCACGCTGGTAACCACCACGGCGGTGGGCGCGGCGATGCAGTTCGATTTCGACCGCAACCTCCCCTTCGACGTGGAGCGCGCCTTCGCCTTGTACCCCTGGCTCTGGCGCCATCCGGCGGCCATGCTGCAGGGCTTGCCGTTCTCGCTGACGCTGCTCTCCATCCTGCTGGCGCACGAGTTCGGCCACTATCTGGCGGCGGTTTACCACCGCGTGGACGCCAGCCTGCCGTTTTTCCTGCCGTCGCCGCTGATGGGGACATTCGGCGCTTTCATCAAAGTGCGCTCGCCCATTTACACCAAGCGGGTGCTCTTCGATATTGGCGCGTCGGGCCCCATCGCCGGCTTTATCTTTCTGCTGCCGGCGCTCTCCATCGGGCTGGCGTTTTCTAAAGTGATTCCGGGAATCGCCCATCAGGGCACGCTGATTTTCGGCATCCCGGCGCTCCAACGCGTGATGGAGGGAATCGTTTTCCCCGGCACCCCGGCGGCCGACATCTATCTGCATCCGATTGCGCGGGCGGCCTGGGTGGGGATGCTCACCACCGCGCTCAACCTGCTGCCCATCGGCCAACTGGATGGCGGGCACATTCTGTACGCCTTTTTTCCGGCGCAGCATCGCCTGGTTTCGCGCATCGTGGCGCTGCTGTTGCTTCCGCTGGCCTGGTTTTCCGGCTGGCCCTGGTGGGCCGTGTGGGCCGTGGCGATGCTCTGGCTCGGCCGGTATCACCCCATGATCTTCGACACCAACCGGATGAGCGTCGACCGCAGGAACCTCGCCTGGCTGGCCGCCGTCGTCTTCATTCTGTGCTTCGTGTTCGCGCCCGTCACCAACGGGTAGGCCGCCATGAGAATCACCGCGACCATCATCACCCTCAACGAGGAGCGCAACGTAGCACGCGCGGTAGAGAGCCTGCGCTGCTGCGACGAGATCCTGATTGTGGATAGCGGATCCACCGACCGCACCATGGAACTGGCCGAAAAGCTGGGCGTGCGGGTGCTGGAAGCCGGTTGGCTGGGCTATGCCGCGCAAAAAAACTGGGCGGCCGAGCACGCCGGCAACGACTGGATTCTCTCGCTCGACGCCGATGAAGCGCTGAGCGAGGCGCTCGAAGCCGAAATCTGGAATCTCAAGAAAAGCGGCCCGGAGTACGACGCGTATACCATGCCCCGCCTGGCGCGCTACCTGGGCCGCTGGATTTATCACTCCGGCTGGTATCCCGACCGCAAGGTGCGCCTGTACCATCGCGACAAGGCCAAGTGGGTGGGCGATTTCGTGCATGAGAGCGTCCAGCCGAGCGGCCGGGTGGGACACCTCGACAGCAGTATTCTGCACTTCACCTGCGAGTCGCTCTCCGAACACGTCAAGACCATGGACCGCTATACCACGCTGGCCGCGCAGGAACTGGCGGCCCGCAAGGTCAAGGTGCCGTTGTCGCGCCTGATTGTGGACCCGGCCTGGACGTTCGTCAAGACCTATCTCCTGCAGCGCGGATTTCTGGATGGGCCGGAGGGGCTGATCATCGCTCAGATGGCCGCTTTTTACACGTTTCTGAAATACTCCAAAGCGAGAAACATGAGCTGATGCGCATTCTGCACCTGGACGGCGGGAAGGAATTGCGCGGAGGCCAACGGCAGGTGCTGCGCCTCATGGAAGGGCTGGCGGCCGGGGGCGTGGAATCCGCGCTGCTGGCGCGGAAGGGCGCACCTCTGTTCCGCGCCGCGCAGGAAAAAGGGTGGCACGTGGAACCGCTGGGAGTCGCGCACACGATTTTCGCGGCTCACAAGTATGATTTACTGCATGCGCACGACGGCCACGGGCATAAGTTCGGAAGCCTCGCGGCCGGCAACAAGCTGGTGGTATCGCGCCGCGTGGCGTTCCCGGTGCGGTCGCGGATCAAATACTCGCGGGCGCGGCATTTCCTGGCGGTATCGGAATTCGTAAAAAGCGTGCTCCAGGCGGGCGGCGTGCCGGAAGAGAAAATCAGCGTGGTGTACGACGGGGTGCCGCTGCTTGAGCCATCGGAAGGCACGCTGGTAATGGCGCCCGCGTCGAACGATGAGCAGAAGGGCACTGTTCTTGCGCTGGAAGCGGCGCGCCTGGCGGGAGTCGATCTCAAACTTTCGAGCGACCTGGAGCGTCAACTGCATGAAGCCGCGCTCTTCGTCTATCTTACATATAGCGAAGGGCTGGGGTCGGGCGCGCTGCTGGCGATGTCGGCCGGCTTGCCGGTAATTGCCAGCAAAGTGGGCGGGCTGCCGGAAGTTATTCAGCACGGCCGGAATGGCTTCCTGGTGGAGAACGACGCGCAGGAGATTGCGGGCGCCATCCGCCAGTTGCTGGCCGACGGCAAATTGGCTCAGCGCCTCGGCGCGGCGGCGCGTCAAACCGTCAGAGAAAAGTTCACTGTGGACCACATGGTCCGCCGTACCATGGAGATTTACCGCCGGGTCCTCTCATGATGGAAGCCATACTCGCGCTGCTGTTCGGGCTGCTCATCGGCAGCTTTCTCAACGTCTGCATTTACCGCTGGCCGCGCGACTTGTCGGTGGTCAAGCCGCGGTCGCATTGCATCGCCTGCGAGAAGACCATCGCCTGGTACGACAACATACCGGTTGTGAGCTTCGTGGTGTTGCGCGGCCGCTGCCGCTATTGCCGGGCGCGCATTTCCTACCGTTATCCGGTGGTGGAACTGGCCACCGGACTGCTGTTCTTCTACTGGGTGTACGCGCATGGCCCTTCGGCACTGGCCTTGAAGATGTGCGTCTTTTCGGCGCTGCTGGTGGGGCTGATTTTTTCCGACCTGGAGGAGCGCATCCTGCCCGATGAAATGACCCTGGGCGGCGTATTGGCGGGCCTGGCATTTGCCTGGTTCGTAAGGGTAGACGATTCGAGCGGCCAGGCGATTCTCTGGCTGGTGGGCCTGCAGCCTCCGGACAAGTACCGGTCCCTGGCCGAAGCGGCGATGGGGGCGGTCTTGCCCGCGTTCTTTCTCTGGGGCGGCGGATGGCTCTACCAGAAGATACGCCACCGCGAAGGGCTGGGACTGGGCGACGTCAAACTGATCGCCATGGTGGGAGCGTTTCTCGGTTTGCACTCGGCTCTTCTCACGTTGATACTCGGGTCCATCGCGGGATCGATCGTGGGCTACGCCTATATTAAGTTCACTCACCAGGATGCGTCCACCTACGAACTGCCGTTCGGCACGTTCCTCGGGCTGGCGGCCCTGGTGGCGGGCTTCGGGTCGGGCATATTTTAACGTGGCGCAGGCGGGTTCGTGGCGCAGGCACTCTTGCCTGCCGGGTCGAGACTCCGGACTCCTGAGATCGCCCGCAATTTCGGTTGGCCTGGGGAA
>PLRZ01000416.1:3853-12447 GCA_003164075.1 Bryobacterales bacterium | reverse complement strand
GACTGGCCGCCGGCCTGCCGCCCGATAAGGTGCTGAAGTCCATTCAGAACGGATTTGGAGAAGCGTTGGGCTTCATCGCCGTGGTGGTCGGATTGGGCGCCATGATCGGCCGCTTCCTGGAGCATTCCGGCGGCGGACGCGTGTTGGCGGACTGGCTCCTTAAGAAATTCGGCACGGAGCGCGCCGCGTGGGCCATCCTGGTCGCGGCGTTTCTGGTGGGCCTGCCTCTGTTCTTTGAGGTGGGCTTCGTGATCCTGGCGCCGTTGGTGTGGAACCTGGCCCGCGAAACCAGGCGGTCGCTGCTGTTCTACGGGCTGCCCATGGCGGCCGCGCTCACCACCGTTCATTCCCTGGTGGCCCCGCACCCCGCGCCGGCCGCCGCCGCACAACTCTTCGGCGCCGACCTGGGGCTTTCCATCCTCTATGGCATTGCGGTCGCCATCCCCATGGCCATTGTCGGAGGAATTGTCTACGGCGGCTGGATGGCGAAACGAATGAACATTCCCGTGCCGGAGATCTCCGAAGCGGCGCCCAAAGCCGACCCGTCGCAAGGTCCGCCGCCTTCGTTGGGCGTGGTAATTCTGTTGCTGATCCTGCCGGTCCTGCTGATCTTCGGTGCGACGCTCTCCAACCTGTATAAACTGCCCTTCGGCGGAGTGGCGACGTTCCTGGGGCACCCGTTCAGCGCCCTCACCATTACCACTCTGGTGGCGATTTACTGGTTCGGCATCCGGCGCGGCGTGACGCGCGAGAACGCCGGGAAAATGGCGGCGCAATCGCTGGCTCCCATGGGCGCGCTGCTTTGCATCATGGGCGGCGGCGGCGCATTCAAACAGGTGATTGTCGATTCCGGCGTGGGGCAGTACGCCGGCCATCTGCTGATGACCTCGTCGATCTCGCCGCTGCTGGTGGCCTGGGTGATCGCCGCGGCCATGCGGATCGCGCAAGGCTCGGCGACGGTGGCCATCATCACCGCCGCCGGCATCGTTGCGCCCATCGTGAAGGGGATTCCCGGCTACAGTCCCAACCTGATGATGTTGGCGCTGTGCTGCGGAGGATCGGGCTTTTCGCAAGTGAGCGATTCGGGCTTCTGGCTGGTCAATCAGTACTTCGGGCTAACGGTGACGCAGACGCTCAAATCGTGGACCGCCATGAAAGTCATCGAGTCGGTGGTGGGCCTGGGAATCGTGTTGGCGATCCACGCCCTCGCCCGTTAGCAAGCGCGGGCGGCAACCGAGTTCGCCCCAACGCTGTTCACTTAGCGGAAATCTCGGTGAGCTGGGGTGGGGCATTGGGCTTCAGCCTTCCCCAGAGGGGACCCCGGACTTCAGTCCGCCCGCCGCGGGTCTCCCGTCGTTCGCGGGCGGGTGGGCTGAAGCCGGCCGCAGACTGAAGAGGACTTGCAAAATTCGAAGAAACCGCTTGCTTGCGCGCGCGGCTCGGAAAAGCCACGTTGAAAGGCAAGCACTTACCGAGCCGCGACCGCGAGGGAGCGGGTTCAATACCGAATTCTACAAGTTCCTCTGAAGTCCGCCCCACACATCGGGAATCAAGGTCCCCAGGTCTGTTGGTACAAAGTGAACAGTATTGTGAGTTAGCCCGGCAAAGACACGGACGGCACGGTCTTCCCGTGCCTCCTCTCCGGCGCCCACTTTTGCAGGGCGGCGAAAAGATCGTCCGGCTTGATCGGCTTGGCGATATGGTCGTCCATGCCGGCCGCCAGACAGTCTTCCCGAGCGCCCGCCATGGCTTCCGCCGTCATGGCGACAATCGCCACCCGCTGCCCCGGTGTCTCGCGGCGGCGGATTTCCCGCGTGGCGGCGTAGCCGTCCATGGCCGGCATCTGGCAGTCCAT
The DNA here is from genome assembly GCA_003164075.1 of Bryobacterales bacterium. The sequence goes on along the minus strand of PLRZ01000416.1, from coordinate 10,592 downwards.
GAAGATCAGATCGTAGGGAACCGTCTCCAGCATTTTGAGAACCTCATTGCCGTTGGCCGCCACGTCCGCGCGCAGGCCCAGTTTCTCGAGCATCCGCACCGCTACTTTCTGATTCACGGCGTTGTCTTCCGCCACCAGCACTCGTGCCGGCGCCCCTGAGGAGTTCGCTGTCAGCGCGTCCCTCATCGCCTGTAAGCCGGTTTCGGGCTTTGGCGAAGGCGCCGGAGAGACGGCCAGTTTCTTCGACCACGCAGCCGCCAGCGTGGTGAGCAGTTGCGATTGGCGCACCGGCTTGACCAGGGATGCGTCGATCTCCACGCCTTCCAAAGGCCGCACTTCGCTCCAATTGCCCACCGGCGTCAACAACACCACCAGCACGTCGCGGGTTCGCGGGTCGTTCTTGATGGCGCGCGCCAGGCTGGCGCCGTCCATTTCGGGCATGGGGTAATCCACCAGGACGAACTGATAGGGATCGCCGGCCTCTGCAGCGGCGCGCAGTTCCTCCCACGCCCGCCGCGGTTCCGCGAAGCTTCCATTGCGCATCCCCCAACTGGCGATCTGCTCGTCGAGCAGCCGGCAGTTGACTTCGTTGTCGTCCACAATCAATACCCGCAAGTTTTGGAGATCGGTTGCCGGGACCGGAACCGCGTGCGGGTTCGCATCCAGTTGAAGCGGCAGCGAGAACCAGAAAGTGGAGCCCGCGCCCAAGCGGCTCTCGACTCCGACGGACCCGCCCATCAGGCCCACCAACTGCTTGCAGATCGCCAGGCCCAGTCCCGTGCCGCCGTACCTGCGCGTCGAGGAACCGTCCAACTGATTGAATTTTTCGAACAGCAACCCCAGTTTCTCCGCGGGGATGCCGGGGCCCGTGTCGCTCACGGCGATGCGCATGTGGGCCATACAGCCATCGGTGCGCTGGCACTCGAGCGAGAGGAGCACCTGGCCGCTCTCCGTGAATTTGACGGCGTTGCCTACAAGGTTGGTCACTACCTGACGAATCCGCGCGGCATCGCCGACGAAATGGCGCGGAAGGCCTGGGGAATATTGCAGCAGCAGATCCAGGGCCTTGGCCTCGGACCGGTGCGCCAGCAATGCGTTGACTTCTTCCATCACCAGGCGCAGGTCGAATCCCGCCGATTCGATCTGCAACCTGCCGGCTTCCATCTTCGAAAAGTCCAGAATGTCGTTGATGATGGTGAGAAGCGCTTCGCCCGAACTGCGCACCGTCTCGGCATAATCTCGCTGCTCGGGGGAAAGCGAGGTGTCGAGCAGCAGGCTGGTCATGCCGATGACGCCGTTCATGGGAGTGCGGATCTCATGGCTCATGTTGGCCAGGAATTCGCTCTTTTGCAGGCTCGCCGCTTCGGCCTGAGTTTTGGCTTCGCGGATCTGGACAATCAACTCCCCGCGACGCCGGTATTGCAGGACGGCCAGCGTCGCTAACGACACCACCACCGTCAGGCTCAAGACCAGCAACGACAAAAATCCGATTTGCCGGTACCAGGGGAGCAAGACCGTGAATGGCAGCGACTGCGGGGCCGGGTCGATGTTGCCGTTGCGGTCCATGGCGCGGACTTCGAATCGGTGCTCTCCGGCCGCAAGGCGGTGGAACATGGCAAAGCCGGACGGCAGGAATGGCGACCAGGCGCCGCTATCCATGCGATAGGCGTACAGCAGCCGGTCCCAATTCGTCTGGTTCCACTTGTCCATGCCGGAGAAGGAAACGCGCAGATCCCCCGAAGGCGGCACGTCGTGGGCGTTCACCGAGCGCTCCAGGCGCGTACGCGGCGGGTCGGTGTCGGCCTCGCGGTCGTAGCGGACCAGCCCGCCTGTTGTCCCCGCCCACAGGCGGCCCTGCTTGTCCTCGAACACCAGATATGCAATCACCGAGGGCAAGCCTTCTTCCATCTGGTGGGTAATCCAACTGCCGTCCCGGAAGCGATGAATGCCGGACGCGGACGCCACCCATAGCGATCCGTCGCGAGACACCGCGAAACTGCGGATGCGATCGAGCCCGCTCCGCAGACGCGTCCAGGATCGTCCGTCGTATTGCAGCACCTGGTCCCGCCCGCCGGCGACGATTTCGCCCGACGGCAGAACCCCCAGCGCGAAGACTCCGGAATCGCTATAGCCTTTGGCTGTCGCGAACAAGTCCACCAGAAGGCCCTGGCGGTAGACTGCGCCGCCGGCCGAACCGCCCAGCCAGATATCGCCATTGGCCTGCTCCATCACACAGCGCAAATTGCCGCCCTGCCAGACGGGCCCGATCTCGGCGCGCGTCCGGAACGCGGCGCCGTCGTAAATTTCCAGGTGGAAGCCCGGGTGTCCGGGAGCCTCGGTCGCCACCCAGAGGCCGCCGGCCGGTCGAGGATAAATCAGCGTGATGTGCCGGCCGCCAGGATGTACCAGTTCCGTGAATCGGCCTGTCCGGGGATCGAAGATCAGCGCCAGATCGGAGAGGTCGTTGCGCACGGCTTTGACCAGCATCCGGCCGTCCGAAAGCAGATTGAGGCTGCCGGTTTGCATGCTATGGGTCACTTGACCGGCCGGCAAAGGATGGCGCCGCCAGACCGTGCCGTCGAATTCCAGCAGCCACTGGCTGGCGGCAAACCAGAGGCGCCCGCCGGCATCCTCCGCCGCCGCATGGACCGTTGCGTCCAGGTCCGCCAAACCCGGCGGAGACCGCCACAGCGCCGGCGTGTAGCGGGCCAGACCTTCCGACGTGGTAATCCAAAATGTCCGATCGCCTTCCGCGAACACGTCGAAGATGACGCCGGAAAGCGCGCCGGTTCGCTCCACCGGAAGCTTCCGGCCACCGGACAGGCGATACATCGAAGCGCCTTCCGTAATCCAGATCAGGCCGTCGGGTCCGCGCCAGCCGCGCGGCGAGCCTTCCGCCGAGGTGAAGACTTCCTCCAACCGATCCCGCGCCCAGCGGACGATAGACCTGCGGCCCGACCACCGGGAGATTCCTTGAGCGAACAGCTCGCCTGGCGCTCCGGGTTCGAGGAAATGGAAGTGCCTGAAGCGCGAATCGGTGTCGATCTCCGACCATTCGTAGGGCTCGCCATCCTTCGACACCAGCAGCCGGCCCAATCCATGTTCGCCGGCAACCCAGATTTCGCCGGATGGGGACGGCACCGCCTGGAGGAACGGCCGGATGCCCGAGTATCGTACGTCCTCGATTTCGCGCCATGTCTTGCTAGCCGGCACATACTCCTCAATGCCGGTCTGGGCGATCACGATCACTCGATCGCCGGTGGGCACAGCCCCCACCAGTTTTCCGATAGCCCGGGGCGAAGGGTTGGTCACCCATTGGCCCCCCTGGAACGTGCGCAGTTCTCCGTCAGAGACCACCCAAGGCGCGCAGCCCGCGCAGGCGTAGACACGAGCCTCCCCCGGCGAGTACCAGTGGGCACTGTTCCGGGGATCTGGAATGCGTGTGACAGAATAGCCGTCGAAGACACTCATCGCGCGCACCGCGCCATGGCCCGCATAGGCGTTGCCGTTGGGGGTCACGCTCAAGCGGTATGTGTAAGTTTCCACGAAACCCTCGCGGACACCCCAAAACCGCCACTGAATCGGGTTGGAAGCGCGCAGCACGCCGCCAGTGGCACACATGAGGAGCACCGCGGCGAACGGCCCGCCAATCTTCGGTCGTCTCATTTCCAAAAGCCACACGGGAAGTGGCCGGTAAAGCGGACCCGGTTCACCTCAGTACTCATATCGGCCATCCGGTCGCGCAACGTTAGCACCAGACGACGGGTGCCTGCACGTTTTCGGGAACGCCCCCCTTGCTTTCGCGCGCGGCTCGGCACTCGCGATATCGATGCGACCGTTCCGAGCCCCGACGGTAACGGAGCGGGTTTTGCACGCCCCCAACAGACAAGTGGTTCAGATGCCGGGCGACGCCATGAATGCAGCCAGGGTCGCGTGTTTCCGATCCGAGCCGCTGCAACGACGCGAATTCGAGCCCCTTCTCGCGCACCGCGGTGACCTCCCCGCCGCCCACATCGGCGCATCGCGAAACATTACGCCCTCGAGAATCGCTTGGAGTTCCGGCAGCGCCTTGCCGGAGCCTGTCAGGACACCGCATCCAGCGACTTCATATCGCGTCCAGCGCCGGCGCGCGCGAGGATCGGAACTCCCGATCTCGTGGAATTTGTGGCGAGCCCGAAGGTGGGGCAGGCGGTGCTCGCCTGCCAGTCCGCCCGCGCCGCACCAGTCCGCTGCCCAAGCAGGATAGAGTGCAGGCGAGCACCGCCTGCCCCACCTACGGATCTCTCGCAATGGAGCGGTGCAACGAATGGCTCAGCGATTTTCCCAGGCCACGCGAAATTGCGGGGCGACAGTTTTCCGCCTAAGTGCGGCGGCGTGATACGGCTGCTTCGAGCCGGCCATTGACGGATCGGCAATGACTACCCGCCGCCGCTCCATTACCAGGGGCGCGCGGATGGTACCGGCTACCGCCACCATGGCGGCCCAGCCCGAATGGGCACGGAAACCAGGTGCACGTCCCTGCTTGATCCCGAACATTCTGTTCTCCATGGACGTTCAGCGGCGCTTTTGTTAACATTTTTACAAGTGCCTTGGATAGTCGCTCATTCGTGGTCATGATTTCCCTATTGACTGCGCGGTATCACGTGATACCATTGAGGACATGAGCACGTGGCGAGAGATTCGGGCGGAAAACTGTCTCGCGAGGAAGTCGAGGTGGTACTGCGTCGCGCTCGCGCGGACTTCAACGCATACGGTTTCGTGGTCGGCAGTCCGTTGCATACGTTCCAGGATTTTCAAGAACTTGGGCTGTTTTCCCACGAAGAGCAATTAGAAACTATCGGGAGCGTGCTCGATGAAATTGCCGCCTGCGCCTATTGCGGTCCACACCCCCCTGATCATGTGTCGAAAGAGCCAAAGTGTCGCGGTGCTCGGATGATTCAGTTCGCTTGGAATTCGGAGTGCTTTGATAGAAGGCGGATGTACCTGAAATTCTGTTTGAAGGATAGTCGTTTCGTCCTTCTCAGGATTCACCAGGATTACAAGAAGAGATGACGATGAACTGTTTTGTTTGCGGCGAGGGAGCGCTCATTGACCGACTCGCGGAGGTTGAGGGAGCGGTCAAAGGAGAGAAGTTCAAGGTCCGTACCAACGCGCTTGTGTGTGACAAGTGTGGGCATATTGCCATGGAAGGATCGGATACGTCAGAGTTCATGCGACGGCTGGCAGATGCTTATCGGCGTGCGCACAACCTCCTTACGAGTGAGGAGATTAAGCGTATCCGCGGAGGCATGAGTCAGCAGCGGTTCGCTAAGGCGTTAGGAGTTGGCGTAGCCAGCGTCAAACGCTGGGAGTTGGGATTGGTCCAAGAGGAGCGAAACAACGCTCTGATTCTTGAATTCGCTCGGAGGGCCAATCGGGGATGGATATTTGAGTCTGCGGATGCGTGCAGCGGAGAGACCGGACCCCTTTTGTTGGGGGCTGGCCTGTGGTCGCGTTGCCACGGCCCCCCGGCCATAGCGCGGGTGACGGGAGTTTGTCACGGCCGTTAGAAAATTGACGCAATGGTAATTTCACAAGAACCCGAAGAAATCCGAAAGGCTTTCGAGCTTCAAGCCAACTGCGAGCTCAGGCGAGTAGTACTGCGTAGCTGTCAAGCCTCCGTCGAGAGCACGGAAGCAATTGACCGAAGCGCAATGTCTTTTCGGCTATCGCACGTCTCCTCGGCGAATGCCATAGTCGACGGAGTGTTACGAATACAGGTTAAGTTCAGCGTTCACGGTGAGAGCGGCGCGGAACCGCCTGTGCGGCTCTTTCTCCTGGAATCTGCATTCGATCTGGATTATGAATTCCACGACAATTCCTTTGAACCGAGTCCCGAATCGGTAACAGCATTCAAGGATGGAAACGCGGTGTTCAATTGCTGGCCGTACACCCGAGAATTCGTTCACAATATCACTGCTCGCATGGGGTTGGACCTACCTCCTCTTCCCTTCCTTCGAATCGTCCCTAAGCAAGCTGCCGTTCACAGGGAGACAGTCAAAGAAGAACGGCAACCGCACGCCCTAAAGCGGCCGATTCACCGTGGCCGCAAGACCGCCCAACCGGCGCCTCAAGCTCCTGCGGAATAGTCGCGCGCTTGGAACTGCACTCCCCTTCAAACCTTCAAACCGAGGGGTTTGCCGGGTCGTTTCGTCGTTTGCGAATTTACCGGTCCGCCGCCGATTGCGGGAGTGACTCAAGGTTCTCTTGCCGGTCGGGTTCCAGCTTGCGCTTCTCGTTCGCCTCGCGCTGGCGCGTGGCGATACCGTCCAGGGCGCGCCGCTTTGCAGACGTTGCCCAGCGATACTCGTGATCACTTCGTCGCCCGCACCCGATTCGCGCACGACCGCCAAGGCCAAGCACAGCCTGACGGCCCTGACGCCGCCCCCGCGCCGACGCCGACGCCGGCCCCGTCTACCGCCTGGCGGTAACGCGCGACCCTGGGACGCCGGGGGCGCAAACGGGGCCGTTTCCGGCGTGGGAACCGCCGCCACGGGATTCTGGCGTTTGTTGGGGAGTTCTCTGGTGGGGCTTCGCGCGTCATGGGGCGTCACAACGCGTTGCCCATAACTCTATTAAGAATTGGTAGCGCTAACGGGAATCGAACTCGTATTTAAGCCTTGAGAGGACTCTATCCTAACCGTTAGACGATTAGCGTCACGGGGCGCCTTTATTCTACCAAAACTCCCCGCGGACTGAC
>PLRZ01000416.1:0-3835 GCA_003164075.1 Bryobacterales bacterium | reverse complement strand
GTCCGCTTCGAGGAATTCCGCCATGCCCTCGGCGAAATCGTGGGCGAGCAGGACCTCGAAACGCCCCAACCCGTCCGCATTCTCGTCTTCAAAAACTCCCATGGCTGGACTTCGCCGGCGCCTATCACCTTGGGCCGCGACCGCTATGCCATCGTCCTCGCCGACAAGAGCCCCGTCTCGCCGGCGGTCTTCAGCGAACTCACCCGCCTGCTGCTCAACTCCAACACCAATCGCATGCCGGCGGCGTTCGAACACGGGCTGGTGGAATTCTTCTCCACTTTGCAGGTCAGCGGCATCCACATCACCGCCGGCGCGCCGCCCGCGCAGCCGGACCTCGACTGGGCGCGTGTCCATCTGCTGGTCGTGGGGCCGGAGTATTTCGGCAAACTGCGAATCCTGCTCTACAACCTGCGCAAAGGCGTCGCCGACGACTCCGCTTATCGGAATGCCTTCGGCAAATCGGCCGCCGACGTCGAAGCGCTGGCCAAGCGTCACTTCGCCGCGGGGAACTTTCAGACCACCACCATTTCCAGCCTCCCCATGTCTCCCGCGGATTTCCACGAGAGAGCCATTTCCGATCCCGATGTGCGCCTGGCGCGCGCCGACCTGCTGGCGGGCGAGCAATCGGCCGGCGAATACCGGAGCCTGCTCAACGACCATTTGAAGATCGCGGAGTCCGAGGAGGGCCTCGGCATGCTGGCCCTGCGCGAACATCGCAATGACGAGGCGCGCGGCTATTTCTCCGTCGCCATGGAGGCCGGCTCCACCAGCGCGGGCTGCTACATCGAGTACGCCCGCCTGGAATCCGACGACGAAAAGGCCGACAAGGCGCTCCTGCGCGCCGTCGGCATCAATCCCAAACTCGACGAGCCGTTCGCCATGCTGGCCCAGCGCGACACCGACCCGCGGAAACGCCTGGCGCACTGGAAGGCTGCCGCCGAACGCGATCCGCGCAACGCCTCGTACTGGCAGGCGCTGGCGGAGTGCTACCTGGCCGACCACAATTTCGCCGAGGCAGCCAAAGCCTGGCGCGAGGCCGAGCAGGCCGCCACGGAGCCGGCGCAGCGCGACCGCATGCGGCAGGCGCGATTGAGCGTGGATGGCCAACGCCTGGATTTCGAAGCCGAGGAGAAACGACGCCAGGCCGAACAGGATGCCCGCGAACTCGAACAGCTCAAGGATCAGGCCCGCGAGCATCTGCACGCCGTCGAGGCCAAATACAACGGCGATACCAAGCCCGCCACCGACGCCGTCCCCTGGTGGGATGGCCCGCAGCCTACGGGCAAGATCGTCGGCAACCTCAAGCAGGTGGATTGCCTCGGCAAACAGGCGCGCCTCATCGTGGAAGGCGCCGACCATAAGACCGTGAAGCTGCTGGTCGGCGACCCCGGCAAGATCGTCATCTCGGGAACCAACCATGCGCAACTGGGGTGCGGCATTCAGAAGCCGCGCCACGTGACCATCGAATATTTCCCCAAGGCCGATGCCCGCCTGGCAACCGCGGGCGAAGTGGCGACCATCGAGTTCCAGTGACCGCGGCCATCGGCGCGGCCCGTTACCGCTGGTGGATTCTCGCCGTCTTCGTGCTCTCCTCCGCCATCAATTATCTCGACCGCCAGTCGCTGGCCACTCTCGCGCCGCTACTGCGCGCCGATTTCCACCTCTCGCGCGAACAGTACGGCTGGATCCTCGGCGCCTTCTCCCTCACCTACGCCGCCAGTGCGCCGTTCGCCGGAATGCTCATCGACCGCACCGGTCTCACCCGCGGCATCAGCCTGGCGGTGGGCTTGTGGTCGTGCGCCGGAATCGCCACCGGCTTCACCACCGGGCTCGGCGGACTGATCGGCTGCCGCGCGGTGTTGGGAGTGGCGGAAGCCGGCGGAATTCCATCGGCCGGCAAGGCCATCCATACGTATCTGAGGCCGCCCGAACGCGCGCTCGGCAATGCCATCAACCAGGCCGGCGTCATGCTGGGCGCCATTCTCGCTCCGCCGGTAGCCACATGGATCGCCGTACGCTACGGATGGCGCATGGCCTTCGTTCTCACCGGCATCCTCGGTCTGCTGTGGNNGAACTCCTGCGCGACCGGCGATTGTGGGCGTTCGTCGCGGCCAATGGCCTCGGCATGGTGGGCTACTCGCTATGGAGCAACTGGACCACTCAGTATCTGGTGGACGTACATCGTCTCACCGTGGCGCAAGCCGCCTGGTACGCGTGGATTCCGCCGCTGGTCGCCATGGGCGGCGGATTCGCGGGCGGTTGGTTCTCTCTGCGGTTGATGAATCGCGGGATGGCGGCTCCGGCGGCCCGTTTCCGCGTCTGCTTCGTGGCTGCCCTGCTCTCGCTGGCCACCGCCGCCATCCCGCGCGCGCCCGGCGCGATGTGGGCCACGGCCGGCATTTCGGTCAGTATCTTCGCGGTGTCGGCCTTCAGCGTCAGCACCTACACCCTGCCGCTCGACGTTTTTGGCGGCGCGCGCGCGGCGTTCGCGGTCTCCATGCTGGTGGCCTCGTATGGCGCCATCCAACTGGTGATCTCGCCGTTGTTTGGCGCCATTATCGATCGCCACGGTTACGGCCCCGTCACCGCCATCGCGGCCGTAACGCCGCTGGCCGCCTGCGCGGCGCTGTGGAGTTCCGGGGCGGTCGCGTGAAGCAGCGTCTCAAACAGTGGATCTTCCGGCTGCTGGGCAAGGATCCGGAGGCCGTAGTAGTCACCTTCTGCAGCGGCGATGCGGCGCTCTGCCGGCGCATGGCCGACGAAGTCCGCCGTCTAGTGCCCGAGCGCCGCCATTTCGTAGCCACCGAAGAGAACTGGGCCGAGCTGCGCGGCCAGTTGAGGAAATTCCGCATCGGCCTGGCGCCGCTGATGCTCGGCAATCGGCCCAGTGCGTTGCGGCGCGCCGCGTATCGCATGGCGCCGCGCAAGATCCTGGCGTATAACTCGCGCCTGGAGCGTCACCATCTGCGCTTCGATTTGGCTTCGTTCCTGTACTGGTGGGGTGTGCCGCTGGACCGGATCTACCTCCGGCCCTGGTGGTGGCCCTGGCCCAAGCGCGAACGCTCCGTCACACCGCACGGCTACCGCGTGTTGGAAGGCCGCGCCTGCGCCCCCGAACGCCCGCGCGTGGCCGTGCTCTCGCCGTATTCTCCGTACCCGCTTTCGCACGGGGGCGCCGTCCGCATCTATCACCTGCTGCGCGAGATGGCGCGCGAATTCGACGTGGAGCTGTTCACCTTTACAGACGGCGAGGAGGAGCCGGAGACCGCCCCGCTGCTGGAGTTTTGCGCGCGCGTCGTGCTGGTGCGCAAACGCCGCTACCGCGAGTCGCGCTGGTCCACCGTAACGCCTCCCGAAGTGCACGAGTTTTTCTCGCCGGCCATGGGCCAGGCCATCGCCGAGGAGCGCCGCGCCTTCGGCTTCCAGTTGCTTCAGGTGGAGTATACCCACATGGCCGCGTTCGGCGGCGACATCCTGGTGGAGCACGATGTCACGTTCGACCTTTTCGGACAGATCGCCCGCCGCGCCCGCACCCTCGCCGCATGGTGGGATTTCTTCCGCTGGCGCCGTTACGAAACCCGCGCGGTGAGCCGCTACCGTCGCGTGGTGGTGATGTCGCCGAAGGATGCCGCGCTGCTTGGCCCGGGCGTCCCCGCCACCGTCATCGAAAACGGAGTGGACCTGGAACGTTTTCAGCCGCAAGTGGAGCAGCCCGGCCAAAGCCTCTTATTCATCGGCTCGTTTCGCCACTTCCCCAACGTGTCGGCCTATCGCTTCTTCACGGAAAGCGTGTGGCCGCTGCTGTGCGATCGGTTCCCGCGGATGACCTTGACGG
>PLRZ01000581.1 GCA_003164075.1 Bryobacterales bacterium | reverse complement strand
GTGTTCGGATCGGACCAGGGACTGGTGGGCCAGTTTAACGATGTGGTGGCCGATTTTGCAATCAAAACCCTGGCGGCTCTGCCCGGCAAGCCCGAGGTCTGGGCCGTCGGCGAGCGCGTTCAGGAGCGCCTGGTGGACGCGGGCCTGCCACTACGGGGACTCTTCCCCGTGCCGAACTCCGTCAAGGCCATCACCCCGCTGGTCGGCCAGATTCTCCTGGCGAGCGAGGCGCGCCAACGGCACGGCGAAATAGCGGAACTCCACCTCTTCCACAACTGTCCAAAATCGGGGGCAGTCTATGAGCCCGTCAACCAACGGCTGTTGCCGCTGGACGAAGAATGGCGGCGCAAGCTTGCTGGACTTCCCTGGCCTACGAAAAATTTGCCCGAGGTTATCGGTGGCGGCACCGGGACCTTGCGGGCATTCATCAGCGGATATCTTTTCGTGTCGATCTTCCGTGCGTGCGCCGAATCGCTGGCGAGCGAAAACGCCAGCCGCCTGGCAGCCATGCAACGCGCCGACAAGAACATCGACGAGTTACTGGAGGACCTCAACCGGACATTCCATCGCTCGCGCCAGAATGGCATCGACGAGGAGCTTTTCGACGTCGTCTCCGGCTTCGAAGCCCTGACATCGAAGGGATGAACTTATGCCTGCCGCGATAGATGTCCGGATCCCCACTGGCCTCACGAGTGAGGAAGTCCATAGCCGGCTCGAGAAGTTCGGTCCGAACGCGGTGCCCGACACGGCGCTGCACCCGCTACGCAGGGCGTTAATTCAGCTCTGGGAGCCGGTCCCGTGGATGCTGGAAGCTGCGATTGTCCTCGAGATTGTCCTCGGCAAGTACATCGAAGCCGGAGTGATCGCTCTACTTCTGGCCTTCAACGCCGCTCTCGGATTCCTCCAGGAAGGGCGGGCCCAGGCGACTCTTGACGCCCTGAAATCGCGGCTGGCGCTGAATGCATCGGTCCGTCGCGATAACGCCTGGGCCACCGTGCCTGCTTCCGGGCTCGTGCCCGGCGATATTGTGAAGTTGTCGCTCGGAGCGGTGGTTGCCGCTGATGTGCGTCTGACCGAAGGCGAGATCCTGCTCGACCAGTCCATGCTCACCGGCGAATCGGTCCCCATCGAAGCCGGCGCCGGATTCGAAACGTATGCCGGAGCGCTGGTGCGGCGCGGCGAAGCTGTCGCGGAAGTGACGGCCACCGGGACGCGCACAAAGTTCGGACGCACGGCGGAGTTGGTTCGCACCGCGCACGTCGAAAGTTCCCAGCAAAAGGCGGTCCTGCGCGTGGTGCGCAATCTCGCCATCTTCAACGGCGTCATCATCGCGATTCTCGTGGGATATGCCCGCGCTCTCAAGATGCCGGTGGGTGAGATCATTCCGCTGGTGCTCACGGCCGTTCTGGCGTCGATCCCGGTAGCGCTGCCCGCCACCTTTACGCTTGCGGCGGCGCTCGGCGCGCGGGCGCTGGCGCTTCTCGGCGTCCTGCCCACGCGCCTCTCCGCTGTGGATGAAGCGGCCAGCATCGAGGTCCTGTGCGCCGACAAGACGGGCACGCTGACGCAAAACGAGCTGACTGTAACCGCCGTTCATGCCATGTCCGGTTTCGACGAACCGCACGTCCTGGGATGGGCTGCCCTCGCCAGTTCGGACGGCGGGCAAGATCCCGTAGATGCCGCCATCCGGGCCGCCGCCGCGGAAAAAGTTGCCTCCGATCTGCCGAAACTGGGCAAATTTGTGCCTTTCGATCCCGCCACAAAGATGTCTGAAGCGACGGCTGTCGATGCCAGCGGCGCCACGGTACGCGCCGTCAAGGGAGCCTTCACGGCAGTTACGGGCCTCGCGCCAGCGCCGCCGGACGCGTCCACGAAGACAGACCAAATGGAGGCACAGGGCTACCGGGTGCTGGCCGTCGCAGTGGGCCCGCCAGAGGCGCTGAAGATCGCGGGGATCATTGCCCTGAGCGATCCGCCGAGAGCGGATTCGGCGGCGCTCATCGCCGAGTTGCATACCCTCGGAGTCCGCACCGTGATGCTGACGGGCGATGCCCCGGCGACGGCGGAGATCGTGGCCCGCGCGATAGGCCTGGATGGAGCCGTCTCGCCGCCAGGACCAATCCCCGACGGGGTACGACCCGCGGATTTCGCTGTTTATGCCGGCGTTCTTCCGGAGGCAAAATACAACCTCGTCAAGGCATTCCAAAAGAGCGGCCATACTGTCGGAATGTGCGGCGACGGCGCTAACGACGCGCCGGCCCTCCGTCAGGCTCAAATGGGAATTGCGGTGTCCACCGCGACCGATGTCGCCAAGTCGGCGGCCGGTATCGTGCTGACCAAGGCTGGCCTCGGCGGCATCGTCGCTTCGGTAAAAGAGGGCCGCGTGACGTTCCAGCGCATCCTGACTTACACGCTCAACTCAGTTACCGGCAAGATCTCAAAGGTGTTCTTTCTGGCCGCAGGTCTGGTCATGACCGGGCACGCCATCCTGACTCCCATGCTGATGGCCATCATTATGCTTACCGGCGATTTCCTCGGAATGTCCTTGACGACAGACAACGTACGGCCGTCCCCATTGCCCAATGTCTGGCGAATCGGTGCGTTGACAGTCGCGGGTGTTTTCATGGGAGTCTGCGAACTGATCTTCTGTACCGCCGTCCTGGCCATCGCCAAGTTCCGCCTGGGTTTTGGCATCGATATGTTAAGGACTTTGGCCTTCGTGGTCATCGTGTTTGGAAATCAAGCAACCACCTATACGAATCGGGAGCGCCAGCGCCTGGGGTCCTGTCGCCCAAGCCTGTTGCTCGTCGGCTGCTCCGCACTCGATCTGTTGATCGCTTCCACGCTGGCGACTTGCGGAATCGCCATGACTCCTCTGCCTATACTCGTCGTGGCAGGAACCCTTGTAGCGGCGGCAGTCTTCGCATTCGTCGTGGACTTTGCCAAGGTCCCCTTGTTCAATCGTCTCAAGATCGCATAGAAACCCGGGAAGCGAGTCTATGTCCGATCCTTCAGAACTCCTGACGTCGTGGANNCATCCACCGTCCCGGAGCGCCGAGATGAGTTTCTGGACTCCTGATGTCGTGGAATGAGAGTGATCTCTTCGAGTCCGGGCAAAGACATTATTGGCCACGGATAAACACAGATGAACACGGATAAGACAAAAAACAAGGATTGTTTTCTGTGTTCATCTGTGTTCATCTGTGTTCATCCGTGGCTAAATTTATTCTGCGAAGTGGTGGCTCAGTCTGATTCCCCGGCGGCTCCAGAATGCCGGGCGACATCAGGAGTCCAGAAGTCTCGACCCAGCAGGCAGGAGTGCCTGCGCCACGAAA
>PLRZ01000417.1:6997-11676 GCA_003164075.1 Bryobacterales bacterium | reverse complement strand
TGCACAGGATATTTCTTCGCGGCTGCTAAGGGTCGAGACAAGAACATTATTGGTGAGACAGTTCGCGCCGACCGGGCACTAGAAGGTGAATGCTGGCCTCACCTTCGGCGGCGGCCGCCGGCGAATATCGTCCCGCTATCGATGGTCTGAGAGCGGTAGCCGTGTTAGCCGTGGTCCTTTTCCATTTGGAGCGCCGATGGCTGCCCGGTGGATTCGTCGGCGTCGATATCTTCTTCGTGGTCTCCGGTTACCTGATTACTTCCGTCATTCTGCGGGACTGCGACCGCAACCGCTTCAGCTTTGGACGCTTCTATCAGAGGCGGATCGCGCGCTTACTGGCGGCCTTTGTGGCCGTCGCGGTGGCCACCCTGATTGGGGCGTACTTCATTTACTCTCCGCAAGACTTCGCTGCCACGGGCGCAACTCTGGCAGCGGCAGCCGCCTCCATCGCCAACCTGAAGTTCATGCTGCAGGGAAACTATTTTGCCCTCTCTCCCGATGCCCAGCCGTTCCTGCACTGTTGGTCTCTATCGGTGGAAGAGCAGTTCTACCTGTTGTTCCCGGCGGCCTTTTTCATGCTGTATCGAAAGGCCAATCCATACCGGATCCACGTTCTGACGGGGCTTTTCGTTCTCAGCCTTCTGTCCTCAATCGTGCTGACTCAGGTCCGGCCGGAATGGGCTTTCTACCTTCTTCCCAGCCGGGCCTGCGAGTTGTTCGCCGGCAGCATTCTCGCCACGCTGCCGGGAAGGAGCATGACCTATACAAAGTTACCGGCTGCGATACAAATCGCCGGCCTGGCACTGATCGGCATCTCGTTTTGGGTAATATCCGAGGGTTTTCGATTCCCCGGTTATGTCGCGATGCTCCCAGTGGTGGGCACAGCTTGTCTCCTGTTGCCGTGCGGGAAGGCGGAAGGCCTTGCGGAGCGCATCTTGTCGTCCCACGCGCTGGTTCTCATCGGGCGCATGTCTTACTCGATCTATCTTTGTCATTGGCCCGTGTTTTCCCTGGTGGACTATAAGTTCTATTGGCAGCCGCCGCTGGTCCGATTGGCGTTGAAGATCGTTGTCGGCGGCATCGCTTCCGCCGGCTGTTTTGCCCTCATCGAAAAACCTGGCCGGATCTTCCTGAACCATCCGGGCAGGCGAGGCTTGGCATTCGCGGCTCTGGCTTGCTCTCTTGTAATACTGATACCCCTGGGCATCGTTGTAAGGAATGCGAATTACGTGAATGCGGATTTGCGTGCGATCCGGAAAGGTGGACTCCATTTCAATGGGACGGGCCGGAACGGCTCGATGGTCCTCATGGGCGACAGCAATGGTTCGATGTACGGCAAAATGGCCACGGAACTCGCCAGGGAACGCGATTTCAGGCTCGACGTAATCAGCGTGGAAGCCGGAGATCCGCTGCCTCGCTCTACCGGCCGGAATTCTCCGCTCTGGCTGGAATCGATCGCCGTGGTGAAGAGAGAGAAACCCGATTTTCTGGTGTTGGTGTGTAACTGGGAAAAACTGCGAGAGGATCCCGACCGGCTGAGCCTCGCCCTACAGGAGTTGAAGCCATACGTGCGCTTCGTCTTTCTCATCACTCAGCCGCCGGTATTGCCTGAAATCGCCAGCCGGGAAGGCATCCGGAGCGGTAATCGTCCGCCGTTCCGGGAAGATCCGGAGGAACACGCGATCCGGATGGAGTTGAACGAGCGGGTGAAAAGATTGCAGCGAGACAATGTGACTGTCGTCGATATCGAACCACTGTTCTCGCGGGACTCGGGGGAAGTCCGCTTCGTTGACGACCGGCGGAAGCAGCTTTATCAGGATCGCGACCATCTCTCTACTGCCGGAGCTAACCTGGTGAAGGCCGATCTGATCCAGGCCATAAGCAGCCGCGGCAGGTGAGACGGGCGGTCAGTCGGCGGGCTACTCCTTGGAAAACGCCAGGCCCAAGAGAACCCCGAAGCGGTAGAAGCACCGGTGACAACGATGTAAACGAATCCCCACGATGCCCAGCATCCGTTCGAACAAGGTGCTGGGCTGGGAGAAATAGACGAAGGGGCCGCCGCAATGGGGACACCTCGCGCGGGATGGCTTGCGCGGGGGCGAATCCTCGTCCACGGCCATGAAGAAACTCTCCGGCACGGAACTGATGAAAGCCGGAGCGGGGGCCGGTGCAGGGGGAGCCGCCAGTTCGGCTGGAGCGTGGGGCGGAGGAGTTGCTGCCACGGGCACCGGCTCCCCTTGCCGCACAAGCACACGAAACAGCCGGACTTCGGTGAGGACCTGCTGCATGTTGGGCCTCCGCCCATCGGAGGTTTCCAGGCAGCGGAGAGCCAGGCGGATGGCAGCCAACCGCACACCTTCGGGGCCCTGGAACGTCGGGGCCGGCCATGACTCGATGCCGCCCCCGTCCCCGGAAGGCTTCAGGCCCGTGACCATTTCGTACAGCAGGCTGCCGAAAGCGCGAACATCCACGCCTTGGTCGACCAGTTCCAGGGACTCACGCGGCGGAGCCAGAGTTGCTCCGTGAGGCTCTATAACCACGCACTCTGCTACCGCGCCATGGCACCGGCCGGCGCTGTGCAGTTCGCGCAGAATACCAGCAATGTCCGCGGCGCAACACAAGGCGGACGCCAGCGGCAACACGTCTCCCTGGTTCCTGTCGTCCAGGGCTTCAGCTTGGCCGGCACGGAATAACGCGGCCTCGTCCAGGATTTGCATTTCGGGCATCCTGAGTCACTCTACTCTACACCGAACCGCCTCTTTTTTCACCCTCTCCATTTCCTTAGTGACTCAGGCGGCCCTGTAAGATAAATCCGAGTCCTGGCGCGTTTAGGCGGCTCCTGTTTCAGGCTGATGAAGACGGGCGGCTCCGAGATCCGTGACCACCGCAGGGCTGATCGGGCCGGCGTTCTTGGGCTGCACGACGCCGGGCGTGACCGGGAAATCGGCGGAGTAGGTGTAGCCGGCGACATAGACGTTGCCCTGCGCATCGGTGGTAATGGCAGTGGCGCCATCCTGACCGCTGCTCCTGCTGGGTGGCGCAGACCTCGGAGGTCGCGTTCTTCTGAAATGCCGTCGGGGTAGTCGGGACGCGGTCAACCGGACGTTGCCGGCGCTGTCGATAGCGGTGGCGCCTCCGCCGGCAGCGGGAAACAGGGGGGCGGCGAGGAGGAGAGCGGCGAAAACGGGGACAAGTCTCAGAGCTCCTGATGTCGCCCCGCGATTTCTGCCTGGCGGGGAAAANNCCTGCCCGCCCGCGCTGAATTAGTTAGTTTCTGTCATGAAACTGCCTTCAAGTGGCAAGGACCGCTTGCTTGCGCGCGCGGCTCGGAAAACGCCGCGATGATTCCACGGGACTTGTTACTGAGCCGCGACCGCCAGGGAGCGGTCTTGCCGTAACGAGCCGGAGTTTCATGACAGAAATTAGTTAGGCCCGCTGCTCGAATAGGATCGACGGCAGGCGAGCACCGCCTGCCCCACCTGCGGGCTCACTGCAAATTCCACGACATCAGGAGTTCTGAGTCTCATGCAAGTCTGAAACCGCCACGCTACGCTGCATTTACGGGACGTCGGCGAGGCTGACCGGCGCGGGGCGCCACGGTGGCGTGTCAGGAAGCTACTGCGCGGCGCGTTGCTTTCGATTAGCATCACTACAGGTGACGTACTCATGGATCTGAATCGACGCGAGCTCCTGGTAGTGCCGGCGGCCACGATGGCCGCTTCCTTATTTGCCGCCGACGCCACGGTACCCTGGCAACGGAAAATCCGCCGGGCGGGCCAAACCAATATGACGGAACACGACCCGGCGGTGCTCGACGTGGAACAATGGGCCGACTATTGGGCCAGCCTGAAGGTGGATGCCGTAATGGTGAGCGTCACCGGGATTCTGGCGTTTTACCCCACCAAGGTGCCGTTCCACCGGAAAGGCAAATACCTGGGCGACCGGGATTTCTTCGGCGACTGCTGCGCCGCCGCCAAGAAGCGCGGCATGCACGTGGTGGCGCGCATGAGTCCCGATCTCAATTGGGAAGACGCCGTGGCGGCCCATCCGGAGTGGTTCCAACGCGACGCGCAGGGCAACGTGGTGCGCCACACCGAGGACCCCAGGCTGTTCCGCACCTGCATGTTCTCGACGTATATGACCGACTACATGCCGGCCATCATGAAGGAAATCAACTCGCTCTATGACGTGGATGCCATGTTCACCAACGCATGGCCGCCGCTGGGAGCGCTGCCCGTTTGCTATTGCGAACAGTGCCGCAAGCTGCCGCCGGCGGGGAGCATGGAGTACTGGGACAAGTACAACGAGCGCACCGTGTACCTGTGGAAGCTGTACGATTCCATCGCCAAAGAGAAGCCCGCGAACTTCTATTTCGCCAACCTGGGCGGCGGCATACGCTGTTCGGCCGACCTGGTGAAACTGGGCGACATGTGCGAGTGGTTCCAATGCGACAACCAGGGCCGCGGCGGGGACGATACGCCCATCTGGGGCTGCGCGCTGCAAGGGCGCGTGTGCAACGCCGTGCAGAAGGGCAAGATGGCGACCAACGTCACGGGCGCCTGGTCCACGGGGACGCCGCGATGGCGCAACGTGTATAAGTCGCCGCAGGAAGAGCAGATGTGGTTCGATGAGACGCTGGCGTCGGGCATGGTGCCGTACCACCACCTGATCGGCGGCGA
>PLRZ01000417.1:0-6957 GCA_003164075.1 Bryobacterales bacterium | reverse complement strand
TATGCGCTGCTCGAAGGCCGCTTCCTGTTCGATTTCGTGCATGAAGACAAACTGGCGCCGGAAGATCTGGCGAAATACACGGCGCTGCTGCTGCCGAATACGGCGCTGCTGAGCGAGGAGCAGTGCCGGCAACTGCGCGCCTATGTGGATGGTGGAGGGTCGCTGCTGGCCACGTTCGAGACCAGCTTGTACGATGAGCGGAACCAGCGCCGGCATGATTTCGGACTGGCAGATGTCTTCGGGATTCGCAAGAACGGCGACGTGGTGGGGACGCTGGGCAACGCGTACCTGGCGCGCATCGAGAGGCAGCACGAGATTCTCAGCGGCTTCTCGAACACGAATTGGATTCCGGGTGCGGAGAATCGTGTGCCGGTGGCGCCGGTGGATTCGCCGATTCTGACGGTGGTGCCGGGCTTTGTGGCGTACCCTCCGGAACTGTCGTATCCTTTGCAGGAGCGGACCAGCGAGCCGGCGGTGGTCATGCGGCAGAAGGGCGCCAGCCGGCTGCTGTATTTCCCGGGCGACATCGAGCGGACCATGTGGAAGTCTGGCCACACGGACCTGGCGCGGCTGCTGCAGAATTCCATTCGATGGGTGGCGGGCGGCAATGCTCCGGTAACGGTGGAAGGCGAGGGCGTGATTGAGACATTCGCGTGGGAGACGCAGGCGGGGTTCGCGGTGCACGTGCTCAATTACACCAACCCGGCGATGCATCGCGGATGGCTGCGCAAGTTTTATCCGATCGGGGCGCAGAAGGTGAGGATGGCGCTGCCCAAAGGGAGGCGGGTGACGCGCGTGGAGTTGTTGCGCGCGGAAAGGCAGATTCCGTTTGTGGAGGGCGCGGGGACGGTTGAGTTTACGATTCCGCGGGTGGTGGATTATGAGGTGGCGGGGATTTATTCGGCGTGAGAGGGTGGACGGAATTTCACCACAGAGGCACAGAGACACAGAGAAAACATAAGAATGTCGTAAGTAAGATTGATCTCGTGTCGCCGTCCCCGTGGTTTTGAGGCCACAGAGGGGACGGAGGGCACAGAGAAGGACTTGAAGAACAGGCTATAACATCATGCCGAGTAAATTCCTGTCAGCCTTTCCTCAGTTTTCTCTGTGTCTCTGTGTCTCTGTGGTGAAATTCTGTTCCCCCGGAGGGCGCATGAAACGGATCCTGATTCCGATCGCGATGGCGGCAATAGCGATGGGACAGGACAACGCCGCGGCACGGGCCGCCCGCGAGTGGCGGCAGCAGCATGAGCGGGCCATTGTCGACGAGTTCTTTGCGCTGCTGGCGATCCCCAATATTGCGCGCGATCACGACAATATCCAGCGCAATGCGGAGGCGATCGCGCATATGCTGGAACAACGGGGCGTGCCGTCGAGACTGGTCAGCGTCGCAGGCGCCAACCCGGTGGTGTTTGGCGAGATCCGCACGCCCGGCGCGACCCGCACCATCGTCTTCTATGCCCACTACGACGGCCAGCCGCTCGACCCGAAGGAATGGGCCAGCCCGCCATTTGAGCCGGTGCTGCGCGACAAACCGGTGCAGGACGGCGGCCGGGTGATCCCGCTACCCGCGGCCGGCCAGCCCTTCGACCCGGAATGGCGGCTCTATGCCCGCGGATCGGGCGACGATAAAGCGCCCATCGCCGCCATGTTGACGGCGCTCGACGCGATTCGCGCGGCGGGCATCAAGACGCGGTCGAATATCAAGTTCGCGTTTGAAGGCGAGGAAGAAGCCGGGTCGCCGAACCTGGAGAAAATTCTGGCAGCCAATAAGGAACTGTTCGCGGGCGACCTGTGGCTGATGTGCGATGGGCCGGTCTACCAGACGCGGCGGCAACAGATTGTGTTCGGCGCGCGCGGAGACACGGGGCTGGATGTGACCCTCTACGGTCCGCAGTACGAGTTGCACAGCGGCCATTATGGGAACTGGGCGCCGAACCCGGCGATGATGCTGGCGCAGTTGCTGGCGTCGATGAAGAACGGCCAGGGGCGCGTGACGGTGGACCACTTCTACGACGGGATGACGCCGCTGACGGCGCTGGAGAAGCGGGCCATCGCCGAGGCTCCCGAGATCGACGCGGGCTTGATGCGAGAGTTCTGGCTGGGGTCGACGGAAGGTGCGGGCGCGAAGCTCAACGAGTTGGTGACCCAGCCGGCGCTGAACGTGCGCGGAATGGCGAGTTCGCGCACCGGTAACCAGGCGTCCAACGTGATCCCGGCGACGGCCACGGCGTCCATCGACATACGGCTTGTGCCGGGCATGGATGCGCGAGAGACTACCGGCCGCGTGGTGGAACACATTCGCAAGCAGGGATTCTTCGTGGTGGACACGGAGCCGGACGCGGACGTGCGTCGCGCGCACGCGAAGGTGGCGCTGGTGGTGGTGCGGGGCGGCGATAATGCCGTGCGCACACCGATGGACCTGCCGATTGCGCAGGAAGTGATTCGCGTGGTGGAGAGCGTGCGCGGTCCGACGGTGAAGCTTCCTAATATGGGTGGGAGTTTGCCGCTCACCAGTATTGTGCGGCCGTTGGGAACGCGCGTGATCGTGGTGCCGATCGCCAATCACGACGACAATCAGCATAGCTTCAATGAGAATCTGCGGATGCGGAATCTGTGGGACGGAATTGAGCTGATGGCGGCTTTGTTGACGATGTGAGGAGGCGGTGTATACTGAGGGCTCGCGGCGTACCAAATGTCAATCATTCAGAAAGCGGCCATTTTCGGCGCGGGCGGCGCCATTGGCCGGGCAGTGGCAACGGAGCTAGAGCGGCGCGGAATCCCGTTTCGAGCGGTAGGACGGGGCAAGGCAAAGCTCGAAGCGGCATTCGGCAAGATGGCGCACGCCGAGATATTCGAAGCGGACCTGACCGACTTGCGCTCGGCGGGCGCGGCGGCGCGCGGGGTGGACACCATCATCTATGCAGTGGGTGTTCCTTACACTTCCTTCCAATTGCACCCGGCGATGATTCGCACCACCATCGAAGCGGCGGCGTCGGTCGAGGTGGCCCGGCTGGTGTTGGTGTCGAACGTGTACGCGTACGGGGTGCCTCGGACCTCGCACGTCGCGGAGACGCATCCGCGGGAGCCGGATACGCGCAAGGGAAAGTTCCGCAAAGAGCAGGAAGACGCGGTGCTGGAAGCGCACCGGAAGGGCCGGATGAGCGGGATGGTGGTGCGGCTGCCGGATTTCTACGGGCCGCATGCCGATCTCAGCATGGCCAATCCGATTTTTCGCGCGGCGCTCGCCGGGAAGACGGCGAACTGGATCGGTCCGGACAATGCTCCGCACGAATGGGTGTTTGTGCCGGATACGGGCCCGGTAATCGCGGACCTGGCGGGGTGCGCGGAGTGCTACGGAGAGGCGTGGAACTTTGCGGGCGCGGGTGAAATCAACGTGATGGACTTCATCACACGCGTGTATCGCGCGGTGGGGCGCGGGCCGAAGTACCGGTCCGTGGGGCGCGGAGTGTTGAAGATGATGGGCTGGTTCAGCCCGCTGTACCGCGAGTTGCCGGAGATGTTGTACCTGCAGGAGACGCCGGTGCTGCTGGACGATGCTAAATTGCGGGCTAAGTTCGGCGCCGTGCATAAGACCAGTTACGACGACGGGATCCGGCAGACGCTGGAATGGATGAAGAAATGATACAATCGCGCTTCACCCACAGTTGTGACCAACGAAAGCAGTCCTAAACATTTTCCGCTCCTGATCGGCACGTGCATCTTTGCCTGGCTGTGGACGGTGGCGCGCGCATGCGTGCAGTCGGTGACCATCGACGAGGCCGATACGTATCTATCGTATGCCGGGCCGGCCGGGCCGACGCACTGGAGCGCGAGCGCCAACAATCACGTGCTGAATTCGCTGCTGATGCGGCTGGTGACGTCGATCTTCGGGGCGTCGGCGATCACCTTGCGCGTGCCGGCACTGATCGGCGCCGCGTTGTATATAGGCGCGGTGTATTATCTGGTACGGCTGATTTCGCAGCGGCGCATCCTGCAATGGGCGCTGGCGGTGTGCCTGATGTGCAGTCCGTTCGTGATGGACTACCTGGTGGCGGCGCGGGGATATGGCTTGGCGTCGGCATTTCTGCTGTGGATGGTGGCGATTGCCGGGCGATACCAGGCGCAGGAACCAGCGGTGCGGGCGGCCTGTTTGCGGCGCACGTGCCTGCTGATTTCGCTCTGCGGGGCGCTGTGCGTTTGCGCCAATTTCTCGTTTGCACTGGCGGACGCGTTGACCGCTTTGGGGCTGTTTCTGTGGATGTGCCGCGAACATCGCCGGGACTACCTGAAGATTCTGGCGGCGTTCACCCTGCCGGGCTTGGTGGTGGGGTACTTTTTCGTAGGTTCGGTAGTTCTAAGCTGGCCCAAGGGTCAATTCACGTGGGGGTCCGACTCGCTGCTCAAGACGCTGCGAAGCCTGGTGAGCGCTTCGCTCTTCGAGCCCAACGACTATCTGCTGAATCCGCGCCTGCTCCACTATTTCGTCCACTTCGGACCGTTCTTATACCCGATTCTGGCGGCCTTTGTAGTCTGGCGGGTGGTGATGTTGATTCTCGGGCGCATGGCGGTTGAGGACGTTGGCGCGCGTAGGTCGACGGCGGTAGCGGCCATCTGCGGAGCGGCACTGCTGGCGGCGCTGGCTTGCCATGAATTCCTGTATGTGGCGTACCAGATCCTGCTGCCGTTCGATCGCACGGCCATGTGGGTGGTGCTGCTGTTCCTGGCGATGGCGGGTGGGCTGGCGGCGGCGCCGCTGCCCTCGGCCGGCGGGCGGGCTTCGGGACAGGCGCTGACGGCGATCCTGGTGCTGATCGCCTGCTATAACATCGGCTGTCTGCGGCTGACTTACTTCAATGAGTGGAAGTACGATGCGGCCATGAAGGATGTCTACTCGGTGCTGTCTTATTACAACCATACGTATGGCCTGACTAAGGTATCGACTAACTGGCGGTACGTGGCTGCTATCAATTGCTACCGCACGATGTCGGGGCATGAGACCATCGAGCCGATTCCCGGCGCTCCCACGGTAGTGAACTACTATCCGCCAGGGTACCAGGCGTACGTGTTTTACTATTCCTGGGACGCGGACTTCTATAAGCGCGAAGGGCTCACACTGGTGTATCGCGACAGGTTCTCGGACGCGGCGGTGGCCGTTCGTCCGGAAGTGTTGAGTCATTCCCAAGCGCGGTGAAAGGCAGGCGCGCCGGCTGCCCTGCCACTGCCGAGTGTGCCGGGGGTTGGACGTGGCGCAGGCACTCTTGCCGGCGCTCCTGCCTGCCGAGCCTGGGAAAATGGGCTGAGCCGAACGGACGCCGGGCCGAACGCTCCCTTACGGTCCCTTACGGTCGCGGCTCTGAAAGGGAGCATCCGGGCGCACGGTAAAATGATACCGATGCCACTCGTCCCTCCCAATATCGAAGCTCTGCGTCCCTATGAAGCGGGACGCACCATTGAGTCCGTGCGGCGGCAGTACGGGCTGGCACGCATCGCCAAACTGGCTTCCAACGAGAATCCTTTGGGGGCGTCGCCGAAAGCCGTGGAGGCAATGGCGGCGACGCTCAGCGGGTTGAACCTCTACCCCGACGGCGGCCTGCGGCTGCGCGAGGTGCTGGCGGCGCAGTTCGATCTCAAGGTGGAGAATGTCATCGCCGGCAGCGGGTCCGAGGGCATCATGTCCAACATCATCCGCGCGTTTCTGTGCGATGAGGACGAAGTGCTCACCACCGAAGCGGCCTTCATCGGTTTCCAGGTGCTGGCGCGTTCGCGCGGCGTGAAGTATCGCACAGTTCCCTATCGCGACTGGCACTACGACCTGCCGGCGCTGGCGGCGGAAATCAACCAGCACACCAAGATCGTCTACCTGGCGAACCCCAACAACCCGACGGGGACGATTTTCACGCGGCATCAGTTCGATGAGTTTTACCAACACGTGCCGGAGCGCGTTCTCATCATTCTGGACGAGGCTTACTTCGAGTATGCCAAGGATAATCCGCGGTACCCGGATTCGATGCATTATCGCTATGACAATGTAATTACGCTGCGGACGTTTTCGAAGGCGTATGGATTAGCGGGCGCACGCATCGGCTACGGGTTCGCGCATGAGGAACTGATTCGCAACCTGCTCAAGGTGAAGCTGCCCTTTGAGCCTTCCACGCCGGCACAGGCGGCGGGCATGGCGGCGCTCTCCGACAAGGAATTTCTGCACCGGTCGCTGGAGCTGAACGCGCGCGGTCTGCGCTATCTTACCGAAGGGCTGCGGGAGTTAGGACTTCCGCTGGCGCCCTCGGAAGCGAATTTCGTAATGATCGCCATGGCCTCCGAGGAGGAGGCGTCGCGGGTTTTCGAGGAACTGCTGTCGCAAGGGGTGGTGGTGCGCCCGTTGAAGGCGTTCGGGCTGCCGCATTGTCTGCGAGTATCCACCGGAACCGACGAAGACAACCGGTTTTGTATCGAAGCCTTCAGGAGGAGTTATGCAGGCTCCGTCGGTCCGCGGCCGCCAGCGGCTGTAGAGAATGCTGGTAGCACCGAAAATGGCGTGTAGACGGGCCCGGTAACGCCTGCGAAGTCCTCGCCGACAACTGTCCACTGACTGCTCCCGCGACCGATAGCGCCGCAGGCGCGTCCAAGGAGCCAAAAGCTAATCGCTAATAGCCTTTCACCGCCACCCACGCGCGAGGCGTGGCTAACCGATCTGGGGATTTCGTGGCACAGTCGCGGCTCGGTAACGAATGCCCGCGTGTTTTGCAAATTAGTTCAGAACTCCTGAAGTCGTGGAATTTGCAGTGCGCCCGCAGGTGGGGCAGGCGGTGCTCGCCTTCGCTCGATCCTATTCGAGCAGCGGGCCTAATTCAGCGCGGGCGGGCAGGCGAGCACCGCCTGCCCCACCTGCGAAGTTCTCGCCATCGAAAGGAATGACCCAGCCCATTTTCCCCGCCAGTTTGAAATTGCGGGGCG
>PLRZ01000631.1 GCA_003164075.1 Bryobacterales bacterium | reverse complement strand
AAATCCTGGGACCACTATAGACCTCGGCCGGAATGCCGCGCTCATTCACAAGATAAGGATGGGCTGGTGCCTCTTTCATGCGCATATACTCGCGTTCAACGCGCAAGCGATCCTTCACAACTTTCGGCAAAGGAGGGAAGCTTGGTAAGGCGGAGGACGGCATGCCAATCCATGGCCGCAACTCCTTCCGCACGGCGCCCAAGGACAGCCCAAGGCGGCGCTTAACAAAATCCAGTATCGTGCCGTGATCGGCGTCATCGCGAACGGAAAAATAGACGTAGTGCAGGTCTCCATCGCGCTTGACGATGATCTTGTCGCCGTTTGTGTGTCTCATGACCGTGGAGCCAGTGCAACTCGCCTTGAGATCGAGCGTGTATCCGTGGCTGGCTACATAGGCCCGCATATCCATTTGCTTGAATGCCTCTAATTCGGAATCAAACATCGACCCCCCTTCTCTACTGCCCCGCTTTTTGTTGCCTCACGTCGAACCGGTGAGGAGTGTACACGACCGACGACTGGGACACCAGACTCTAGCGCCGATGTCGCATAGAACACATCATCCGTTCACCGAAGGCCGCGTGCCGGCCGTTCAATTACTTTTTCAGAAACTGCGTCGGTTTCGGGATCTTTCGATTACCTGAATTATTTCCGGGGCAGCAGCCGGCGGTTTTCATCGACAGGCTTCGAGGCCGTTGCGGTCCATTTCCAGTCTTTGCTCTCGTGTTTCGCCGATGTGCCCTCGATATTTTTCGCATTCGGTCCAGGGATCCATTCCGCACCGCAACTCGCCCGGCATCGGAAGACCTGGTGCTTGACCCTGCCGCCACACACCACACCGCCGCAGCGGCAATGGTAATGAACGTTTGAGTTACAGCCGCACCACGGGCAGGGCGGGTATCCGTCCTCGAGTTCGTCGACGGATAATTTGAACGCCTTGCCGGCTCTTTTACGGCTCGAGTTCGAACTCGTCGCAAATTTGATGCACTCTGTGGCTCGGTATTTTCCGCTCGGCTGTTTCGTGTATCGCGTGATAAAGGGCCGATCATGAACCGCACAGACGCACATCTGGTCGAACATTTCGGCAGACGCCGCTGCCCTATCCTCGCGGAGCATCGCGAGCACATCATCTCTGGTCGCTCGCGGTTGTCCGCTCGCCGAAGGTGAACTTCCGTCCGCAAGCCATTTCTCCAAAAAGTTATTCATCGTTTGATTCCCTTCTGTCAGTCCCACTTCTTTTCTTCGATGCAATTGTTCACGACAGCGCCATTCGGCCCAAGAAACGATTCCACCGCGCCGCAATACCCCGATAAAGCCGGTTGTCCGTCATGGATACCCACTCGAGGTCCCGTTTGAAATTCACGATGCGCCACCTGGTGATGACGCCGAGAAACGGCGCGAGCCCCAGCAGGATTCCGTAGGCGGTCAGTTTCAGGCCGACTTCCGACGGCGGGAATTCCCGATACCAATACCACACGATCACAAAACCGACAGCGACCGCCATGAGGCGCCGCTTCCGTTCACAGAGCCGGCACAGTTTTACGTCCTCCCGCAACTCGATCACCGCGGCGACCAACTCGTTGCTTTCGGCCTCTAGCTTGGCGTAGGCGTCGCGAATGCGGCAGGCTTCAAAATAGCCTTCAAGGCATTTCGGGTGGCCCATAGCCGCCCAGATCGCCGTTTTGAAAGCGTGCGTCTCGACGGCTTCGTAGAGGGGCATCTCGCACTTTCGGAGAATCGCGCGCATGCGGATCACCGCCGTCGTGGCTTCCGCTTCCTGCGGTGAATCTAGCAACGCGAAGAGTTTGCCGATCAAGCGCAAGTCAGAATCGAGCTTTGTTGAATTAGACATGGAGAGTTCCCGTCTCCCAACGGATTACGCGTTCTTGCGCTGACACAGGCGCAGCTGTGCCAACGGCTTCAGGGCTCGGGCCTACGGCTGTGAACAGCCCGAGCCCACTATTGATTCCCGCAAAGACTTTCAGCCGACCACCTACCGCCGGCTCATCACTTCCGCCGGTAATATGGGTCCGGAAAGAAACGCCCCGCGAACTCGGGCGTCGCGTAGTAGGGTCTTCGCTTGGCTCTGATGACGTTGGGTACGCCCGCCGCGATGATCAGGGATTCATCTCTTGGCAGACGCATCGTTTCGAATGGATGAAACAGAGGCCGTTCACGTTCGCCATAATTGGTGTTCTCGCTCGTTCCGCTCGTCGAAGTTTGGCCACCGTTGCTGCTGCTTGACCCCGTCGACTTATTTTCGGTCACCACCGTCTTAATTCCACAAAGCTTGGACACGATTTCGGCAGTGAATGGATCACGCGGGGCAAAGAACTGCTTGATGTCGGCATTTGCCAAGTATAGTGGTCCCAGGATTTCAGACCAGGCAATAAGCTAAGATTTCGACGGAGTCGTTGACAAGGAGAGGTCGATGACGACGACGAGAAAACAGCACAGTCCGCAGTTCAAAGCACGGGTGGTGATAGAGGCGATCCGCGGGCAGAAGACGCTCAGCCAGTTGGGATCGCAGTTCAAGGTG
>PLRZ01000427.1:16393-22900 GCA_003164075.1 Bryobacterales bacterium | reverse complement strand
GCGGCGCGCGAAGTGGTGCGGCGCTATGTGAATCGCACCGAGTTTTCGGATCTGGACGACCCCGGCGTGGTGGCCGATATCGATAGCCCCGAAGACTACCGCGCGCTGCTGGGAGCCCGCGCATGAAAATCGGCCCGGGCGTGGTTTTCAAGGGCGTGGCCGCCGCGGCGGTGGTCTGGCTGGTGGTGGGGCTCTGCGCGCCCTACGTGGATGCCAATCCCTACGCAGACCGGCTGCGCGGTTCGCTCTCGCGCGCGTTGGGGCGCCAGGTGGAATTCCGCCAGCCGGTGAAGTTCAGCCTCTTCAAAGGCCCCGCCTTCTCGGTGGACGATGTGGTGATCCACGAAGACCCGGCCATCGGCGCCGAACCCATGGCTTACATGGACACCATCGATGTCCGGCCCAGCCTCTGGTCGCTGTTGGGCGGCCGCTTCGTGGTGGACTCCATCGGGCTGGAGGGCGCGCACATCAATCTGACCAAGTCCGACTCCGGCAATTGGAATTTCCTTTCCTTTGTAAACCGGTCGGTGATGAGCGCCGCGCCGGCCATCCACGTGCGCGATAGCCGCATCAATTTCAAGTTCGGCGATACCAAGTCGGTCTTCTACCTGCTGGATACCGATCTCGACGTCTCTCCTCCAGGCCCCGGCGGCAAGGCGTGGAACGTGTCTTTGACGGGCAAGCCGGCGCGCACCGACCGGCCGGCGCGGGGACTGGGAGCGTTCACCCTGAAGGGCCGCTGGTTTGTGGCGCCGGAGCGCGTGGATCTGGATCTGGTGTTGGATCGCAGCAGCCTGGGCGCCATCAGTGCGCTGCTCCAGGGCCAGACCGGCAACATACACGCCACCATCTCGTCGCGATTGCACCTGGGCGGGACCATCCACAATATCGGCATCCAGGGCCGCGTCGAAATTTCGGACGTACACCGTTGGGACCTGATGCCGGTGGCGGGACAAAGCTGGCCGCTGGACGTCCACGGGCGGCTGGATCTGGTGCGGCAGGATCTCGAACTGGAGTCGAATTCCGCCGGCAACGCGCCGCTGCCGCTCGCCATCCATTTTCGCGCCACCGATTACCTCACCCAGCCGCGCTGGGCCATCGGCGCCAATTGGAATCGCTTTCCGATAGCGCCGATTCTGGAACTGGCCCGGCACATGGGCGCGCAGTTTCCGCCCAAGCTGGAACTCGCCGGGGTAATGGAAGGCGCCATCGGATATTCCGAAGGTAACCTGCAGGGGCAAGTGGCCGTTCGCGATGGTTCGCTGACCATCCCCGATTCGCCCGGAATACGTTTTGACCAGGCCGCCATTCTTTTCGACTCCGGCCACATCCGCCTCACCCCCGCGCGGGTTCGCACCTCCGGGCAGGACGAAGCGCAGGTGGAAGCCGACTATGCCATGGGCGATAACACCCTGGATCTGGCCATCTCCACCGAAGCCATGAAGGTGGAATCGCTGCGCGCGCAAGTGGCGCTGGCCGCGGTGCCGTGGCTGGAGCAGGTTCGCTCCGGGCAGTGGAGCGGCCAGTTGCATTATCACTACGGCCTGGATCTGAGCGGATGGACCGGCCGCCTGCACCTGAGTGGCGCCGAGATCCCCGTGCCCGGCCTGGCCGATCCGGTGCAACTGGCGTCGGCGAATGCGCAGATTGAGGGAGCGCGCGTGATGCTGGACCACATCGCCGCGCAGGTGGGCGCCAGCGCCTTCACCGGGTCGTACACCTACGAGCCCGGCGCGGCCCGGCCGCATCGCGTGCGCCTGCGGGCGGTAACCCTGGATGCCGCCGCGCTGGAGGCCGAGTGGATGCCCACGCTGCGCCGCAATCCCGGCCTGCTGGCAAGGGCGCTGGGGCGTTCCAACCTCCCGGACTGGTTGAAGCAGCGCGCCGTGGATGGCGTCATTCAGGTGGACGATTTCTCGATTGCCGGCGCACACCTGCAGAATGTGCGGGCGCACCTGCTGTGGGACGTGACGCGCGTGCAGTTTGAAGGCCTGCAAGCCAGATTGGACCGGACCCCCATTACCGGTTCGCTGGTGGTGAACCTGCGCGGCACGCGTCCGTCGTACCGGCTGGACGCCGCGGTGAAAGGCCTGAACTGGCAGGGGGGCAAAGTGGATAGTCAAGCCACGGTAGAGACGTCCGGCACGGGGCTGCAACTGGCCACCAATCTCACCGCCGAGGGCGCCTTTACGGGCGGCGGCCTGGACTTCGGCGGGCTGGTGGGCCGCGCGCTTTCCGGAAATTACAGCGNNGGCCGCGGCGCCACCCAGGAGGACGGCAGGTTAGTGGTGGTGCTGACTGACGGAGTAAAGGAACTGCGCCTCAGCGGTCCGTGGGATAAGTTGAAAGTGGAAGAGGCGAAGTAGTGCGTGTTCATACCACTGCGGCTGGTGGTGCGCGATTCCAGCCGCAGAAAGGATTAGCTCCGTGCGATGGAGTATCCGTTTTCTCTGGCCCGCCCTCCCGGCCGGCCTCGTGCCGGAGGGTGCGGTAGCCGTGCGGCGCAGGGATTTTCTCGCTGGCGCGCTGGCCGCGGCCGCTGCCGGGAACGCACGGGCCGGGAAGTTCGACCTGGAGGCAATCGAGCGGGCACGCGTGCTGCGCGCGGCCGATCGATACCTGTCCGAACAGCCCGTCACCGTGACCGCCTCGCACTCCCCGCGCAGCGCCGGCGGACTCCACGATTTCTTTTCCGAGGGCGACTACTGGTGGCCCGACCCTCAAAATCCCGCCGGCCCCTACATCCAGCGCGACGGCATGAGCAACCCCGGCAACTTCGTGGAACACCGGCGCGCCATGGTGCGCTTGAGCCTGATCGTGCCCGCCCTGGCCGCCGCGTACAAGATCACCCGAAACCGCAAATATTCCATCCACGCCGCCAGGCACCTGCGCGCCTGGTTCATCGACGATGCCACGCGCATGAATCCCAACCTGCAGTTCGCGCAAGCCATCCAGGGCCGATTCACCGGCCGGGGCATCGGCATCATCGACACGCTCCACCTGGTGGAAGTGGCGCGCGCCGCGTCACGCGCCGGACTTTCGCCGGCCGATCGTGATGGCGTCAGCCACTGGTTCGCCGCTTACACCGGGTGGATGAACACCCACCCCTACGGGATTGCCGAGCGCGACGCCAGGAACAATCACGGCACCTGCTGGGTCGCGCAGGTGGCCGCGTTCTCCGAACTCACCGGCAACGCGCAACTCACCGCCTACTGCCGCGACCGTTTCCAGACCGTGCTCATCCCCAACCAGCAAGCGCCCGACGGCAGCTTCCCGGAAGAACTTCACCGCACCAAGCCTTACGGCTATTCGCTCTTCAATCTGGATGCCTTGGCTGTGATTGCGCAGAGCCTGGGCCTGTGGAAATGGACGCTTCCCGATGGACGCGGCATGGCCAAAGCCATGGAGTACATGTATCCCTTCATGCTGGATAAGAAGAAGTGGCCGCTCCCGCCCGATGTCATGTATGACAAGGAGTGGCCCGTCCGCCAGCCGTGTCTGCTGTTTGCCGGTCTGGCGCTGGGCAAGCCGGAGTATATCGCCCTATGGCGCGAACTGGATCCCGACCCCACGGTGGAAGAAGTTCTGCGCAACTACCCCGTGCGCCAGCCGCTGTTGTGGGTGGGATAAAAGCTTTCAGCGCCCCTAACTGGTTTCTGGTGCGAAACTCAAGAAACCGCTCCCTTGCGGTCGCGGCTCGGTAACGCCGCGCCTGGGGGCTATTTCGGGGACAGGCTACATAACCTCGAAACTCCGTCCCGCTCACCGATTTGAATTTCGAGGTTGTGTAGCCTGTCCCCGAAATAGCCCCCGCGATCAGAGCTGCGGCAGAGCTATCCGATTGCCCAGGGCACGCCGTCCTCGGGAAGATTGGCGATGGCGAAGGCGGCCACCTTCTCCGCGGTGGCCAGCAACTGCGGATCGCACGTGGTGCGGTAAGCCCTGGTGAGTATGGGTGAAAACCATCGCGCTGGGGGCCGCGTGATTGGGATAATCGAAAACCTGCCGATGGACGACAGCGATGGCATTCGGGCGGTTTACTCATTCCCCGAGCCCCGGAGCGCCTGGCCATTCACCACCGGCTGGTGCTCCACCGGGAAATTCACGGAGCGCGCCAGGGCACACACCGCGTGCGCCCGCGCGTGCAGCGCCAGGGCATCGTCGATCCGCTCCGCCTCGGCGATCTTCAAGCGGGGACGCAGCACCACGCGGGTGAATTCGCCCGAACCGTCGGCGTGTTCCGCCATTTCGCCGCATGCCTCGTCTTCATATTCCGTAACCGTAATGCCGGCGTCGGCCGCAAGATGCAACACCCAGAGCATGTGGCACGCGGACAGCGCGCCCAGCAGCAGTTCTTCGGGATTGTAGCGTGTGCGGTCGCCGTGGAATAGCGGGTCGGAGGAGCCTTGGATTACGGCGGATTTGTCCGCCCCGCTCAGTTCGTGGGCCCGGCTGTAGGCCTTGTAAGCCGAGCTTCCCGTGCCCAGATTGCCGGTCCATCGATTGACGACTTGGTATTGGTGCTTTCGGTCCACAGTTTAGGATACCTGCGCCACCACCCAGCGGCGGCGCAGGCAGGGGACATTCTGTTTCCATCCTCCGTTGGCAGGCTCTATGAGGCGTGCTCGATCCGGTGAGCTTGGCCAGACGGGACCGCAACGAATGCTCCTCCGACCATCCATGCGGCCCGCCTCCGATGGGCTCGCCCACCGCTCTCTGGCAATGCAGGCGAGCGGCCAAATTCGGATCGAAGTAATTGCTTTGTTTTCAATAAGGCGGCGAGCCCGGAACTGTCTACATGGTAGACGTTGCCAAAAATGTAGTCACTCTGTAAACTTAATAGACACCATGGCATCCGCGCATCCCCCGGAATGGAACGAAAAACTAGCCGCCATTCTGGCCATCAGCCAGAAAATGAACTCCGAGCGCGATTTGGGCGCGCTGCTCGACCTGATCGCGCGCGAAGCTACCAACGTGCTTCTCTGCGACCGTGCCAGCATTTTCCTGTTGGACCGGGAACGCCACGAATTGTGGTCCAAAGTGGCCCTGGGAAGCGACGAAATCCTGCGCTTCGATGCCAGCATGGGGATCGCCGGCCGCGCCGCCACCACCGGAGAGACCATCAACGTCAAGGACGCCTACAGCCACCCGCAGTTCTACAACGCCATCGACGACCAGACCGGCTACCGCACCCGCAACGTGCTCGCCGTGGCCGTGCGCAACCAGAAGGGCGCCATCATCGGGGCGTTCGAAGCCCTCAACAAGCGCGTCGGCCCGTTCAGCCAGCGCGACGAGGACTTCCTCGATGCGTTGGCCTCGCACGCTGCCATCGCCATCGAAAATGCCCAGCTCATCGGCGAATTGCGCCGCCGCGAAGACGAACTGGCCCAACAGAACGCCCACCTTCTGCGCGAAGTGGAGAGCAAATACTCTACCCATGGAATTATCGGCGCCGGACCCAGGATTCAACAGGTGGTCCGCCTGGTGGAGCGCATCCGCGACAGCCTGGTGAACGTGCTGGTCACCGGCGAAAGCGGCACCGGCAAGGAACTGGTGGCCAAGGCCATCCACTACACCAGTTCGCGCGCGCGCCGGCCCTTCGTGGCGCTCAATTGCGCCGCGCTCCCCGAGACCCTGCTCGAAAGCGAACTCTTCGGCATTGAAAAGGGCGTCGCCACGGGAGTGGAGTCGCGCGTTGGCCAGTTTCAGAAGGCCGATGGCGGGACCTTATTCCTCGATGAGATTGGCGACCTCAGCCTGATCGCCCAGGCCAAAATCCTGCGCGTGCTGCAGGAGCGGATTCTGGAGCGCGTGGGTGGCCGCAACCCCATCCGCGTCGACGTGCGGCTCCTGGCCGCCACCAACAAGGATCTGGAAGCCGAAATCGCCAAAGGGGCCTTCCGAGAAGACCTCTATTACCGCATCAAGGTAGTGCATATCCACATGCCGCCGCTGCGCGATATCCGCGAGGAGATCGGCCTGCTCGCCAATCATTTCCTGAGGGAATATTGCGCCGAGACCGGCCGCCCCGCCCTGGAATTTTCTCCCGAGGTGATGCGCCGCCTGACCATGGCGCCCTGGCCGGGAAATATTCGCCAATTGCGCAACGAAGTGATGCGCCTGTCCGCCGTCTCCCGCCAGAACCCGATTACCGAAGAGGATTTGTGGGAAGGCGTTCCCACTCCGCGCTACGATCGGGCCGTAGCCAAACCGTCGAAGCCGCAATCCCTGAAATCGGCCGTGGGCCAACTGGAGAAACAGATGATCCTGGAGGCTTTACAGGGCACCCGTAACAATCAGCAGCAAGCCGCCCGGTTGCTCGGCCTCAGCCGTCAGGGGCTCATCAATAAGATGAAGCGCTATGCCATTTCGGCGTAGCTCGTTTCTGGCGCGAAACTCAAGGGAGCCGTGCTGCTCCGCCGCATGGCAGTTTCAGAACTCCTGACGTCGTGGAATTTGTGATGAACCCGTTTTCGTGGCGCAGGCACTCCTGCCTGCTGGGTCGAG
>PLRZ01000427.1:9989-16282 GCA_003164075.1 Bryobacterales bacterium | reverse complement strand
TGGACCCCGCCGTCGTCTGAGGCTCTTCACTCCACATTGCGCGTCCCACCACCACCACACGCGTCTTTTCCCCCACCGCATCGGATGATCGCGACATAGCAATCTCTCCCCCCTTATGCATTTCCAACTACTGAACTGAAATGATGGGGAAGTTATCGCACGTTAGGGGCCANNTTTTCCGTCGCGAATGCAGGATGTGCAGACGCGCATCCTGCGGCCGGCGCCATTCACTAAAGCGCGGACCGATTGCAAGTTCAGGTTCCAGCGCCGTTTCGTAACGTTATGTGCGTGACTGATCCGGTTGCCGAATACCGGCTTCCGGCCGCATACTTCACAAACTTGTGCCATTAGACAGAAATCTCCCGCTCTTATCGAATCTTGAGTATAGCAATCCGTTTCGGAGGATCGCAACACTATGCGTCACATGCCGCCAGCGCCTCTCCCAGATCCTCGGTCAGGTCGTCGACATGCTCCAGCCCGATCGAGAGGCGAATCAGATTCTGCGGCGTCCTGGTTGCCGGCCCCTCCACCGAGGCGCGATGCTCCACCAGGCTATGCGCGCCGCCCAGACTGGTGGCGCGAATGAACAGCTTGCAGCGAGCCACCACCCCCATGGCAGTATCGCGTCCGCCGCGCACCTGGAACGAAAGCATGCCCCCGAATGCCGCCATCTGCCGCGCCGCAATGGCGTGCCCCGGATGCTCCGGCAACCCCGGATAGTGCACCGTCTCTACCGCCGGATGCGCCTGCAGGAAGCGCGCCACCCGCAGGCCGTTTTCCGATTGCGCCCGCACGCGATACGGTAAGGTGTCGAGCCCGCGCAGCGTCAACCAGCAATCGAAAGGCGACGGCACAGACCCGCCATACTTCTGCGACTGCCGCGCGCGCTCAAACAGGGAATTGGGGTGGCGTGCGATCAGCGCGCCGCCAATCACGTCGCTGTGGCCGCCAATGTATTTCGTCGTGGAGTGCGCCACCATATCGACGCCCAATTCGAGCGGGCGCTGTAACACGGGCGTGGCGAAAGTACTGTCGCAGACCGTCATCACATGCGGCCCGGCGGCGCGCGCCAGACTGGCGATGGCCGCCAGATCGGTGATTTTCATCAGCGGATTGGAAGGCGTTTCCACCCAGATCAGCCGCGTTTCGGGCCGCACGGCCGCTCGCACGGCATCCAAATCGGTCATATCGACATAGCTGGCCTCTACCGGCCATCGCTCGAACACTCCTCCCACCACCTTGCGAAAGCCCCAGTAGACATCGTCCGGCGCCAGGATGTGGTCGCCCGGCTGCAGGCCTTGCACCACCGCCGTGGCCACGGCCAGACCAGAGGAGAAAGCCAGGGCTTCCTTGCCGCCTTCTAGATCGGCCAGACACTCTTCCAAACTGCGGCGGTTGGGATTGTTGTCGCGCGAATAGCTGTAGCCCAGCGGGTACCCGCCATCGGGACTGCGCTCGAAAGTGGTGGAGAGGCAGATCGGCGCTGTGACCGCGCCCGTTCCAGGGTCGATATGGCGGCCGGCGTGGACCGCTCGGGTTTCAATCTTCATCTCTTCTACTGTAGCGTTTGCGGGTGAAGAGACCAACGCCGGTTCCGCAATAGCGCGGAATGGCCCACCCAGGCGCCCACTTCTGTCGAGTTTCACCGCTTATTTTCTGTTACTTGGCGATGATGGCTGCTGGCACCGGAATTGCAATCGTCGAAGAATATGGCATATGTAATAACGGATACCTGTACCAAAGATGAATTGTGTGTGCAAGCTTGCCCGGTGGACTGCATCCACCCCAAGCAGGACGAAGACGGTTTTGCGGACGCTCCGCACCTCTTCGTAAATCCGGCCGAATGCATCGATTGCGGCGCGTGCGTCCCGGTTTGCCCTACTAATTCGATTTTCACGCTGGACGAGCTGCCGGTGGAGTCGGCCCGCTTCGCCGAACTGAACGCCGCGCATTACAACTGAGGGACCGTCGCTGGATAACGTTGTCTAACTCGTGGGGCGGGTGGCCTGGGAACGTGGCGAGAGCTCCCGAGGTGGGGCAGGCGGTGCTCGCCTGCCGGTCTGCCCGCGCTGAATCAGGCCGGCTGCCCAAACAGAACAGCGGGCAGGCGAGCACCGCCTGCCCCACCTTGCAAGCAGTTTCCGGAGAACCGTGGCGCCGCGTCGAAGCGCAGTCCAAGGCCTGTAACGATTCGCAGGTTTGGTAATGCAGCGATATCCGCCGCGCGTCGATTCAACGGACCGCAATCGGGGGGACGACCACCGACCAATGGGCATTGCGAAACTGCCAGCGTCCTCCGTTATGTTCCGCGGTTCCTGTAAAGTATCCCTCCTCGCTCACCCGGTGGCCCGTGGCGCCGGTACGGATTTCGTGGTACGGAGCAGCCATCACGGCCAGATCCGGCGTCAGCGGATCCACTCGCAGCGCTTCCCCCCATCGCAAGTCTATGCGCTTGATGGTGCGCGCCAGGTCCGGCATTGCCGCAATCGCGGAGGCCCCATTCGGAAATGCCAAACGTCCCTCCGCGGCCATGAAGAAAGCCGGGCTCTCGGCGAAGTACTTGCGCCACGCGGTCGGGCCTTCCCGGGTGACATCGGCAGCCACATCCCGGGCGAAAGCCCGCACTTCCGTGTCGACCTCGGCAGCACGCGCCGCCGTCAGGTATCGCGAGTCGCGAGAACATCCGGCGGACAGGATGGTCGCCGCAAGTAGAGTCCACTGGAAAGTACGCATGCCTGATCCTTCCACAACAGTGTAACGCCCTCTCCGTTGTATCATCGGCATTGGCAGCCAAACACAGTTCGCCACCAGCCCGGCACTGGCCGCGGCATGCGCTTCTCATCGCCGCGCTCTGGGCCGCCGCCCTTGCCGCCTATTCGAATTCTTTCCACGCCGGCTTGGTCTTCGATAGCCAGCGCGCCATCCTGGCGGACTCCCGCATTCAATCCGACACACCCGAGAACGTCCGTCAAATCTGGACCGGCGATTACTACAACGGCACTGGCTCCAGCGCTCTCTATCGTCCGCTGACTACCCTCACCTACCTGTGGAATTACGCCGTCCTGGGCGATGGTCCGAACGCCGCCGGGTACCACGCGGTCAACTTCGCGCTGCATGCCGTCAACATCGCCCTGGTCTATCTGCTGGCCCTGGTGGTCTTCGCCGATGCCTGGCCGGCATTTGCCATGGCGGCGCTGTGGGCCGTCCACCCGGTCCTCACCGAATCCGTTACCAACGTGGTGGGCCGCGCCGATTTGCTGGCGGCCTTCGGCGTTCTCGGGGGTCTCCTCTGTTATATTCGCCGCGGTGCGGCGGCTGGCGGCTGGCGTCGCGCGGCCTGGACGCTGGCTCTCGCCGCGGCCGCCGCCATCGGCATCTTCGCCAAGGAGAGCGGCGTGGTGCTGGTGGCCGTCATCGTGGCGTACGAGGCNNCAGGTCTCCTCGCTGCTGATTTCGTACTGCGACAACCCTCTGCAGCAGGCCGGCTTCCGGACCTCGCGGCTCACGGCCATCAAAGTCCTCGGCGAATATCTGCGGCTTCTGCTCTGGCCGGCGCACCTGTCGGCCGACTACTCCTATAACCAGATACCGCTCTCCACCTGGACCGACCTCAAGACGATTCTCGCCCTGCTGATCTGGATCGCCGTCGCCGCCGCCGCGCTATTCAGCTATCGACGCGCCAGACCGGTGTTTTTCTTCATCGCGTTCTTCGCCGCGACCATGGCGCCGGTGTCGAATCTCGTCATCCTGGTGGGCAGCATCATGGCGGAGCGCTTTCTGTACCTGCCCTCCATCGGATTCGCCGGGTGCCTGGTATGGGCCGCGCTTGCCGCCTACCGTCGCGCGCCCGCCGATTGGCCACCCGCCCGCACGGTACTGCCCGTGGCGCTGACCGTCGCGTGCCTGGCGCTGGCCGCCCGCACCTATGCGCGCAATTCCGACTGGTTCGACGAGCGTAGTCTCTGGGCCGGCGCCGTCCAGGCCGCCCCCCGCAGCTACAAGACTCATCAGAACCTGGCGATGGTGATGCTGGCGCAGCCCCAGCCCGATTACTCCGCCGCCACCCGGGAAGTGGAGCGGGCCCTCGCCATCCTCGATCCCTTGCCCGACGACCGCAGCCTTCCCTCGGTCTACGCCGCCGCCGGCCAATGTTACCGCGCTCGCGGCGATGCCGCCAAGGCCCTCGCCGTGCTTCTGCGCGGCAGCCGCATCGACCGCGCCTGGAATGAGGCATCCATCCGGCGCAACCGCCTCGACGGCAAGACCGTGAGTGCGGTCGGCACGCCCTCCTTATACCTCGAACTCGGCCGCGTCTACATCGACCTGGGCCAGCCCGAGCAAGCGCTCGAAGCTCTGCGTTACGGCCGTTCGATCGATCCGCAACCGGCATTCTTCGAGGAAATCTCGCGCACTTTTAGCGGTATGCGACAGCCCGAACAGGCGGCCATCAGCCTGCTCGAAGGTCTCGCCGTGGATTCCACGCAAACGGGGCTGGTTTCCGAGTTGACGCGACTCTACCAGGAAACCGCGCCCCAAAGCTGCGCCCTCAACCGCACTGCCGCGGGCCTCACTGTAGATTTAAACTGCCCGCTGGTACACGCCCAACTCTGCACCGCTTCCCACAATGCGGTCGAGATGTTCACCGGGATGCGGGACCCTTCATCCGCCGGCGCTGTCATACAAAACGCCGTGCGGAACTACGGTTGTCCGGCGGAGATGTTGCGGTAGATTCAGAACTCCTGATGTCGCCCCCGCAATTTCAGCTTGGCGGGGAGAATGGGCTGACCCATTCCTCCCGATGGCGAGACCTTCGCAGGTGGGGCAGGCGGTGCNNAATTAGGCCCGCTGCTCGAATAGGACCGAGGGCAGGCGAGCACCGCCTGCCCCACCTCCGGGCTCACTGCAAATTCCACGACATCAGGAGTTCTGAGATTTAAGGCGAGGCCGGCAAGCTGACTGCGGAAATACCACTGGCGCGTTTACTTGAACTTCAGGCGAGGGCCGTTTTGTAGAGCGCCAGCAGCTTGCCCCAGGCGCGCTCGGCGTCGGCCTTGTTGTATATGGGCGCGCCGTTCTGCGTGGGCATGTCCGGTATGCACCATCCATGCAGGGCGCCGGCATATACTTCGATTTCGGCGGGCACTTTGGCGGCGGCGAAAGCCTCCCTCAGCTTGTCCTTGGCATCCGGCTGGCGGGCATCGTCATTCGATGCGATGCCGAAATACATCCGAGCCTTGATCTTGGGAGCGAGCAGATGCGGGCTGTCGGGCCCGTCAGTGACCAGGCCGCCGCCGTGGAACGAGGCACCCGCGCCGACGCGATCGGGCAGCGCCGCGGCGGTCTTCATCACCAGCGGTCCGCCCATGCAGTAGCCCTGCGTACCGATTTTCTTGGCCTTGTCGACTTCCTTTTGCGCGTCGAGGAAGGCAACGTAAGCCGCGGCATCTTTCTCGGCATTGCCCGGCGCGTTCACCGACGCCATCAGCGGGCGGAGTTTGGCCATGTCGGCCTGATTCTGGAAGTCGAAGCCGGATGCGTCGGTGAACGGCGCTTTGGATACGCGATAGAAAGGATTCGGCACCAGGACGGAATACCCTTCGGCGGCGAGGCGCTTGCCGATGTCGCGCGTGGCGGCCCGCAAGCCGAAAGCGTCGGGCCACACGAGCACGCCCGCGTGGGACCCGGACTTGGGATGAATGAAAGCCGCGTCGCAAGTGCCGTCGGGCGTTTTGATTTCGACATTGATTTCGACCACGTCAGGCTCTGCCGCGGATGCTACGGCCGCGGCTGCCAGGCCGGTGCCGAGGGAGAGCCCTACAAAGTCTCGCCGTCCGATTTCGTTCTTCTGATCTTCCTTCATGGTTGCCCCTCTCTTTATATAGAGAGTGTATCGCGTTTGGGGGTGGCGCCACGGTATCGTGGAAGTGCAGTGAGCATTGCACAGCGAGCCCCTTCACGAGATCGTCTCGATAGATCCCGACCTGATGCATGGTGTTCCATGCTTCCGGGGCACCCGCGTTCCGGTCCATCTTTTGCTCGACGATCTGAAGAGTGGCGCTACGATTGACGAATTCCTGGCGGGGTGCCCGACCGTCTCGCGCAAGGTTGTTGAGGGGTACCTGGAATTGGCGCAGGACCTGGTCACCGAATGCGCCGGATCTTAAGGGCCTGTGTGGAAATAATCTATTCAGTTGCCACCTAACGCTCCCTTACGGGGCGCCCCTTGGGCCCGGCTCTGAACGCGCATCGGAGCCGCGACCGTAAGAAACCGCGAAAAAATATCCTGTGCATTC
>PLRZ01000427.1:6888-9982 GCA_003164075.1 Bryobacterales bacterium | reverse complement strand
CGGCTCCACGTGCACCAGCACGTCGGCCACCCAGTCCAGCTTCTCTTTAATGCGCAATTGCACATTGTGGGCGATCTCGTGGGAGCGCCGCACGGTCATCTCGGGGTCCACTTCCAGGTGCAGGTCGACATGGTAGCGCAGGCCGGTCTTCCGGGCGAAACATTTCTCCACGCCGCGCACCCCCGCCACAGTCGCCGCGGCGGCGCGGATTTCGTCCATATGCCGCGGGTCCGGCATGGTATCGATGAGTTGCAGGGCGGTATCGCGCGCCACTCGCACGCCGGTGAATACCACGATCAGTCCGACCGCAATGCCGCCATAACGGTCGGCATTCAGGAAACGCGCCGGGTCGGACAGCGTCAGCGCCACGGCGGCCAGCGCGGCCAGTGCAGACACGATATCCATGCTGTCGTTCCACGCGTCGGCCATGAGAGCGGCGCTGCGCAGCTTGTGCCCATAACGGAATTTGAACGACGCCAGGCCCGCCTTGGCCACCGCCGACACGCCCAGAGGCCAGAGCACGAAGGCCGCGAGCGGCAATCGCGGCTGGCCCAGATGCTCGAAGGAGGCCACCGAGATCAATACCCCGGCGGCGGTGAGCACCAGCCCGATCAGCAGGCCGGTGAGCGTTTCAATGCGGCCGTGTCCGTAAGGATGCTCCTCGTCCGCCGGCTTGGCGGCCAGCGTCAGGCCCAGCAGCACGAAGCCGGAAGCGAAAACGTCGCCGGCCGATTCGCATCCATCGGCCACCACCGCGGTGGAATGGCCCGCCAGTCCCGCGGTGATCTTAGCCAGGGCCAGCGCGCCCGAAACCGCCATCCCCAGGACCGCGACCCGCTGGCCGGTTTGCATCAGGCCCGCGCGGGGTCGGACTTTTCCGTGTCGAGGCCCAGTTCGGCAAACGCCGCGGCCGCTTTCCCGGAATCGAATTGGCCATCGCGAGCCAATCGCGAGAGCGCGGCGGCGGCGATGGATTCGGCGTTGACCTCGAAATGGCGCCGCAGATGCTCGCGGTTTTCGCTGCGCCCGAAACCATCGGTCCCCAGCGTTTCCATGCGGCCCGGCAGCCACGGCGCCAACTGGTCGGCCACTACTTTCATGTAGTCGCTGGCGGCCACGATGGGGCCATGGGCGCCGGTGAGCGCCTGGACGATGTGCGGCGCCCGCGCCGGCCGATCGGGATGCAGCCGGTTCCAGCGCTCCACCCCGAGCGCTTCGCGGCGCAGTTCGTTATAGCTGGTGACGCTCCACACATCGGCCGCCACACTGTACTTCTCGGCCAGAATCTGCTGGGCGCGCAAGGCTTCATTCAGAATCGGTCCGCTGCCGAAGAGTTGCACCACCGCCGTGCCGTTGTCGGCGGCGCGGAAGCGGTAGATGCCCTTGATCACGTCCTCGGGGTCGAGACCCTGGGGCATCGCCGGCATGGGATAGTTCTCGTTGTAAAGCGTCAGGTAATAGAAGCGGTCTTCCTGCTGCTGGTACATGCGCCGGATGCCATCCTGCACGATGATGGCGAGCTCGTAGGCGTAAGCCGGATCGTAAGTGGTGCAGGTAGGGACGGTGCTGGCGAGCACGATGCTGTGGCCGTCCTGATGCTGCAAGCCCTCACCGGCGAGAGTGGTGCGGCCGGCCGTGCCGCCGCATAGGAAGCCCTTGCCGCGCGCGTCTCCGAAGGCCCATACCATGTCGCCCACGCGCTGGAATCCGAACATCGAATA
Organism: Bryobacterales bacterium; assembly: GCA_003164075.1. The sequence continues at coordinate 8,261 of PLRZ01000427.1, read as the reverse complement.
GTAGATGAAGAACGGGATCATCTCTTTCCCGTAATTCACCGCGGCGGTGCCGGCGGCCGCGAAAGAAGCCATCGATCCGGCTTCGGTGATGCCTTCTTCCAGAATCTGGCCGTCTTTGGATTCCTTGTAGTACAGGAACATTTCGGCGTCGTGCGGCTTATAGAGCTGGCCCTGGCTGGCGTAGATGCCGAACTGGCGGAACAGGCTCTCCATGCCGAACGTGCGCGCCTCGTCGGGGATGATGGGCACCACATGCTTGCCCAACTCGGGATGCTTCATGAGCAGGGTCAGGACGCGGACGAACGCCATGGTGCTGGAAACTTCGCGCCCGGCCGAGCCTTCGAGCGATTCCTTGAAATACTCCAGCGGAGGCGCCACCAAGGTGCCCGAGACCGGCTTGCGGAACGGAACATAGCCGCCCAATTGGCGCCGCCGCTCGTGCATATAGCCGATTTCGGGGCTGTCGGCGGGCGGACGGCAGAACGACGCATTATGCACCGCTTCTTCCGGAATGGGAATCTCGAAGCGCGACCGGAAGTGCAGCATCTCCTGCTCGTTGAGCTTCTTCTGCTGGTGGCTGATATTGCGGCCTTCGCCGGCCTCACCCAGTCCATAACCCTTGATGGTGTGGGCCAGAATCAGGGTCGGCTGGCCGGTGGTTTCCACGGCGTTTTTGTACGCGTTGTAGACCTTTTTCGGGTCGTGGCCGCCGCGCGGCAGCTTCATGAGCTGGTCGTCGGTCAAATGCGAGACCAGGTCGAGCAACTCGGGATACTTTCCGAAGAAATTCTTGCGGATGTAGGCGCCGTCTTTGCTGATGTAGGTCTGGTACTCGCCGTCCACCACCTCGCCCATGCGCTTTTCCAGCAGGCCGGTGGTATCGCGGCGCAGCAGTTCATCCCAATCGCCGCCCCAGATTACTTTGAGGACGTGCCAGCCGGCGCCGCGAAAGGCGGCTTCCAGTTCCTGGATCATCTTGCCGTTGCCGCGCACCGGCCCGTCGAGGCGCTGCAGGTTGCAATTGATGACGAATATCAGGTTGTCGAGCCTCTCGCGCGATGCCAGCGTGAGCGAGCCCATGGATTCGGGCTCGTCCATTTCGCCATCGCCCAGGTAGGCCCAGATCTTGCGCGGCGTAACCGCAATCAGCCCGCGGTTTTCCAGGTAGCGCATGAAGCGCGCCTGGTAGATGGCGTTGATGGGACCGAGCCCCATCGACACCGTCGGGAAGCGCCAGAAATCGGGCATCAGCCACGGGTGCGGGTACGAAGAGAGCCCCGGAGTGTCGCGCAGTTCGTGGCGGAAATTCTTGAGGTGCTCCTCGGTCAGCCGGCCTTCCAGGAAGGCGCGCGCGTAGACGCCGGGCGAGGCGT
>PLRZ01000427.1:0-6852 GCA_003164075.1 Bryobacterales bacterium | reverse complement strand
TGGCGTTCCACCGGATGAGGCTCTTAATGCGGCGCTCCATGGCGCGGTCGCCGGGGTAGGGCACTTCGTCCTCCACCCGGATGGTGTTGACGTATGGCGTATTCAGGTGGATGGGGAGGCCGGCGCCGCTGTTGCGTGCGCGCAAGGCCAGTTGCTCCAACAGGTATTGGGCGCGGTCGGAACCGCCATCCTCGATCACCTGGTCGAAGGACTCCAACCACTCTTCGGTTTCCTGGGGATTCAGATCCACAACCCGCTCGCTTCGTATCTGGTGCATGTACCTTATATTATAGTGAACCCAGGCCGTTTTTTGGTTCCGGCGGGGCCCGCGGTTGTGGGTACAATGTGGTCATGGTTAGATCGCAGCAGGTAATCGATTCCTGGAAGGCCATCCGCCAGGATGCCGCCGCGGCGGTGGAAGATTTTCCGGAAGCCGAGATGGACTTCCGGCCGGCGCCCGATGTGATGACGTTTCGCGAAGCCGCGCGCCACATCCTGGATGCCGGCGACGGGCTGACGGGTTTGTTGTTGGCCGGCGAAACGAATTTTGCCACGCCGGAATTTCGCAATCGTATGAAGGCGCATATGAGCGGCCTTCCGGCGGATGCCGGCGGGCCGGCGCTGGCCGCCGCTCTACGCGAGTCGGTGGAACGGCGGGCGGCGGCCTTCACCGCGCAACCGGCCGAATTCTTCGATACGATGATCACCCGGTTCGACGGTCAAACGGTCACCCGGCTGGAAATGTTGCAGACGATTAAGGAGCACGAGTTGACACATCGGGCGCATCTGTTTCTGTGCCTGCGAATGAAGGGGATTGTTCCGGCGACCACGCGCCGCCGTTTGGCCGCACAGGCCGGTAAGTAGGATCGAAGCGGAGTTGCAAAAGCGGCAGGATATCGTATAACAGTAGTATTTCGGGAGGAATGAATTTCATGGTCACGTGTCCGGTATGCGATGGCGCCATCGATGTGGACGAAGAAGACGTCGACGAGGGCGATACGGTCAGTTGTGACGAATGCGGCGCGGATCTCAAGGTTGTGAGCACCAGCCCGCTGGAGCTGGAATCGGCTGAAGAGGTTGAGGAAGAAGAAGAGGAAGACGACGACTTCCTGGAAGACGAAGAGGAAGAATCGGACGAGGACTGGAAGTAGGCAATCTATGCATGGGACCGCCCATTGTGCGCACGGCATCGATTTTAGGGGGACGAGTATGACGAAGATAACGGCGCTATGGCTGGCGGTCTTTCTGGTCTGTGTACCCGCCGCGGTGGCGCAGAAGAAAAAGGACCCGGTCACGCGTAGCGTGGTCGGGGTAGTCACCACCGCCGACGATAAGCCCGCCGTGGGGGCCGTGGTGCAATTGACCGACACGAAAACCAAGCAGGTTCGCTCCTTCTACACGCAGGATAAGGGCGACTATTATTTTCACGGGTTGAGCCCGGATATCGATTACGAGCTGACGGCGACTTTTCAGGGCGCGAGCAGTAATACCAGAATGCTGACCGTCTTCGATTCGCGCAAGGAGGCGGTCCGCAATCTGAAGTTGAATGCCAAGAAATAGGGCTTGTTGGGCGTGATGGCGCGTGGTGAACCAGGAGGCGGATGCGCTAAGAACCGCTTGCTGGCACGCGCGGCTCAGAACGGAGTCTCAAGGTTTGTAAGTGCTTACCGCGGCCGCTCTACAAGCGCGTAACTGACCGAACGATTCCGAATGCCTAAGCCCCAGCCGCCCATCGACGAGTCCGTACCCCCAACTGGCGAGATTGTCCTTTACCAGACGGAAGACGGTCGCACGCGCGTGGAGTGCCGTTTTGTCGATGAGACGCTTTGGCTGAGTCAGGTACTCATTGCGGAGTTGTTCCAGGTTACCGTGCCGACCGTCAATGAGCACCTCAAGAACATCATCGCCGAGGGCGAGGTGCAGCCCGCCCCAACTATTCGGAAATTCCGAATAGTTCGACGGGAAGGCTCGCGCGACGTCGAGCGGGAAATCGAGCACTACAACCTCGACGCCATCCTGGCCGTGGGTTATCGCGTGCGGTCGGAGCGCGGAACGCAATTCCGCCGCTGGGCAACGGAGCGCTTGAGCGAGTACCTGGTGAAGGGATTCACCATGGACGACCAGCGGCTCAAGAATCCGCCGGTCGAAGGCTCGGGTGTTCCCGATTATTTCGACGAGATCCTGGAACGGATCCGCGACATACGCGCCAGCGAGAAGCGTATGTACCTGCGCGTGCGTGAAATCTTCAGTCTGGCCGGCGATTACGACCCGGGACGCCCGGAGACGACGGAGTTTTTCCAGATCATTCAGAACAAGCTGCACTTCGCGGCGACCGGCAAGACCGCGCCGGAACTGATTGCCGGCCGTGCCGACCACTCCCAGCCGAACATGGGCTTGACCGCCTGGAAGGGCGGCGTGGTGCGGAAAGCGGACGTGACGGTGGCGAAGAACTACCTGACCAGGGAAGAAATCGGAGAGCTGAACCGCATCGTGACGATGTGGCTCGACTTTGCCGAGGACCAAGCCCGGCGCCGCAAGCAGGTGTTCTTGAACGACTGGGAAACCAAGCTCAACGACTTCCTTCGATTCAATGAGCGAGCCGTGCTGAGCGATAAAGGGAGCGTGACCAAAACCGCGGCCGACACCCGCGCGGAAGCCGAGTACGAGGAGTTTGCCGCCCGGCGCCGTGCTCTGTTGGAAGCGGAGGCGGAGCGCGAGCGGTTGTACCCCTTGGAAGATGCGGCAAGGAAGTTGCCTGAGAGACCGAAGCGCAACCGGCCTTGATGGCCGGGCTTCGAGCAAGCACCTCGATTAAGAACAGGGAGTAGCCTGCGGAAACGGGCACGATCCTTCCCGCCTTCTCGAATCTCCGGTCAGCTTTCCCCATACATGCAGAACCCGTGGCGACCAGGATACGGACGCGAGTGGACCGCCTTCCAGGCGTGGGACAATTGGGTCGGGCGCGGAATCTGAGCAATGATGGTCATGTTGAAACTCAAACCGGTGGAGATCGGGCGGGATTTGGCGCACCTGCCCGAGGTCGCGCGCTTGGCCACGGACGTGTGTCGAGGAGCTGGCGGCGCCGTTTAGAGAAGGCTGACGATAACAGATGAGCATCACCAGACGAATCGTATGTTTGGCTAACTCCCGGAAGATGCAGGGGCGGTGTGTCGCCGGCCGGGAACTGAACGCTGGCGTGGCAGGCTCCTGGATTCGCCCGGTTAGTGATCGGCCGACGGAAGAGGTTTCGGAGTACGAGCGCCAATATCAAGACGGAAGCGACCCTCGCGTTTTGGACATCATTGATGTACCGCTGATTGAAGCGCGACCTAAGGACTACCAACAGGAAAACTGGCTGCTTGACCCGCAGCTCTATTGGGTAAAGGCAGGCAGATTGCGATGGGAAGACTTGTCCAGCCTCCAGGACCGAAGGGGCCCGCTCTGGATCAACCCGTACAGCAGCTACAACGGGCTCAATGATCGCATTCCGCTGGTTCAAGCGATCGGGTTGCATAGCTCTCTCAAGCTCATCCACGTTGGGGATCTCGAACTGAAGGTCTTCGCACCTGGCGAGGCCTTCGGTAACACAAAGCGCCGCGTCCAGGCGAAATTCACCTTTGATGGAATGGAATATTGGCTCTGGGTGACCGACCCGATTGCAGAGCGCCGGTACCTTCCCGAATCGGACGGCGAATACGCGGTCGGCGAGGCTTACTTGACTATCAGTATAGGCGAGCCGTACCAGGACTACTGTTACAGGCTCGTCGCAACGGTAATCGGAGGATGTGACCGTATATGGCAACGCAGCTAGAGGTCTTGACCATCGGGCACTCCAACCACACGATCGAGAGGTTCATGGAGCTTCTTCGTCAACATCATGTGACCGCGGTGGCGGATGTGCGATCCGCTCCTTACAGCCACATGCACGTCCAGTTCAACCGCAAGGCCCTTGCATCGGCGTTAAAGCAGGAGGGCATAGCCTATTCTTTCCTGGGGAAAGAACTTGGGGGCAGGCCCGCCGACAAGACATGTTATGAGAATGGCCGCGTCCAGTACCGAAGAGTTGCCGCGACGCCGATCTTCCGGTCAGGAGTAGAGCGTGTCCTCGCGGGCGTGCGGAGTTACCGGATAGCGCTGATGTGTGCGGAGCGCGAGCCGCTCGAATGCCACAGAGCCCTGCTCGTCGCACCTGAACTGGAAAAAGCTGGCATGGCAGTACTCCACGTTCACGCTGACGGGAGAACTGAGTCCCACCCGGATGCGATGAGCCGGCTGTTGGATCTGTACAGGTTGGCCGAGGAGGATTTGTTCCGATCGCGACCGGAACTGATTGAAGAGGCTTGCTACCGGCAGCAGGAGCGAGTGGCCTTTGCGGAAAAGCCGCTGCCCCAGGATGCGAGGCAGGCGACGCAATGAAGATTTTCACAATCGGATTTACGAAGAAGACTGCGGAAGAGTTCTTCGAGACGCTCCGGGCATCCGGCGCCAAGCGCCTCGTCGACGTGCGCCTCAACAACGTCTCCCAACTTGCGGGATTTGCCAAGAAGCAGGATCTTGCCTATTTCCTCGGGCGGATCTGTGGCATGGACTATGTGCACTTGCCGCTGCTTGCCCCAACGCAGGATATCCTCGATGAGTATAAGAAGCACAAGGGAGACTGGCAGATCTACGAACGGAGTTTTCTCGACCTCATGAGAGAGCGGGGGATCGAGCATACAGTCTCGCGGGACGTGTTAGCCGACAGTTGCTTGTTATGCAGCGAGGATAAGCCAGATCATTGTCATCGCCGGCTAGTCGCGGAATATCTCAAAGAACATTGGGGCGATATAGACATCTACCATCTCAGTTAACCGAAGCGCAACCCCCGTTGATGGCCTATTCTTCCGGGTCCGCCTGACCCACGCGCAACACCGCCAGGAAAGCCTCCTGCGGAATTTCCACACGGCCTACGCGCTTCATCCGCTTCTTGCCCTCTTTTTGCTTNNTTGCGGCTGATGTCGCCGCCGTAACACTTGGCGATCACATTCTTGCGTAGCGCCGAGATGCTTTCGCGGGCCACAATCTTGTTGCCAATGGCGGCTTGCAGCGCCACCTCGAACTGCTGCCGCGGGATCAGCTTGCGCAGCCGCGATATCAGGTCCTTGCCGCGCTCGTAGGCCAACTCCTTGTGCACAATCATGCACAGCGCGTCCACCGGTTCGCCCGCCACCAGCACGTCCAGCCGCACCATGGGCGAAACACGGTAGCCCGAGAAGTGGTAATCGAGCGATGCGTAGCCGCGCGAGCAGGATTTCAGACGGTCGTAAAAATCCAACACGATTTCGTTCAGCGGCATTTCATAGGTCAGCATCACGCGCCCGCCGCCGATATACTCGAACTTCTTCTGCGTGCCACGCTTCTCTTCCAGCAGTTTGAGAATGCCGCCCAGGAATTCTTCCTGCGTGATCACCATCGCGTCGATGATGGGCTCTTCGATCTGCCTGATCTCCGAGGGGTCGGGGAATCGCGTGGGGTTGTCGATCTCCAGGATCTCGCCCACCATGTTGGTGACGCGGTAGCGCACGCCCGGTGCGGTGGTGATCAGATCGATATCGAACTCGCGCTCCAGCCGCTCCTGCACGATTTCCAGGTGCAGCAGCCCCAGAAATCCGCAGCGGAACCCGAAGCCCAGCGCCACGGAATTCTCCGGCTCGAAATTGAAGGCGCTGTCGTTGAGCCGCAATTTTTCCAGGGCGTCGCGCAACAGGCCGTGCTCGTGCGATTCCACCGGGTACAGGCCGGCGAAAACCATGGGCTTGATCTCTTCGAAGCCGGGCAGAGGCTCGGAGGCCGGGTTTTCGTGGTCCACGATGGTGTCGCCGATCTTGGCGTCGGAGACCGTCTTGATGTTGGCGCAGAGGAATCCGACTTCGCCGGTGGAAAGCTCGTCGCAGGGTGTGGCCTTGGGCGCCTGATAGCCCAGCGATTCCACTTCGAAGACCTGCCCGTTGGACCACAGCCGAATCTTCTGGCCGAGCTTCAATTTCCCGTCGAGCACGCGCAGCAGGATGATCACGCCGCGATACGAATCGAACCAGGAATCGAAAATCAGCGCGCGCAACGGGGCCGTGGGCGAGCCCTTCGGGTGGGGCACCAGATGAACGATGTGCTCCAGAATCTCGTGGATGCCGACGCCTTGCTTGGCGCTGCATAGCACGGCGTCGCGGGCGTCCAACCCGATAATGGTTTCAATCTGTTCGCGAATGCGCTCCGGTTCGGCCGCCGGCAGGTCGATCTTATTGATGACCGGGATGATCTCCAGGTTGTGATGCAGCGCCAGATACGTGTTGGCCAGGGTCTGCGCTTCCACGCCCTGGGAGGCGTCCACCACCAGCAACGCGCCTTCGCAAGCCTGCAGGCTGCGGGAGACTTCGTAGGAGAAATCGACATGGCCGGGAGTGTCGATCAGGTTCAACTGGTACATCTTGCCATCGTCGGCGCGGTAATTGAGGCGAACCGCGTGGGCTTTGATGGTGATGCCGCGTTCGCGTTCGAGGTCCATGGAATCCAGGACCTGTTCCATCATTTCGCGCTGCGAAAGCGCACCGGTGACTTCGAGGAGGCGGTCCGCCAGCGTGGACTTGCCGTGGTCGATGTGCGCAATGATGGAGAAATTACGGATGAATTCGCGATCCATGCGATGTGGGGGTCTAAGTNNCTAAGTGTGATTATCCCACAGTGAAGCGGGCCAATGCGGAATCACGCTTAATCGGAACAGCGAAAAACGCGGTAGGGGGGTAAAAAGGAAGGGGCGACCGCCGACTCCAAGTGCCTACCCCGAGCCATGGTGACAGCGGTTCATTGACCGCGGCG
>PLRZ01000154.1:819-8964 GCA_003164075.1 Bryobacterales bacterium | reverse complement strand
CCCATCCGGCCGACGCACTCCTGGTTGCAGGACAGGCAGGTGCGAATGTGCGGGGCGTACCCAGCCCTGGCCTTGGCGGCGAAGTCCGGGTCGGCGATCTGCCCGCGCACCACGCCCACCAGGTCGCAGTGCCCCTCGGCCAGCGCCCGTTCGGCCTGTACCGGGTCTTTGATCCGGCCTACGCCGATCACGGGAAGCCTGACCGCCCGCCGGATGGCGTTGGCGATGAACAGGGCATACCCGGGTGGGATGGCCATCGACGCCTCGATCATGAACAGCGTCGCGGTGGCCACGCCGATCGAGGTGTTGATGAAATCGACCTGGCCGGTCGCCTCCACGATCCTGGCCACGTCCACGGCCTCCGCCAGCGTGCTGCCGTCCTCGATCAGCTCATCGCCGCAGATCCGCACGCCCAGCGCACGGTCGGGGCCGATGGCCTCGCGGACCGCGTCAATGATCTCCACCAGGATCCGGGACCGGCCCGCCAGCGTGCCGCCGTAGGCGTCGGTGCGCTTGTTCGTCGCGCGTGACAAGAAGCCGCGGACGATGGAGGAGTGCGAGCACTGCAGCTCGATGCCGTCGAACCCGCCCTCCGCGCAGTGCCCGGCGACGGTGCCGTAGCCGGCCACGATCTCGGCGATCTCGTGCAGTTCCACGGCCTTGGGCACCTCGCGGAACAGCGGATCGGGAACGGGGCTCGGCGCCCACACGGGCAGCCGGGAGAACATCGACGACGCCTGGCCGCCGTTGTGGTTGAGCTGGGCGAAGATCGGCACGTCGTGCGCGTGCACCGCGGCGGTGATGTTCTGGTAGCCGGGGATGACCGCCCGGTGGAAGCCGTGGATCAGCTTCTCATAGGGCCAGTCGGTGGGATGGGTGGAGTGCTCCTCGGTGATGATGAGCCCGACGCCGCCTGCCGCGCGGGCCGCGTAGTAGTCGGCGTGCTGCTGGCTGGGCCGGCCATTCTCTGCGTAGTTGGTCAGGTGCGCGGAGAACACGATGCGGTTGCGGACCACGACCGGGCCGATCCGCAGCGGTGAGAACAGGTACCGGTACCGGCTGGTCCCGCTCATCGGCCGCCTCCGGTCGCGATCAGGACGGGCTGGCTGGCCACCGGAGGAGGCCGTTCCCCGGCCGCGCCGAGGGCGAGCGCCACCCGGCGCGCTTCAAGCACCGCCTCGAGTACCGTTCTGGGCGCCACGCAGTCGCCTGCCCGCGGTATACCCGGCCGGCTCAGGTACAGCGCCTGCTCCGGCAGCCGGTGCCCGCAGTGCACGACGAACGCGCAGTCCAGGTTGCGCTGCTCGGCGGTCCACCGGTCCTCAAGCAGCACGTGGTCACCGGTGACGGCCCGCAGCAGGCTGCGCAGCTCGCGGGCCACGCCCGCGCGCTGCAGCCGCGAGTTGGCATCGGCCAGGTCACCGGTGAGCGCTAGCTGGGTGCCGGCGATCTGGTCCTGGGTGACGATCGACGTGGGCCGGCCGTGCGCGGCGAGCAACTCGGCGACACCGACTCCGATCGGGCCGCCGATCGGGTCGAAGACCACGGCCCGGCCGGCTGGCAAGCGGTCAAGAGCGCCGGAGTCCACCAGGCCGACCAGGTCGGCGGCCTCCACCACGCGCGCGCCGGGGGCCACCTGGTTGCTCGCCACCAGCGTGGCCAGCGGCTGTGTCAGGAAACGGTGAATGGTGCGGTTCAATTCGCGCGCCCCATACTCCGAGCTGGTACCCTTTTCCAGCAGGAATTGGCGAGCCTCGAAGGGCACCTCCAAGGTGAAGGATCGGTTGCCGAGGCGCGTATTTACGTGGCTCTGCAGATCGGTGATCTGGTGATCGAGGATGGCAGAGAGGGCTTCCGGACTGAGCGGCTGATAGGTGATGATGCAATCGATGCGGTTGACGAACTCGGGTGAGAAGCGCTTGCGCACCGCTACCAGACCAATGCTCTGCAACTTGCCGGTGAGATCGGTGCGCTCGTTGACGCCCTGCGCCGATTGAAAACCGAAATCGGGATTGATCTCGCGCAGCATCTCGCGCGCGCCCAGATTGCTGGTGAGAAATACCAGGCTCTTTTCGAAGTTGACCGAGGAGTTGTCACCCAGGCGCAGAACGCCTTTGTCCAGAACNNTTCTGCTGGGTGAGCATGGGCTGGGTTTCGCGGTGCCCCAGGTATCCGGGCGGTGCGCCAATCAGCTTGGCGACTTCATGCTCCATCTGGAATTCGCCGCAATCCACCTTCAGGACGTTCTTCTCGCTGCCGTGCAGCACTTCGGCAAGCGCCTCCACGGTCTTGGTTTTGCCCGTGCCCGTGGGTCCCAACAGCAGGAACACACCCACCGGCCGGCCCTCCGGCGCCAAGCCGGCCTGGTACATCTGGATGTAGGGGACAATTAGACGCGTCGCGTTGGGTTGTCCCATGACTCTCTGCGACAAGAGAGTCGAGAGGTCTTCGAACGGATCTACGGACGGTTTCTTAGCCCGGCCAGAGGAGTTTTTTGGTTTTTCCATCCCGTACTCTGCTTTGATTATAGCGGGGGACGGAGCCTTGCTTCTGGTGCGGCGGCGCATTTCGGGGTCGTCCGGTACTTTCATGAAGTGCCCTTTTGCCAGCAACCACAGCAGTTTATCAGCATCGGCACGCGACGGCAAAAAAACCACGCAATGCTGTGACCGGCGAATTCGCGGTAATTCCTCACTACCAGTAGCGCGCGGCGGGAAAACGAATTTTCGCGCCGACCGGTACTGAAACGGAAGATTGAGGACAGACGGGAGGGAGCGTTATCGGTGACGGAACGTAATTCTGCCTTTGGTGAGATCGTAAGGGGAGAGTTCCAAAGTGACTTTATCGCCCGCCAGAACGCGGATGCGATTGCGGCGAAGCCGGCCCGCCAGGTGAGCCAGAACCACACGTTGATGTTCGAGTTGTACACTGAACAGGCCGCTGGGAAATTTCTCTAAAACCGTACCGGTAACTTCTATGCTGTCCTCTTTACTCATAGACCTCCAGGATTCGGATGGCGGACCGGCCGGAGCGAATCCCGGCCGGCCCGCGGAACTACATTAGGCCGCAGTGACGTTGGTCGCCTGCAGGCCCTTGGGCCCCTTCGTCACCTCAAATTCAACTCTGGCGCCTTCATCCAGGCTGCGATAGCCCTGCGTCTGAATCGCCGAGAAGTGCACGAAGACGTCCTCTCCGTTCTCCCTTTGAATAAAACCGTAGCCCTTGGCTGCGTTAAACCACTTCACTGTGCCTTTTTCTTTCATCTGCCTATATTCCTTCTTTACTAATATGCATCGGACCTCCCGCCCCAGCCCCCGAAAACAAAAAGAGGGGGTGCGGATGGACTCACGCAGCCCCCTCTCAGATCTGTCACGAAGCGGAAAACAAGAGTCAAATGCCCTACCATTATAGCAGGAGATTGGGGCAAAATTTGAAAGCCAAATTCGAGTTCTTTCGGTTCCGGTTCCATTTTCGGGCCCTGGACGCCGTGCATTTCCCCCGTGGCAAGAGCGGCAACGTGATTCGCGGCGCGTTGGGTTTGATCCTGAGGGATACCGCATCGCCCGCGGCTTACGCCCGCCTGTTCGAGCCGGGGAGCCAACTGGGGCGCGCTCCCAGCGGACTGGGGGACTGGCCGCGCCCCTTCATCCTGCGGGCCGGCGAGCTGGATGGCCGGACCGTGCCCGAAGGCGGCCAGTTTTGCTTCGACGTCCACATTTTCGACTTGCGGCCGGCGGTGTTGGCCTATTTTCACGAGGCATTCGCCCAGTTTGGAGGCCGCGGAATCGGTCCCGGGCACGGGCGGGTCACTCTCGAACACACTGAACAGGTGGGTCTTGACGACCGTGCGGGACCGTTGGACGGCGCGCCTCCGCTGGAGGTGGAACTGGAGCCGCACGAGCACCCGGCGGGACGAGTGGATCTCCGGTTCTTGAGCCCGACGGAGCTAAAAAGCGATGGCGTGATCGCCCAGCGACCGGAATTTGCGATTTTATTCGCCCGCCTGCGCGACCGCATCGGCACGCTGCGGGCGTTGTACGGCGCGGGCCCTCTGGAGATCGATTTCCGCGGGATGGGGGAACGGGCGGCAACCGTGCGGATGAGCCGCTGCGACGTCCAGTGGGAGAAGGTAGAGCGAAGATCGGGCCGGACCGGGCAGATACATCCCTTGGGGGGATTCACCGGGTCCGCCGAATATGAAGGTGAGTTGACGGAATTCGTCCCGTGGCTGCGCGCCGCCCGGTGGGTAGGGGTGGGGCGGCAGACGGTTTGGGGCAAAGGGGACGTGCGGGTAGCGTGAGGGGAAGACGCGGGTGTTATCAACCATTGACAACTATTGTTATCCGAACTAGAGTTCAAATATGAACGTCAATCTTGGCGCCACCTTCGACAACTTCATCGCTGAATTGCTGAAATCCGGCATGTACCAATCCCAAAGCGAAGTGGTACGGGAAGGATTGCGGCTTCTCAAGGACCGGGAAGAGTTGAAGAACCTCCGGCTGGCCGAACTGCGCAAGGAGATTGCCAAGGGTAGCGAGCAGGCCGATCGGGGCGAGTTTGTCGACGGGGAGCAGGCGTTCACCGAGATTCGCCATCGCAGTGCCGAACGGATGCGCGCGAAGGGATGAGGCGGTTTGTTCTAACACCGCGCGCCCGCCAGGATCTCAACGACATCTGGGACTACATTGCCGACGACAACATCGAAGCTGCCAATCGCGTTCTCGATGCTCTGGAAACCGCGATGGTCAAGTTGGCGAAAAATCCTGGCATCGGCCACCAGCGCGAAGACCTTACCGACGAACGGCACCGATTTCTACTGGCCTATTCGTATCTGATCGTCTATCGGCGCGAAACCAAGCCGCTGCAAATCATTCGAGTTCTTCACGCCGCACGAGACGTGCGAAGCATTCTCGGGCCGCCGGATGAGCCATAAAGAACCGCGCACTGTCTGTCGAAGGTCGGCCATGAACTCAACGCTCTGTTCGTTCAATAAGGAGCAGAGATCGGCAAAGTCCTTCCGGACGTCCACGGTAGTCCGCGCCTCGCGGGGCTTGGAAGTATTCTCTTCGCAAACGCTCCACTTCCGCGATGCGCTCCTCCCGCGGCCGGCTCAACCGATAAGTCAGTACCGGATTCGGGCGACGCTCCTCGCCAAAGGTGGTCAGGCTAAGAACTCGTTCCATGTTGCCGCGCTGTTTGAAGACGCCGACACCAAGAGCCAGGCTATCGAATTGTCGTCCGAGGTGCCGCGAAGTGCGCTTGCGGGTTGCGTCCGACTATCCCCCTTATTTTTTCGGCAAACTCGATGAAATCCTGCGGGACACTTTCAAGCGATATCCGGGCGGCCAACCGGAGAGCTTGATTCCCTGCCCGTGCCAGCCGGGCTGCAGGTACAGTCACCCGTGCGAGACCGTTTGGAAACGCAAACGCGCCGGAAAAGTCGACATCGGTTGACAACTATTTGGTGAGGAGGTTCCGCTCGCAATTCTGTTGGAGGGCGCCAGACCAGCCGACACGGGGGCCGGGTTCCATGCCTTGGGTATAACAAGGTCTACTAAAAGGGATCGACCTTTTTCGCCGCTCTGCCGCGTAGTTGATTTTCCCGGTTGACAAGTGTTAAGTTACAGGCTACAGTCTGCCGATGAACATACGCAACTTCGTCCATAAGGGCCTGAAACGGCTTTACGCGGAAGACAGCGCAAAAGGCGTTCCCCCCCGATACCGTGGACAAGTTGCGAAAAATGCTCGCGTTTTTTGACGATATGAAGGACCCGGAGGAATTGCGGGCCCTCACGGCGTGGAAGGTGCACACTCTGACCGGCGACCGCAAAGGCACGTGGAGCCTAAGTGTTACCCGCAACCGTCGCTTGACGTTTACCATTGACCCCGCGGAGCCCGAAATCCGCGATGTGAACTTGGAAGATTACCACTGAACCACAGGAGCAAGAAAACCATGCCCATGAAGAACCCCCCGCACCCCGGCGATTTTATTCGCACCGAGATCATTGAACCCGCTGGCCTGTCTGTAACGGACGCAGCGAAGGCGCTTCAGGTATCCCGGCCCGCCCTGTCCAGTGTGCTCAACAGCAAGGCCGACCTGTCCGGCGACATGGCGCTACGCATCGAAAAGGCCTTCGGCGTGAAGATGGATACCCTCATGCGGATGCAATCGTCTTACGACATCGCGCAGACCCGGAAGCGTGAGAAAGATATCCGGGTCCGCCGCATTCGTCAGCCCGCAGCAATTCACCCGTAGCCGTGTAGCAAAATGGAAAGGTTTTGAGACAAGCGCGCAAGGCCCGTAAACAGCGGGCTTGCGTGTCTCACAATTCAGTCTCAATGGAGGGCATGGAGCCCCCCCGACAAAACAGTTCTTGTAACCGTGGACCTCGCACCGGGCGAAGCCGGGCCGCGACCGTGATGTAAGGGAGCGGAGTTTGCCCGGAATCCCCAAAACGTGCAAGCACCCGACCACCCGGAAATTTCAGTTCGTAAAATTCCAGCCGCAACACCCTCCTTCTTAACAACCATATAGCCCGAACCCCTCCTCGCTCCCTCCATCCACGTGGTATGCCTGAAAGCGAATGGCGCCGGCCATTCCGCGATCCGCGATATACTACCCCCCATGAGCGCCATTCCGGCCCTTCGAACGGACCAGCCCGACCAACGCACCGCTGAGGCCACCTTGGCGCACGAGTGTCTCTATTACATGTTGACGATGCGCGAACTGGAAGATCGCATCGAACGCAAGCTCTACCGGCAGGGGAAAATCGTCGGCGGTGTGTACGTGGGGCGCGGGCAGGAGGCCATTCCGGTGGGCACCGCGCTGCTCTCCGGTCCCGGCGATGTGATGCTGCCGTCGCATCGCGATCTGGCCGTTTTCCTGGTTCGCGGCGTTTCGCCCGGCCGCATTCTGGCGCAGTACATGGGCCGCACCGGCGGTCTCACCCGCGGGCGCGATGGCAATATGCACATGGGCGACATGAAGCACGGGGTCGTCTCCATCATCAGCGCGCTGGCGGCCACCGTGCCGGTTGCCGCCGGAATCGCCCTGGCCCTGCGCTATCAGGGCAAGACGGGGGTGGCCTTCAGCTATTTCGGCGACGGCGCCACCAGTCGCGGCGACTGGCATGAGGGCGTGAATTTCGCCACCGTCCAAAAGCTGCCCGTGGTCTTCATCTGTAACAACAACCAGTACGCGTACTCCACACCGCTCGGTCTGCAGATGGCCTGCGCCAATGTGGCCGACCGCGGCCCGGCCTACAATATGCCGGCCGAAATCGTGGACGGCAACGACGTGCTGGCGGTCCACCAGGCCACCCGGCGCGCCGTGGACCATGCACGCTCGGGCAAAGGACCGTACCTGCTGGAATGCAAAACTTTCCGCATGACCGGCCACTCGGCCCACGATGCCGCCCACTACGTCCCCAAGGGCCTCTTCGATGAGTGGGGCAAACTGGACCCCATCATCCGCCTGGAAGCCCGCATGCTTCAGGAGAGTTGGGCCGGCCGCGAGGAGATCGAGGCATGCCACGCCGGCGTCCGCAAAGAGGTGGACGAGGCGGTTCGATGGGCCGACGCCAGCCCGTTCCCCGACCCCGCCACCCTGCTCGACGACGTGTACGAAAGCCAGTAAATCATGCCGACAACCTATTTGGAAGCGATCCGGGAAGGACTGTGGGAGGAGATGGAGCGCGACCCCAACGTCTTCCTGTTGGGCGAGGACATCGGCGTGTACGGAGGCGCGTTCAAAGTGACGGCCGGCTTCCTGGAGCGTTTCGGCGAGAAGCGCGTGGTGGATACGCCCATCTCGGAAGCGGCCATCGCCGGCGCGGCTATCGGCGCGGGGTTGATGGGACTGCGGCCGGTGGCGGAGATGCAGTTCGCCGACTTCATCACCTGCGGCTTCGACCAGATTGTGAACTTTGCCGCCAAGTGCCGTTACCGCTGGGGCGCGGCCGTCCCGATGGTGGTGCGAGCGCCCTCGGGCGGCGGCATCCACGGCGGCCCGTTTCACTCCCAGAATCCCGAAATGTGGTTCGTGCGCACCCCCGGCCTGAAAGTGGTGGCGCCGGCCACCGCGTACGACGCCAAGGGGCTGATCAAATCGGCCATCCGCGACAACGACCCGGTGATTTTCTTCGA
>PLRZ01000154.1:0-771 GCA_003164075.1 Bryobacterales bacterium | reverse complement strand
GTGAAGAAGACCGGTAAGGTGCTGCTGCTGCACGAAGACACGCGCACCGGCGGCCTGGCCGGCGAGTTGGCCGCGACTATTACGGAGAGCGTGTGGGAGCATCTCGACGGCCCCATCGTGCGGGTCACGGCGCCGGACACTCCGGTGCCATACAGTCCCCCGCTGGAGGACGCGTTCCTGCCGAACTGCGGCAAAGTGGTGGTGAAAGCGCGCTGGCTGTGGCGATATTAGCAGACACGCGCTACGCTCTTAGGCGGCCCGGAAAAGTGGGCTGGTCCACCTGTTGAAGCTGCGTCCCGGGGTGTGGCGCAGACACTTTTGTCTGCGCTTAGGAGTTGTTAAGAAATAAAGTTGCCTAGTTAGGCGTGTTCCTGGCGCGCGTCCACCGATGACGGACTTTCCCCGGATCGGGTACGCACCCGCGTAGTGCTCGACTGCCGGCTTGGTGATATTTTTGTGCCATTGAATGGATGCACTGCCGTCCCATCCGGGCTGCAATCACCGCCGCCCCCCAAATTTCCTGACGTTTCGCCTACTCCAGATGCGCAGAGTCCAGCGCGGATGATAAGATGAAGGAGCAATGGACCGTTCCAGCACAAAGCCCAAATCCTATTTCGGCCATTGCTCGTAAATTATTGTAAACAAAGGCAAGCCACCCTAGCTCAGTTGGTAGAGCGGCTGATTCGTAATCAGCAGGTCGACAGTTCGATCCTGGCGGGTGGCTCCATTTAAACCTTTCCGTTCTAAAGACTTACCGCGCTTTCCGAGATT
>PLRZ01000287.1:5384-6015 GCA_003164075.1 Bryobacterales bacterium | reverse complement strand
TTTCCGCCGAGGCGGAGGCCCACGAGGATCCCTCCATCTCGCTTGCCTTGACGCCCGAAAATTACAACTTCAAGTACAAGGGCCAAACCCAACTCGAAGGCCGCCCCACCCATTTGTTCGACATCTCGCCCAAACACAAACGCCAGGGTCTGTTCCAGGGCCAATTGTGGATCGATGCCGCGACTTTCCTGCGCGTGCAGGAATCCGGTTACCTGGTCAAGTCCCCTTCCGTCCTTTTGAAGAAGATCGCCTTCGTCCGCAAGTACGACATTCGCAACGGGATTTCAGTCCCCCGGCAGGAACAGAGTGTCGTCGATACCCGCCTGGGAGTCGGCCGGGCGGAAATGACCATCGACTTCAGCAATTTTGCCATCGATAGCGCCTTGAGCGCCGCCCCCGGCATCCAATAGAGCCACTGGAGATTACATGAGAACGTTATTTCTGAATCCGCCGTCTTTTGAAGGTTTCGATGGCGGCGCCAGTTCGCGCTGGCCGGCTTCCCGCGAAATCGAATCTTACTGGTATCCCGTGTGGCTCTGCTATCCCGCCGGCATGCTGCCCGATAGCAAGGTCGTCGACGCCCCGCCCCACAAAATCTCCATCGAACAGACCATCGAGATGGCCAAGCAGT
>PLRZ01000287.1:0-5359 GCA_003164075.1 Bryobacterales bacterium | reverse complement strand
TCGTCCGCCGCGAGTTCGATTACCAGATCGCCGACTATGCCAAGGGTAAGCCGCTCGAAGAGCTGCCCGGCGTCAGTTTCCGTAAGAACGGCCGCGTCATCAACAACCCCGAAGGCCCCGCCATCGAAAATCTCGACGCGCTTCCCTGGGTCACCAAGACCTACAAGCGCGATCTCGATATCACCCGCTATAACGTTCCTTTCCTGCTGAATCCCTTCGTGTCGATGTACACCTCGCGCGGCTGCCCGGCGCTGTGTACCTTCTGCCTGTGGCCCCAGACCCACTCCGGCCATCGCTGGCGCCTGCGATCTTCCGACGATGTGGCCAACGAAGTTCGCTACGCCCTCGAGCAGTTCCCGCAGATGAAGGAAGTCTTCTTCGACGACGACACCTTCAACTACCGCAAGGAACGCACCATCGAGCTCTGCAAGAAGCTCAAACCATTGAACTTCACCTGGTCCTGCACCTCCCGCGTCACCACCGATTACGACACCCTCAAAGCCATGAAGGAAGCCGGCTGCCGCCTGCTCATCGTCGGCTACGAATCGGGCGACCAGCAGATCCTGAAGAACATTAAGAAGGGCGCCACCGTGGAAATGGCCGAGCGCTTCACCGCCAACTGCAAAAAACTCGGCCTCCTGGTGCACGGCGATTTCATCATCGGTCTGCCCGGCGAAACCCGCGAGAGTATCCGCAAAACCATCGATTTCGCCAAGAAACTCGATAACGAGACCATCCAGGTGTCCATCGCCCACCCCTACCCCGGCACTGAATTCTACGATTACGTCAAGAAGAACAACCTCATCACCATCGATTCCATGACCGACGAAACCGGTCATCAGCTCCCCAACATCATTTATCCGGGCCTCGACCGCGGCGAACTGGTGGAGTGGGTGGAGCGCTTCTACGGCGAGTACTTCTTCCGTCCCCGGGTGATCTGGCGCATCGTGCGCAAGGCCATTTTCAATGGCGACGAGCGTCGGCGGCTCACCAAGGAAGCCCGCGAATATATGGCCCTGCGGACCAAACGAAAGAAGTTTGTAGCCGACAGTAAGGCGGCCAAATCGGCGCCCGTCACGGTCAATTCCGGCGATTGACGCGCCGCGCCCCCATGACCACCGAAGCCGTGCGGTTGCGCATCAAGACCTGGATCTGCGCCACCGTCGTCGTCCTGAGCAACGTCCTCGGGAATTTCTTCCTGAAGAAGGGCATGCCCTCGGAGCTGCCCACGCCATGGTCGTACATCACCGTGTTATTCCAACCATGGGTAGCACTTGGCGTAATATTGCTCATCCTTTGGATGATGTCACGCATGACGCTGCTAAGCTGGGCGGACCTGAGCTACGTGCTGCCGGTAACGGCCATTGGCTACGTGCTGGTAGCGCTGATGGGCCGCATCTTCCTGGAGGAGCAAATCCCCGTGAAACGTTGGGCCGGAATCGCGCTGATCGTGGCCGGAGTCGCCCTAGTCAGCCTAGGCACCGCCCCCCGCACCCAAGCCCCGGAGCCCGGCAAATGAAGGCCAAGACAAATTTGGCCACGGATGAACACGGATGAACACGGATAAAACAAGGTCATTTCCAAAACAGAGTCTTTTCTTATCTGTGTTCATCCGTGTTCATCCGTGGCCATTAATGTCTTTGGCTCGACTCGAGCGGAGCTCATACCGTCGTGGAACGGAGCCCGCCCCATGAAGTGGATCTTCATCGCCATCATCGTAGCAGCCACCACCGTGGGCGAAGTCATGCAAGCCGCCGGCATGCGCCGCCACGGTGAGATCCGCGACTTCCGCCCCGGCGCCATCCGCCGCGCCATCGCCCTGCTCTCGCGCAATCGTTTCGTCATCGGGTCGGTAGTCGCCATGGCCGTCTCGTTCTTCGCCTACCTGGGCCTCCTGACCATCGCGGACCTCAGTTTTGCCGTCCCCGCCACGGCCATTACCTACGTGCTGGAGACTGTACTTGCGAAGTATTTCCTCAAGGAACACGTGAACTGGCTTCGATGGGCCGGCGCCTCTCTGGTAATCTGTGGCGTGGCACTGGTTTCCCTGTGATCTGGCTAGCCATCCCCGCACTCGCCGCCGCCACCTATTACCTCCTCGCTATCGTCTCGGCCGCCCTCTGGCGCCGCTCCACCGCCCGGCCGCCCGCCCCGAACTGGACCCCGCCGCTCTCCATTCTGAAGCCCGTGCACGGCCGCGACCCGCGCTTCTATGAGGCCATCCTGTCGCACGCCACCCAGGACTATCCCGAGTTTGAACTCCTCTTCGGCCTCACCAATCCCCACGATCCCGCTATCGCCGATATCCAGCGTCTGCAGCGCGAGTTTCCCGCGCGCCCCATCTCCATCGTCATGGTGGAGACCGACGCGCCCAACGCCAAGGTCGGAGTGATGGCCCAACTGGCGCGCCGCGCCCGCCATGAACTGTTACTTGTAAACGATAGCGATATCATAGTCTCCCCAGGCTACTTACAGACCGTCGTTGCCCCGCTCCAAGACGCCCAAATCGGCCTCGTGACCTGCCTCTACCGGGCGCATTCCGAGTCCTGGGCCTCGCACTTCGAAGCGCTGGGTATCGCCACCGAGTTCGCTCCCAGTGTGCTGGTGGCCCGCTTGCTGGGGCAGGCCGAATTCGCCCTCGGCTCCACCATGGTCTTTCGCGCCGACTCGTTGCGCCGCATCGGCGGCTTCCAAGCCATCGCCAAATACGTGGCCGACGATTACCAGCTCGGGTTCCACATTAGGAATTTGGGCTATCGTATTGAATTCGCGTCCGTTATCGTCGAGACGGACCTCGGGGCTGGCTCCTGGGCGCACACCTGGCGCCACCAGTTGCGCTGGTCGCGGACCATCCGCGTCTCGCGCCCCGCCGGCTATTACGGCTACGTGGTGACGCACGCCACTCTATGGGCGCTGGTCGCCTTCGCCGCGCATCAGTGGTGGGCCGGCGCCATCGCGCTGGCCATCCGTATGGTCGCCGGGGTGCTGGTGGGCTCGACCATTCTGAAGGATCGCGGAGTGCTGAAGCGGTTTTATCTGATCCCCCTGCGCGACCTTTTCGGGTTCGCCGTCTGGGCCGCCGGGGCATTCGGCAACCGCGTCCAATGGCGCGACCGCAGCCTGGTGCTCCAACCGGGCGGCGTGATCCAGCCACCTACCCGCAAATAGGACCGGATTTATTATGATTGATTCGGATCTTCATACCAGTTAGACTTAAATTGTCGTGATACTCCTGCTCTTCGGACCCCCCGGCTGTGGCAAAGGTACGCAAGCTGTCTTCCTTGCGGGACGTTTCCACATACCGGCTATTTCTACAGGTGAGATGTTCCGCGCGGAATCGAAAGCCGGCACGGAACTGGGCAAGACAGTCTCCGCCATTATGGCCAAAGGTGGCCTGGTGAGCGACGAACTGGTGAACGATATCGTTGCCAGCCGCATCTCCAAGCCGGATTGCGCCCACGGTTTCCTGCTCGACGGATACCCGCGGACGGTGCCGCAGGCGCGCGTCTTTGGCGGCCTTCTCACTCAAAGAAAGCTGCCCGATCCGATCGTGGTGCATCTGGATGTCGCCGACGATGCCCTAGTCGCGCGTTTGACCGCCCGCCGCCAATGTCCCGAATGCCGGAGCATTTACAATCTGCTGTCGCAGCCGCCGCTCGTATCCGGCCAATGCGATGAATGCCACGCGCCCCTGCTCATCCGCGATGACGATTCCGAAGCCGTAATCCGCCGCCGTCTGGTCGCCTACAAGGAACTGACCGGCCCCATTCTGCAGTGGTACGGCAAGTCGGCAGTCCACACCGTGGATGGAGATATGGCGCCCGAGAAGGTGCGGACCGCCATCGAAGCAGCCGTGGTGGATGCGCTGCACACGGCGCCCGTTCACAACTGAGCCTCCTTCAGGCTCAGCTCATTTCCTCGGGTGCTTAAACAGTTTCGGGANNCGCGAGGGAGCGGTCGTTCAGAGACGTGCCTCCCGAAACCGTTTAAGCATCGCCGGCCAGCTTAAGCGGTAAAATGAAATCTCCCGCATGTCGCGACATTACACCCCCATCACCGATACCATGGCGGCCTATATCCGCGAGGTCACCCTTCGCGAGCCCGAGTCGCTTAAGCGCCTGCGCGAGGCTACCGAAGATCACCCCATGGCGTCCTTGCAGATCTCTCCCGAACAGGGTCAGTTCCTGCACTTCCTGACCACACTCATCGGCGCGCGCCATGTGCTCGAAGTGGGCGTGTTCATGGGCTACAGCTCTTCGTGGATTGCGCTGGCCATGCCGCCCGGCGGCAAACTGGTGGCCTGCGACCGCAACGAGGAGTACGCCGCGATCGCGCGCAATACCTGGCGCGAGGCCGGCGTGGAAGACAAGATCGATCTGCGCCTGGCGCCGGCGCTCGAAACGCTTGACGGCCTGATCGCCGACGGCCATTCCGGCAGCTTCGATTTCGCGTTTATCGACGCCGACAAGGTAAATTACATAAACTACTATGAGCGCGCGCTGGCGCTGCTTCGTCCCGGCGGATTGATCGCCGCCGACAACGTCCTGCGCACCGGCCGAATTATCGACTACACCGACACCAGCGCGGACAACGAGGCCATGCGCGCCTTCAACCGCAAGCTGTTCGCCGACGATCGCATCGCCCTGACCCTGGCCACTATCGGCGATGGCCTGGCGCTGGCATGCAAGCTCTGACGCGCACGCTGTTCCCTTGCTACGCTGCCGCCGATCGCGAAATAGCGGCCTCCATCGCCCGGTACCTGGAAGCCGGCGCCGGTGTTCGCGTACTGTTGGCGGAGGGCGAGATGCGGACCGGCGAGGACCTGGTCGGGAAGGCCCGGGAAGCGCGCATGGCCGATCTGATTCTGGTGCTGTTCTCGCGCAACTCGCTGCCCTCGCCGTGGCCCCGCTATAAGTGGGAAGCGGCGCTGCAAACCGAGCCGCTCGAAGAGAACGTGCGCATCGGATTCCTGAAATGCGACGATTGCGCGCCGCCCCGCGTACTGGCGCCGCAATTCGACGTGGCTGGATTGCCGCTACCGGTGCTGCGCCGCTTGAAGCGCTGGGTCCGCGCCGGGCAGTACGTCGACCCCGCGGTTCATTATCCGGATCTCGCCCAAAAGGTGGAAGAGCTGGGCGTGGCCATCGCCGACCAGCCGGGCGCCGCGACAGTCGACCGCGCGTCCCTCGCGCTGGAGTTCGCGCGCGTCTTCCGCGAAGATTTCGACGAGGTGATTCGCCTGGAATGCGGCGGCCGCAGTCTGGCGGCGCTGGCCGGCGACCTCGCCGCGCAGTTGGGTCTGCGGCTGGAAAGCGACCTGGAGCGGAACCTCGCGCGCCTGCGGAGCCACTGTTCCGCC
>PLRZ01000546.1 GCA_003164075.1 Bryobacterales bacterium | reverse complement strand
TATTTCGACGAGCCCAACGCGGATGGCGGCGCACTGCCCGTCTGGTTCCTTTCGCGGCTCACGCGCCGCAATGTGACGGTGGCGCTGAGCGGTGAAGGGGCCGACGAGTTGTTCGGAGGATACCTGACCTATCGCGCCGACCAGCTTGCGCGGCGTGCGCGCCGGTTGCCGGGATGGCTGCTTCGCGCGGCTCGCGGGGCGCTGGGGCGGTGGCCGGTTTCCGACGATAAGATCAGCTTCGAGTACATGCTGAAACGTTTCGTGGAAGGCTGCCTGATGCCCGCCGGCCAGGCGCACGTCTATTGGAACGGCACATTCTCCGAGGCGGAAAAGGCCGGGCTGGTGGCCGCTCCGCTGCCCGGAGCGATGGCCGGCATTCTGCGCGATCTTTCGCCTGAAGGCGACGGCGTGGAGACCTACCTGCGGTTCGACCAGCAGTATTATCTTCCCGACGACATCCTGGCCANNATGGGATTCGATTTTCCGGCCCACGAATGGCTGCGCGGCCCCTTGCGCACGCTGCTGCTGGACACCATTTCGGCGGAGGGCGGCCAGAGCGGACTGTTCCGGCGGGATGCCCTGGAGAACCTGGTCGGCCAACATATGAACCGGCGCGCCAATATCGGATATCATCTTTGGGGGCTGATGCTGCTGCTACTGTGGATGAAGCGATGGAGAATTCAGACGACACAAATTCCGGCCGCCGGGCCAATGGCCGCAAACAGCTTTACCTCTACCTAGGCGTCGCCCTGGTCGCCGCGGCGATTTATCTGGGCTGCATTCTTTCCCCGCCTTCGCTCATGGACGATGTCGATGCCGTGCAGGCGCAGATCGCGCGCAACATGCTGACCTCGGGCGATTGGGTCACGGCGCGCATCGATGGCGTCGTCTATCTCGAAAAATCGCCGCTGATTTATTGGCTGATCGCCATCTCGTATAAGATTTTCGGCGCCTTCGACTGGGCTGCCCGCATTCCCGTGGCGCTATCGTGCGTGGCCCTAGCGTGGCTGACGGCGGCCTTCGGCACGTGGGCGTTCGGACGGCGCGCCGGTTTCTACGCGGGCCTGGCGATCTCCACATGCATCGGGCTGTTCCTGTTTACGCGGATTCTGATTCCCGACGTCATGCTGACGGCTACCATCGCGCTCTCCATGTGGGCCTTCCTGCGCGTGCTGGACGAGCAGGAGACGCATCCGCGCCTGTGGGCATTTTTATTGGCCGCCAGTCTCGGGGTTGGCCTGCTGCTCAAGAGCGCGGTCGCGCTGCTGTTCCCCGGCGCCGCGGCGGCTGTCTATCTGGTGCTCACGCGGCAACTGTTTTCGGGCCGGGTGTGGAAGCGGCTGCGCCCCTGGAGCGGCCTCGCCATCATGCTGCTGATCGCCGCGCCCTGGCACGTGCTGGCGACTTTGCGCAATCCGCCCTATTTCGACTTCACGATGCGCAGCGTGCCCGGCGAATACCATGGATTCCTCTGGTTCTATTTCATCAACGAGCAGGTGCTGCGGTTCCTGAATCTGCGCTCTCCGCGCGACTACGACACGGTCCCGCGAGTGTACTTCTGGCTCTTTCATCTGCTCTGGCTGTTTCCCTGGAGCGTCTACTTTCCGGCGGTGGCGCGGCTGTCGTTCAAACCGCTGGACCGCGCTGGCCGTACGCGTTTGCTGGCCCTTTGCTGGACCGGTTTCCTGCTGGTTTTCTTCACCTTTTCCACCACGCAGGAGTATTATTCGATGCCCTGCTACCCCGCACTGGCTCTGCTGCTCGGCTCCGCCATGGCCGCGGGCGGCGGCTGGGTGCGGCGCGGCACTCGCGTGCTGGCGGTGGTGACGGGGTGTGCCGCGGTGGCCTGCATTCTGATACTGGTGGCGGTGCGCAACGTCCCCGCTCCCGGCGATATCTCGCAGGCTCTCTCGCGGCATCCCAGCGCCTATACGCTCTCGTTGGGCCACATGGAGGATTTGACACTGGAGTCGTTCGCGTACTTGCGGCTCCCGCTGGCCATGGCGGCCGCGGCGTTCCTCATCGGCGCCCTGGGCAGCCTGCGGGCTGTGGGGCAGCGCGCCTTCCTGGCTGCCGCCGTAATGATGGTGCTGTTTTTCCATGCCGCCCGGCTGGCGATGGTGGTGTTCGATCCCTATCTGGCGTCACGCCCGTTAGTGGAGGCGCTGGAGCGGTCGCCGCGGGGGAACCTGGTGGTGGACCATCACTACTACACGTTTTCCTCCGTCTTCTTTTATACCAACCGGACGGCATGGCTGCTCAATGGGCGGTTCAATAACCTGGTATACGGGTCGTACGCGCCGGGCGCTCCGGACGTCTTTTTGAACGATGCGCAGTGGCGGGACCGGTGGCTCGGGCCGGAGCGGTATTACCTGGTGGCCACGAACGAAGAGGAGCCGCGATTTGAAAAGCTGGTGGGCAAGAGCGCGCTCTTTCCGGTGAAGCAGAGCGGCGGCAAGATGGTGCTGACGAATCAAGCGCTCCCTTACTGATGCGCGTTCACAGCCGCGACCGTAAGGGTAATGCCGCATAGTTTTCCCACAACTGGGATTCTGCATNNGCATTAACCGTAAGGGAGCGTTAGGCAAGTTTATTTCTTAACCGCTTCTTAGTCGCCCTTGTCGCAATGGCCGTTGCCGCTGGCGGAAACCGCGCTGGATTCAAACGGCCCGTCAAACGGGACGCTCCCCGCGGTCTGCGCCACCACCTTCGGACGCCGCTCGTTGTTGGCGTTGCGCCAGTTTACCTGGGGCATGAAAAGCGACCGGTCAATGTGGCCCTGATACCGTATGGCGATATTCAGCAAAGAATCCAGCAGCGACTCGGAAAGCAAGTGCGGCTTCAGCCCGAGTTCCACCAGCCTGGAATGGCGCGCGTTGTAATAGTGCTCTTCAGCCTCCACGCGCGGGTCCGGCAGGTGATCGATTTCGACGGTCAGGCCCAGGTTCCGCCCCGCCACCTGCACCATGCGGGCCAGCTCCAGCACGGAAAACTGCTCCGTGAACTGATTAAACACGCGGCATTCTCCCGGCCGGGCCGGATTCAAACAAGCCAACTCCACGCACCGCACCGTGTCCCGGATGTCCAGATAGCCGCGCGTTTGGCCGCCCTTCCCGTACACCGTCAATGGATGGTCCACGGCGGCCTGCGCACAGAAGCGGTTGAGCACCGTGCCGAAAATCTCGTCGTAATCGAAGCGGTTGATGAGGGTTTCATCCAACGCAGTTTCGTCGGTGACGGTTCCATACACCACTCCCTGGTTGAGGTCGGTGGCGCGCAAGCCCCAAATCTTGCAGGCGAACATGATGTTGTGGCTGTCGTGCACCTTGGAGAGGTGGTAGAAAGAGCCGGGCTGCTTCGGAAACGGCAATACGTCCTTACGGCCGTTATGCTCGACGGTGAGATAGCCCTCTTCGATGTCGATATTGGGAGTGCCGTATTCACCCATCGTCCCGAGTTTCACCAAGTGGCAGTCGGGCCGGAATTCGCGCAGTGCGAACAGCAGATTCAGGGTTCCCACTACGTTGTTGACCTGTGTGAAAACCGCGTGTTTGCGGTCGATCATCGAATAGGGCGCGGCGCGCTGCTCGGCAAAGTGCACCACCGCGTCCGGCGCAAACTTTTTCACCACCTGCGAGATGAACTCGTAGTCGGTGATATCGCCCGACAGGAACTCGACATTCTCCCCGGAGACCCGCCTCCAGGTTCGCAGTCGCTCGGGCATGGACCGGATAGGCGTCAGGGTCTGGACGCCCAACTCGTGGTCCCACTGGCGCCGGGCAAAATTATCGGCAATGGCAACCTGATGCCCTCTCTGCGAGAGATACAGTGCCGTTGCCCAACCGCAGTAGCCGTCTCCACCCAACACGCAAATCTTCATAAAGAAATGGACCGCTCCTTATCTCCCTTTATCAATTGGAGAACCCGCCAATCCACCCGTTCGACCCGGTGTCGCGCTGTAAAGACGATGCAAACCGCACCCGCTCGAGAATCCCCAGTAACTACTTTCCCTGCTATTCTAACAAGTCGGCGAGCCCCACGCGGCTAGCTATAATGGGCTAGTCAAAACTGTGTAAGAAAGCCCACACACTGTAAAATTAATTTGGAACTTTGTGTATCCGGCCGATTTTCCCGAGATCGAAGCGCTGCCGCTCCACTCGCGGACTCCCCTCGAGTGGGGCCGCGCGGTACTGGCTGAACCCCTCAGTCTACTGATCGATCACGCTTTTCTGGAAAAGAAAGCCGCCACCAACGCCTTGGAATTGCTGACGCGCTGGCCCAACGATTGGCTGGATGGCTGGGTGGAAGCCATGACCGGGGTGGCCCGCGACGAAGTGGCTCACCTGGCGCAGGTCATGCGCATTCTGTTGAGCCGCGGCGGCCGGATGGACCGCTTTCACAAGAACCCGTATGCCAACGCGCTTCGCCAGTTGGTCCGCAAGGGGGAGCCAGGCGAGCTTCTGGACCGGCTGCTGGTGGCGGCCCTGATCGAAATCCGGTCGTGCGAGCGGTTCTCGGTTCTCGCCGCCGTTTCCACCGACGGCGAACTGGCGGCATTCTACCGGTCGCTGTTCCTGTCGGAATTGGGACATTACCGGATCTTTCTGCATCTGGCCCGCAAGTTCACCGCGCAGGAGGAACTGGACGCCCGCTGGAACCGGATGCTCGCGGCCGAAGCGTCGATTCTGGCGGCGCAGGAGCCCGGACCGCGGGTCCATTCCGGCTTTCGAGCGTCTAACCTCGAAACTGGAGGTGGATCGTGAAATTGCTGGCAGCCCTGACGATTCTGCGGATTGTCCCGATTCTCGCTCAGACCGCGCCGGCGTTCGAAGTGGCCTCCGTCAAACCTACTGCCGCCGAACCGGGCAGCAGCTCCGGAGTCGCTACCGGGAAGGGGCGAGTCACCGGGCGCAACGTCACGCTGAAGCGCTGTATACGGTCCGCTTATGACGTGCCCGAATCGCAAGTCTTCGGCGGTCCGAAATGGGTCGATGAGGACCGCTACGACATCGACGCCAAGGCGGCCGGTCCGGCAGGCGACCACGATATGATGCCCATGCTCCGGACGTTATTGGCCGAGCGCTTCAAGCTGGTGTTTCACCGGGAGACGAGACCGCTTTCCGGCTATGCCCTGGTGGGGAGCAAGAGAGGGCTCAGCGCCAAGCGCTCGCTACCCGATACGCCGTCGCGATCCAATTCGACCCGGAGAAGCATCGAAGCCGAGGGGTGCGATATGGCGTGCCTGTCGCGGAAGCTGGCGGAGGTACTGCATGTTCCGGTGTCGGATTTCAACGGCAGTCGAAGGAAAATTCGATTTCACATTGGAATTTGCCCCGGAAGACCTGCAGGCGAAGCCGGCCGCCGCGGGAGACGCAACCGCTCCGGGTCTGTCGATCTTCGCGGCGATCGAGGAGCA
>PLRZ01000269.1:12212-16148 GCA_003164075.1 Bryobacterales bacterium | reverse complement strand
GGCCAACGCGTTTCGGAATTCCTGCCCGGACTGATAAACTGGTCAGCCAGAGGTTGACCATGAAATATCGGATCTGGTTTGCTCTTTGGGTCGCCACGGCGACGGGACCATCCTTCGCGGCGGGAACTGTACACCTGCTGCAAAAGCCCGCTATGAATAAGACGGAGATTGTGTTCTCCTATGCCGGCGATTTATGGACCGTCAGCCGCAACGGCGGCATGGCGACGCGGCTCACCGCGGGCGCCGGCACGGAGAGCTTCGCGGCGTATTCGCCCGATGGCGCCACGCTGGCCTTCTCCGGCGAGTACGACGGCAATACGGACGTGTTCACCGTCCCGGCCGGCGGCGGCGTTCCCAAACGCATCACCTTCCATCCCGAGGCCGACCGCGTGGTGGGCTGGAGCCCGGACGGCAAGCAGATCCTGTTCCGCTCCAACCGCGAGGCCTATTCGCGCTACACCCAGCTCTTCACCGTGCCGCCGGACGGTGGACTGCCGGCGGCGTTGCCACTGCCCATGGCCTATACGGGGTCGTATTCTCCGGACATGAAGCGCATGGCGTACCAGCCGCTCGACGGCGGCCAGTTCGCTACCGATACCAATAACTTCGTCTCCTGGAGACGCTATCGCGGCGGCCGCGCCAGCTACATCTGGATCGTCAATTTCACCGACCTGAAGACCGAGCCCATCCCGCGCACCGACTCCAACGATTTCGCCCCTATGTGGATCGGCGACAAGGTCTACTTTCTCTCCGACCGCAACGGTCCGGTCACGCTCTACCGCTATGACCCCGCCAGCAAGAAGATCGACGAGCTGATCAAGAATTCGTGGAAGGACATCGAGTATGCCACCGCCGGCCCGGGCGGCATTGTCTACGAGCAGTTCGGGCAGATCCATATTTACGACCTGGCGGCGCAGAAGGAGCACCAGGTGCCCATCGAAATGGCGGCCGATCTCACCGAAGTGCGGCCGCATTTCCAGAATGTGGCGCGGGAGATCCGCGACGCCCGCATCTCTTCCACCGGCGTGCGGGCGGTGTTTGAAGCGCACGGCGATATTCTCACCGTGCCGGCGGACAAGGGCGATGTCCGCGATCTGACCGGTACGCCCGGCGTCATGGAGCGCTCGCCGGCATGGTCGCCGGACGGCAAATCGATCGCCTATTTTTCCGATGAATCGGGCGAGTACGCGCTGCACATCAAGTCGCAGACGGGCGAGGGCGAGACGCGCAAGATCGAACTGGCCGGCCATTCGGCTTACTATTCGAACCCGCAGTGGTCGCCCGATAGCAAGCACCTCGCGTTCGACGATAACCAACTGCACCTGTGGGACGTGGACGTGGCGGCGGGCAAGCTGACCAAGGCGGACACCGACTACATCAGCGAAGGCGGCATGGACTTCACCTGGTCCGGCGACTCCAAGTGGATCGCCTACGCCAAATCGCTGCCCAACCGGCTGCGCGCGATTGCGATCTATTCGCTCGAGAACGGTCAGACGAAGCAGGTGACCGACGGCATGAGCGACGCCCGGAATCCGGCCTTCGACCGCGACGGGCAGTATCTCTATTTCAGCGCCAGCACTAATTACGGCCCCACGCAGAGCGGGCTGGACATGACCAGCGACGAGCACGACGTGACCCGCAACATCTACCTGATGGTGCTGGCCAACAACGTGGCCTCCCCGCTGGATGTGGAGAGCGACGAAGAGAAAGGCAGCGACGCTCCGGCGGCCGACGCCGGCAACGAGGGCGGACGTGGAGGACGCGGCGGACGCGCGGGTGGGGCGGCGGCGGCCAATACCCCGCCCAAACCGGTGCGCATCGATTTCGACCGCATCGAGCGCCGCATTGTCGCACTCAACTTGCCGGCGCGGCCGTACAGTTCCCTGACGGCCGGGCGCGCGGGCTTCTTCTATGTTGTGGAAAGCACCGGGCGTGGGGGCGGCGGCGGTGGGTCGACGTTGTCGCGGTACGACCTGAAGGCGCGCAAGCTGGAGAAACTCGCCGACAACGTGGTGTCCTTCGACCTTTCGGCTAACGGCGAAAAGATGCTGCTGCGCATGGGCGGCGGCGCCGGCGGCCGCGGCGGTGGACGGGGCGGGGACGCGGCGGCCGGTCCGCAGTTCGTCATCGTGCCGGCCACCGCTCCGGTGAAGGCCGGGGAAGGCGCGCTGCGGCTGAGCGACGTGGAAGTCCACGTAGACCCCATCGCCGAATGGAAGCAGATGTACCACGAGGTGTGGCGCATTGAGCGGAGCTACTTCTACGATCCCAACCTGCACGGCGTGAATGTGGCCGACGCCGAGAAGGAGTACGAAAAGTATCTGGATTCGTTGGGCTCGCGCACCGATCTGAACTACATCATCCACGACATGATCAGCAACATGACGGTGGGCCATCTGCGCGGCGGCGGCGGCAACATACCGGGCGCGCGAGCGGTGCCCGGCGGACTGCTGGGCGCGGACTATGAGATCGCCAACGGCCGCTACCGCATCAAACGCATCTACGACGGGGAGAGTTGGAACCCCACGCTGCAAGCGCCGCTGGCGGTCCCGGGCCTCAACGTCAATGCCGGCGACTACCTGCTGGCAGTGAACGGAGAAGAACTCACGGCCACCGACGACGTGTCGCGCCTGCTGGAGAATACCGCCGGCAAGCGGGTCACCCTGAAGATCGCCGCGGATGCCTCCGGCGCCAATGCCCGCGAGATCGTGGTGGTGCCCACGGCGAGTGAGACGCAGTTGCGCACGCAGGCATGGATCGAAGGCAATCGCCGTAAGGTGGACGAACTGAGCGGCGGGAAGCTGGCCTACGTCTACATGCCGGACACCGGGCAGGGCGGATTGACCAGTTTCACGCGGTATTACTTCGCGCAGTCGGACAAGGAAGGCGTGATTCTCGACGAGCGTTTCAACAGCGGCGGGCAAGTGGCGGATTACGTGATCGACGTGATGAGCCGTCCGCTGGAGGGCTTCTGGAGCCCGCGCTACGGGGCCATCTACCGTTCGCCGGCGGCCTCGATTTTCGGGCCGAAGGTGATGATCATCAACGAATTCGCCGGGTCGGGCGGCGACTGCATGCCGTGGATGTTCCACTACAACAAAGTGGGCACGCTGGTGGGCAAGCGCACCTGGGGCGGGCTGGTGGGCGTGGGTTCCTATCCACCGCTGATGGACGGCGGCAACGTGACCGCGCCGAGCTTCGGGTTCTTCAATCCCGAGGGCCAGTGGGACGTCGAGAACAAAGGACAAGCCCCCGATGTGGTGGTGGAACTGGATCCCAAGCTTATGCACGACGGCCACGACCCGCAACTGGAACGCGCGGTGGCGGTGGCCCTGCAGCAGATGAAAGACCACCCGGCGCCGGCGCCCAAGCGGCCGGCATTTCCGAACCACAACGGGCCGAAGCCGCCGGCGGCGACGGGCGGAGCGGGCGGAGCGCAGTGATGCGGTCGGCAGGCGGCACCGCCGGCACCCTTAGGAGCTGTTAAGGAATAAAGTGCTAACAGGTGGCGATTGAGTAGGTTATTTCCGCCCACAGCCCTCAGAATTTCAGGTGCAGCGCCAGTTGAATGATGCGCGGGTCGGCGGTGTTGGAAATCTGACCGAAATTGGGGTCGCCGATATTCGTGTCCGGATTGCTGAATTGCGCGTTGTTGAACAGATTGAACGCGTCGGCGCGCAGTTCCACGTCGGCCTTGTCACCGGGCCGGAAGATCTTGGACAGCGAGAGGTTGACGTTGAACGCACCGGGACCGCGCAGAACGTTGCGGCCGAGCGTCCCGTAAGTGAACTGGTTCAACAGCGTGGCCGGATTCACCGAGGTAGCTTCCTGATTGAGCGCCACTTCGCGCGCATTGGAAAAGCTGTTCGGATTGAACCAATAGTTGCCGCTTTGCGCGCCCGCGCTGTTGCTGTTCACGGTGCGGTAGACGCTGGC
>PLRZ01000269.1:10182-12183 GCA_003164075.1 Bryobacterales bacterium | reverse complement strand
CTTCCGGAAGGGTAACTCCCAACCGCCCGACACGGAAAGGAAGTTACGGATATCGGAGTCTCCGGAAGAGTGAAACTGATTGCGGTGGAAGTAAGGCACGAACGGGTTACGCTGC
The DNA here is from genome assembly GCA_003164075.1 of Bryobacterales bacterium. The sequence goes on along the minus strand of PLRZ01000269.1, from coordinate 12,068 downwards.
CGGTAGCCGGATTCGTTATCGAGTGCGTGCGACCAGGTGTAGGCTACCGTGAAGAAGGTATTGCCGAACCTGGAATCCGACAGACGCTTAGTCAAGTTGGTTTGTAAGGCGTTGTAATCGGCCCGGCCAATGTTCATAAACGACTGCATGAAGTTGTAATCGCCCTCGTATCCGGGTGTCAGGTCCAGAATGCGGGTGTCGGTGCCCGGCTTGAATGGGTTAATGTCGGTCAAGCCGGTGAGCCCGTTGGCGGTATAGCCGACATAGCCGGCCTCCAGTGTCATATTGTTGGCCAACTGCTGCTGGAGGGACAGGTTGAACTGATAAATACGGGGCGTCTTGAGATTGGGATCCACGAAGAAGGGATTGCCGCCGCCGATGGGCAGATCTCCGGCGTCGGCGAAGTTCACGTTGTGGTTGACCGGCTTCGACGGGAACGGGTTGGGGACGCCGGCGGCGCCGTACGGATCGGTCATGATGCCGGGATCGGAAACGAAGCCATTCGCGGGCGCGCTNNTAGAACACGCCGAACCCGCCGCGCACGCTGGTTTTGGCATTGCCGAACACGTCCCAGGCGAACCCTAATCGCGGGGCGAAGTTGGTGCGGTCGGGCCAGTTGGAACCGCGCGGAGCGTCCTTATCGCCGGGGAAGAGCAGTCCCAGCGGGGCGCCCGGAAACACCGTGGATTGGACGCCCGGCACGAAAGTGAAGGAGCGGCCCTGGGTATCGTACTTCGGCTGGTTGTATTCGTACCGCAGACCGTAGTTCAACGTGAAACGGCGGCTGACTTTCCAGGCGTCCTGCACGTAGCCACCGAACGAATGCGACCGGATGTTAGTCGGAGCGTTGGGATATTGCTGTAAGTCGTCGGGCAGGCCCATTAGAAAGTCGGCCCGGTCGTTACCGGAACCGATGCCGGTTCCCGGACCGTAAAAGTCGAACTCGCCGTTGAGATAGTAGCCGTAAATCATGGCGTCGCGGTATGAGGAGAAAAGAAAGCCGCCTTTCAGCGAATGGCTACCACGGGTCCACGAGAAATCGTCGGTAAAAGTCAGGGTGTTATCCACGATGTTAGCGGGCCCGAATGGGTTATAGCCCGCGAACAAGCCGCTCCCGATAAGATTGATGACCGTGGGGCCATCCGTTAAGTCGGGAGTAACTCCAACGCCCAGTTGGGACGGACCGGGGAGCGTGCCGACGGGATAATTCTGCATGGTATTGTTTCTTTGCGCCGTGAACCGGGCCACATTGATGATGGCCGGCGTAAAGGTGTGGATGAAGCCTATGTTGCCGAAATAGGCGGCCACATCGTCGGAAACCGGGAAGCCATTGATGGTGGTGGCTCCCGACGAACCGGAGAACGGAACGGTACTGGGAGTATCCTGGGCGGCCAGCGTGGCGGTCAAAGTATCGCGCGGGGAGATGTTGTAATCCAGCTTGCCCAGGTATTCGGAATGGTCCGCTTTTGCCGCGGCCTCGGGAAATAGATAGCCGGCCGGCGAGGTGGGGATCAGCCCGTCTTTGAAATAATTGAGCGACACCTTGCTGATGCGGTTGGGATCGATAATGGCATCGGAGGCGAGGGTCGGGCTGCCTTGAAACCAGGGGTTGGCCAGCAGGAAAGAGGCCACCGCGGGGTCCGGCCCGCCGTTTACGGATTTCGAAAAATTGCCCTGCGCCTCCAGCGGCGTGAAGGTGGTGATCTTGCCGGCTTGCGAGTTGGCGCTCTGGCGCTGGCCTTCATAGGAGAAGAAGAAGAACAGCTTGTTGCGCCCGTCGATGACGTGGGGCACCAGCACCGGCCCGCCCACCGTGCCGCCGTACTGATTGCGTTTCAGAACCTGGCGCGCCACACCCTGCTCGTTATTGAAGAAGGTGTTGGCAT
>PLRZ01000269.1:9500-10152 GCA_003164075.1 Bryobacterales bacterium | reverse complement strand
TCGGGGTTGGGGTTGATCACGATGCCGTTGTCGATCAGATGGTTGTTCAGGCCGCCATCGAGCAGGTAGGTAACCGAGTCGGACCGTCCCCCGCCGATGCTGTATCCCCCGGCCTGCCGCGTGGCGTCGGTGTCTTTAGGGGTGACGCCGGGCTGCGTGGCGAGCAGATCGAGCGTGTTGCGCCCGTTCAAGGGCAGTGCCGAGATGGCATCGCCGCTGACCGTGGCGCCGATGGTGGCGTTCTGCGTTTCCACCGCGCTGGCGCCGCCTTCCACGTTGACGACATCGGTGACCGCTCCCACTTCGAGGGCCACGTCGATGCGTAGCGTCTGGTTGATCTCCAGCGGATTCCTGGCGGCCACTAGCTTGCGAGAGAAACCCGGCGCGTCGGCGGCCACAGAGTACCGGCCGATGGGCAATTCGAGGACTTGGTAGTAGCCCTGCTTATCCGTGGATGTCTGGCGCGCAACTCCCGTACCGGTGTTCGTGACGCTCACCGTGGCGCCGGCCACAATGCCGCCGCTGGGATCGGTTACTGTGCCGACAATCCTGCCCGTGGCATCCTGCGCAACGGCAGGGTACACGGCCAGAATCAGGATACCGGCCAGGTATCGTAGGCTCGAAACGTCGTTTTTGGGTAATCGCATCTGTT
>PLRZ01000269.1:0-9474 GCA_003164075.1 Bryobacterales bacterium | reverse complement strand
CTCCCGATGCCGTGGAATCGGGCAGTGGGCTGGGTCCAGGACGGGCGGGCAGGCGAGCACCGCCTGCCCACCTTTGGGCTTACCACCAGGAGTTCTGATATCGCTCCGAACTCCCGAGGTCGGGGCGGTGCCGCCTGGCCGCCCGCGCTGCATTAGCGTAGGCCCGCTGCTCGAATGGGATCGAGCGAAGGCGAGCACCGCCTGCCCCACCTTTGGGCTTACCACAAGTTCCACGACGTCGGGAGTTCGGAGCGATATGCGATACAATCACTAGCCATGCGCATCTCCGCTTTGATCCCGCTTGCCGGCGTGGCCCTGCTTGCCGCCGGCGCCGTAGACCGGAAGGACATTGAATTCGCCCATCCCGGCGCCAAGCCGCTGCTGCTCGATCTCCACATTCCCGACGGCGCCGGCCCGTTTCCCGCAGCCATCCTGATCCACGGCGGGGGTTTCGACGGAGGCAGCCGCGGCACCAACGTAGCGCCGCTGTTCGAGCCGCTGGCCAGCGCGGGGTTCGCGTGGTTCAGCATCGACTATCGCCTGGCTCCCGAGGCCCACTTCACGGAAGCCATGGCCGACGTGAACGCCGCCATCCGATGGGTGAAAGCGCATAGCGGCGAATACCACCTGAATGCCAGCAAGATTGCGATCATCGGCGAATCCGCGGGCGGATATCTGGTGAACTACGCGGGCACCCACGACACTCCCGATACCAGCGTGGCGGCCGTGGTCGATTTCTACGGTCCGGTGGACTACGGCAAGCTGGCTTTACAGCGCCGCGACCACCCGGAAGCTTTCAATATGGCCACCATCGACCGGCACGCGGCCAACGGCGGCGGGATTCATTTCTTCGGAGTGGAGCAACTCGACGAGGCCGGTCTGGCGACACTGCGCGCCATCTCGCCCATCGAGGGCGTGCACAAGGGGATGCCCCCGTTTCTGTGCATTCATGGCACTAAGGACGACCAGGTGTCGTATGACCAATCGATCGCCATGTGCGACGCGATGCACAAGGTGGGTGCGGCCTGCGAACTGATTACCATCGAAGGGGGCGGCCATGGAATGGGGGGATGGCAGGCGCCCGGCATGCAGCATTGGAAAGCGGAGATGATCGCCTGGCTGCGGAAGACGTTGCAGGTGCGGTAAGTTAGGAACCACGCAATAATAACTTCACATTGTCCGCGGCGGCAATGTGGCGCAGACACTCGTGTCTGCCGGGTCGAGACTCATCTCGACCCTCTTGGCAGTGCGGCTCTCGGAGCGCCGAGACGAGTCTCGGCGCAGCAGACTTGAGAGTCTGCGCCACGACGTTTGCTCCGAAGTTATTCTTGCGCGCCTCCTTAGTGCATTCCAGGGCTAACGCTCCCTTACGGTTAATGCCGCATACTTTTCCCACAACTGGGATTCTGCATTTGTTGTGGGGCAGGCAATCCTGCCTGCCCCACTATTCTTGCAGACAGACTCCTATCGACAAAAGTATGCGGCATTACCCTTACGGTCGCGGCTCGGTCTTGCCTATCTCCATGGCCACGAAATCGCCTAACTGCTCCGCGCTGAATTCGTTGCCCTCGAAGTTTGCCGCCAGCTTTCCCTGGCGGTCGATCACGATGGTGTGGAGCGAGTGCGTTAACCAGCCCTCGTCCTGCCAGTAACTCAATCCGAACAGCCGGCAAACTGCCTTGACTTCGGGCAGTGTTCCCGTCAGAAAGTGCCAGGATTTCGCATCGGCCTTCCATCTGGCGGCGTACTGAGCCATGACCTTCGCGTCATCGTGCACCGGGTCGAAAGTAATGGTCAGCAGAATCAAGTCGCGCCCCATCCTATCGGCGAAGCGCTTGTTCAGGCGTCCGAGATTATTGGAAAGGCGGATGCAATAGTCCGGTAAAGGGCAACTGGTATAAATGAACGTGAGGCCCACTACTTTGCCCGCGAATTGGGAAAAGGCGACGCGCGCGCCGGTCTGGTCCGTCAGTGCGAAATCGGGCACCGCCTGCCCCACCTTCAACGCGTTGGCCTGGAGACTTGGATCGGCGGCTTCCTGGAGCAATTGCAGGCGCCGGGCCCGCAACGGCTCCTGCTCGACAGGCTCGTAACGGTGGATGAGGATGGCCTCGGCATAGGAGCGATTCTTCTCGACCACCAAGGTGAAATCCACGGGTGTGCCCGGCTGCAGACCGTCGAGGGCCTTCTCATCGCGGACCGTAAAAGGCATCGCCATCGCCGCCATGTAACCGGGAATCGCCTGACAGGAGGCCTCGAAGCTACGATGCGCGCGGTCGATTTTCAAGACGATCGCCGTTACGGGATGGCGTTCGGCGGCCGACGCCGAAGCAACCCACAGGGCCAGGCCGATGAGGATTCCGCACTTCATTGCCCGGCAGCTCGTTGGCCGCCGCCAAGACGGACGGCGTGGCGCACGATCCTGGTGTACTCCTCGACGCCTTGTTTGATGGCGATGGCCTGGTTCACAGCCAGGTTGGTGAACTTCTGCGAGTGATCGGGGTCGCCCGGCCAAATGATTTCCAGACTCACAATCTGCGCCGACTTTCCCAGACCGATGTGCTGTTCGAGCGGCGCCGCCCCAAACGAACCTCCGCTGCAGACGGTGCGATAGATCGACCGGGGTTCGTGCCCCTGGTCCCTTACGGTTACCTTGATACGCGCGCCGAGGGCGGAGCGGTTGGCCTTCACGCCCTGCAGTTTGACGCTGATCCAGTCGTTGCCATGGCCGGGATTTTCGAAGAGACGGAACATGTGGCTGTCCCCCGGAATGGCTCCGCCGGTCACGGTCAGAATATCCTCGTCGCCATCGTTATCGATGTCCACGAAAGCCACGCCGTGACCCTTGTGTATCTCGCCGGTTCCGGAAGACGCGGTGATATCCACAAAGGCTTTCCCCTCTTTGTTGTGGAATAGAACGTTCGGCGCCAGGGACGCATAAGACGGGTCGCCGGTCCCTAAGTAGATATCCGGATAGCCGTCGTTGTCTATGTCGCCGAAGTTAGATCCCATGGGCATGAGAGCCTTGTCGAGACCCACCTGGACGGTTACATCGCGGAAAGCGCCGTTTCCCAGGTTCTTATAGAGCTTCAGGGTGCCCGCGTTGCGCGGAAGACCCATATAGCTTCTCGCGGTCTCGGCCACGGACATGTTGTAACTGGTCACAAACAGGTCCGCCCAGCCGTCGTTGTCGTAGTCGAAGAACCACACCGGGAAACTGTGGCCGGTTCCGGTGACGCCGGCCTGGCGGGCGACGTCGGTGAACGTCAAATCGTGGTTGTTGTGAAAGAGCGCGTTCTCGCCGCGGTAGTTGGACACGTAAATATCCATGTACCCATCGTGGTCGTAGTCTTCCGCCACCGCGCCCTTTGTGAAGTTCACGCGGTCGACGCCGGCGGCATGGGCAATATCGGTAAAGGTTCCGTCGCCGTTATTGAGGAAGAGCTGGTTGGGCCCGTTTTCATTGCCGATGAACAGATCGAGATACCCATCGTTGTTGATGTCCAACCAGACCCCGGCCTGGGTACTGGTTGCCGGCGTCGCCAGTCCGGCTTCCTTAGTAACATCGGTGAAAGTCCCGTCGCAGTTATTCCGCATCAGCGACTTTCGCTGGGCCGTCTCCCATCCTCCGCGCAACACCAGAATGTCCACGCAGCCGTCGTTGTTATAGTCGGCTTGCACCATGTTCAGACCACCTACTTGTGTGCCCAGTCCCGACTTATCGGTGCGATCGGTAAACGTGCCGTCGCCGTTGTTGTGGAAATAGTGCATGGCCGCGCACAGTTCCCAGCTTGAGGTGACGATATCGAACAGGCCATTGTTTTCGAAGTCGTCGACGATCAGGCCGCCAGCCTCCGAGAACAGGTTGATCCCGGCTTGCGGGGCCACATCCTTGAAGCGTCCGATATCTTCGGCGGATGCGAAGACCGAAGGCGGGATCAGGGCATCTTTGGGCACTCCGGCCGGGTAGGTTCCCACCATCATGTGGGCCAGATTCAGCAGCCATCGGGCTTCCAGATCGTCGGGCTTCCCCTCGAATGTCTTAGTGAGATAAAAGATGGCTTTGTCGGAATCCTCGGTCTTAGTGAACTTATACCTGGGGTCGAACGGGAAGAGACAGCGGTCTCCGGGGTGCTTGAAGACGTCGTTGACCACCTGGGACTTCTGCAGATATCCGATCCCGAGTAACTTCTCCACATAGGGCACAAAGCGGGGAATATCCTTCTGGGCCATCTGGTAAGCGATTTCCCACTGGGCCACGGCCTGGTCCATTTCGCCGAAAAAGATGTGGTATTGCCCGTGGGCGATGCGCACCGCCATGAGATCGTACGGGGTACGATGCGCGCCCGGGCCTCCGGCGTTGGGGTCCTCCAGGGTTGTGATTCGCTGCAAGAGCGCAGCCAGCGCCTGTTTTTTATAACCGCAGGCCTGGTTGACATCCTGGTTCCAGTCCTGCGGCTTGGGTAGAGAGACCAGGGCGGCCTCGGTTTCGTTGAGGCCGGAAATGTCGAAATCGAATTTGATGTCCGCTTCGGACTTGGCGGCCACCTGGCGGGCGCGGGCCGCTTCTTCCAGTTCCGCGACTTCGCTGGGACGCATCACCTTCACGATGCCGAAGCCGCTCGGCAGTTTGAAAACGGGGGTGATGCCACCGGGTTCGACGCCCTTCAGGGCATCGCGCATTTCGGCGCGGAGTTGGGTGGGATCCACGTCACCCATCAGACCGCCCTCGACCGCGGTGGGGTCCAGCGACTTTTCCCGCGCCAGCACGCTGAAGTCGAAGCCGCCCCGCAGTTGCTCATGGATCTTTTCCGCGTCGTCGGCGGACCGCACCAGGATCAAGCGCAGGGGAACAGTCTTGGGGGATTCCTGTCCGGCGGAGGAATTCAGAAAGAGTAGGGCGGCTCCCAGCACCGCGCCCAATATAGGCCACACCGGCTTGGCAAATTTCATGGCAGGAGGTCGGCCCTCGGAGGCACGACCATCGATATCTTATCATCTGGCGTCCGGGCCGGGGAGCGGGTGCTTAAAGAACCGCTTGCTGGCGCGCGCGGCTCGGTAACGACGTTTCGGTGTTTGTAAGTGTTTGCAGGGCTGGGGCGAACGTCAGCGCCCGCGCCGGGGGGCCGGGGCGCGTTACACCTTTTCGGAATGCCCCGCTTGCTTACGCGCGCGGCTCGGTAACGGAGCGGAGTTTGCCGGGAATCCCAAAGATGTCAACGCACCCGCGTTATCCTGATAGCTTGTGACGCGCAGAAAGTTATTGGCTCTTCCCGTAGGGGCGCTTGCCCTGGATGGCCTGACCGGCCGGGCGCAGAATATGGGCATGGGATCGCGCGGGCTTAAGCCCTTGCCTCGCGCCAAACCTTCGGGACTGCCCTTCCATGCCCATTTCGTCAACGTGGCTGCGGAAGCCGGCTTGCGGGCTCCCATCGTCTATGGAGAGGTGGCGTATAACGACTTCATTCTGGATTCCATGGGATGCGGCGTGGCGTTCATCGACTATGACAACGACGGTTGGCAGGACATCATCGTGCTGACCGGCCGCCGCTGGGAGTCGACGCCCGCGGGCGCCATCATCCGGCTCTATCACAACAACCGCGACGGCACGTTTTCCGACGTCACCGCGAAATCGGGGTTGGGGCACAGCGTATGGGCTAGCGGAATCACCGTCGGGGATTACGATAACGACGGCTTCGACGATGTGTTCATCACCTGTTGGGGCCAGTACCTTCTCTTTCACAATAACGGCGACGGCACTTTCACCGACGTGACCGAAAAGGCCGGATTGACCCATCCGGGCGTGCGATACGGCTCGGGCTGCACGTGGGTGGACTACGACCGGGACGGCAAACTGGATCTCTTCGTGGCGCATTACATGGTGTTCGACCCCAAGACCATGCCGCCTCGCGGAAAGGATCCCTCCTGCAATTACCGCGGCGTGGCGGTCTATTGCAGACCGAGCGGCTCGCCGCAGGAGCCGTTCCGCCTCTACCATAACAACGGGAACGGGACCTTCACCGATGTCAGCGAAAAGTCCGGCATTCTGGGCGTGAAACCGGGCTATCCGCTGACCGTGGCCGCGGCCGATTTCGATGGCGACGGCTGGCCGGACATCTATGCCGCCTGCGATACCTCGCCCAGTTTGCTGTTCCGCAACAATCACGACGGCACATTTACCGAGCAAGGCCTGGAAAGCGGAGTCTCCCTGAGCGAGGACGGGCAGGCGCAGGCGGGCATGGGGCTGGGAATCGGGGACTTCGATACGGACGGCAACCTGGACATTCTCAAAACGCATTTCCGCGACGACACTCCGGCGCTGTATCGCGGTAACGGAAAGGCCGAATTCCGGGATGTGACGTACCGCGCCGGCCTGGGAGTGGAAACCCGTTTCGTAAGCTGGGGCGCGGGGATGTTCGACCTGGATAACGATGGCCTGCCGGATCTCTTCTATGCCACCGGCATGGTCTATCCCGAGGTGGAGAAATCGCAACCCGATTGCCCCTACAAGACTCCCTGCGTGCTGTATCGCAATCTGGGGGGCGGCAAATTCGAGGAGCTGCAGGATGAAGCGGGGCCGGGCATTCAGGAATTGCATTCCAGCCGCGCCGTGGCTTTCGGGGACTTCGACAACGATGGCGACCTGGACATCCTGATCATGAACATGAATGAGCCGCCTTCCCTGCTGCGCAACGACATGACTGGCAACAATCACTGGCTCAAGGTGTTGTTGACCGGGACGGCATCGAACCGCAGCGCCATCGGGGCGCAGGTGGTGGTGCAGTATGGCGGCCACAAGCAGGCGCAGGCCGTCCTGGCGCAGAGTTCGTATCTCTCGGTGAACGACCGGCGGCTGCATTTCGGCCTGGGCTCCGAGACAAAGGCCAGCTTGGAGATTCGCTGGCCCAACGGAGCGTTTGAAAAAGTCGCGGAAGTGGCGGCAGATCAGTTGGTGGTGGTGCGCGAGGGTTCCGGCGTGGTTCGGACTGAGCGGTTCAAGGGGAAGTGAGCGGGGTTTGGTGCAAGCGGGCAGGCTCTGAATTTACGCTGTTTGACTTCGGCGACGGCGGCGAGATTTTGCGGCTCACTCCAATGCCGTTCACTTAACGGACATCGTGGTGAGCTTCGGTGGGGCAGGCTTCAGCCTGCGGCGGACTTCAGTCCGCCCGCCGCAGATTTCGCATCGCTCGCGGGAGGGCGGGCTGAAGCCCGCCGCAGACTAAAGTCTGCCCCACAGCTCAGCAATCGAGAGTTTCCAGTTCTGTTGTTACAAAGTGAACAGTATTGCGGCTTACTCGTCCTTCGCCACCTCCGCGAAGACCTGCATCATTTCGCCGTGGGCCAGCACCGCGGCGGGGTCGCGCTCGATCGCATGGTCGTAACTGCGTGCGAACTCGGAGCCGGATTCGGAGGGGAGCAGCAACTCGCGCGCCTTGGCAATCAGACGGGCGGCGTCCGCCGGTGTGGCCGGCTCTTTTTGCGCCAGCGTCTCATCCACGATCACGATGAACTGGGAGATCTCGCGCAACCAGGCAAACCAGGGGTCGCCCAGCACCAGTTGGAGATATTGGCCGGTGGTGGTAATGCGCGCGACGTCCCGTTCGTAGGCTGCGCGCTCCGAGTCGAGCAGCGACTTGTGCCAGCGCAGGAGTCCGTTGCGGAGGGTGGTGAGGTGGGGGCGAGTGAGGTCGGGCATTCGGTTCAATGTTACCCTGCCGTAACGTTCCTGGGGGAAACTGGAAGGACCATGAGTTTCCTCGACAACCTGGAGAATAACCTCAAGAGCCTGGAATCGCAAGAGGAGGGCAAGGAATCCGCCGAGCGTTCGCGGCGCGCGCGCGAAAACGAGAAGGCCAACGCGCAAGCCGCGGCCCCTTGGGCGGAACAACTGAAGAAAGGGCCGTTCACCGCCGAATTACTCAAGCAGGCGGCGCGCATCGGTTTTTCCCTGCGGCAGAAAGTTCACGTGGCGTGGCTGGGCACCACGCTGCGGCTGGAAGCGCGGGACCGGCGGTTGGAACTGCGTCCTACCGCGACCGGCGTGGTAGCCGCGTACCTGGAGAACGGCGTGGAAACACGCAGCGAGCCGCTGGATTTAGAGGGCGACGCCGCGGAAATGGTCCGCCGCTGGCTGGAAGCGCCGGCGGCGTGATCCCGGATTCGCGGAATCCAATTCCATCCCCAAAGGATCAATGAAATAGCGCAATAGGAAGGACCCGATGGATATGCAGACCCCGAGTTTCGACCCCGGCCTGACGAAGCAGGTGATCGCACCGTTGCGGCGGATCGTCAATGAGAACGGCCAATTCAACGTCCGCCGACGCGGCACGACGTGGCGCGACATTCACCCGTACCTCCACCTCGTAAGTATGAGCTGGCCGCGATTCCTGGCGGTTCTGTTTCTGGGGTACGTGGCGGTCAACACGATGTTTGCCGGAGTCTATTTTGCCCTGGGGCCCGACCAACTTGCGGGCGCGGGCGCACCCACCGAGTGGGGCCGCTTCCTCAACGCGTTTTTCTTCAGTTCGCACACGCTCAGCACCGTGGGCTACGGCAATATCTCACCCCGAGGCATGGGGGCGAACGTGGTGGCGACGTTCGAAGCTCTGGTCGGCGTGCTGGGATTTGCGGTGGCTACCGGCCTGTTGTTCGGGAGGGTGTCGCGGCCGTCGGCCCGCATCGGGTTCAGCGAGAACATGCTGGTGAGCCCGTATCAGGAGGGCACCAGTCTGCAGTTCCGCATGGTCAACCGGCGGGCCAATTCGCTGATGGAACTGGAGGCCAAGGTGATGCTGATGACTGTGGATTCGGTGGACGGCAAGCTGCAGCGGAACTACAAAATGCTGCGCCTGGAGCGGCCCGGAGTGCTGTTTCTGCCCTTGTCGTGGACGGTGGTACATCCGATCGACGAAGACAGTCCGCTATGGGGTAAGACGGCCGAAGACATTGTGCGCCTGCAGGCGGAGGTGCTGATTCTAGTGAAGGGATACGACGATACTTTCAGTCAGACGGTGCTGGCGCGCCACTCCTACCGGCACGATGAGATCCTCTGGAACCGGCGCTTCGCCCCCGCATTTTTCGTGGATGACGAGGGCGACCTGGTGTTGGAGCTGAAGAAGGTGGGCGAAGTATCGTGATGGCATGGTGGGGCAGGCGGTGCTCGCCTGCCGGCCCGCGCTCAACGAAGGCCATTGCTCCGAGTGAGTTCTTCGACTCCGGGCAAAGAACAATTTGGCCACGGATAAACACGGATGAACACAGATAAAAAGACAAAGAAGAAGAATTTTTCTTGTCTGTGTTCATCCGTGGCTAAATTTGTTTTTGCGGAGCGGTGGCTCAGCCGATTTTCCCAGGCCACCCGAAATTGCGTGGGAATTCTTGGTAAGCCCGGAGGTGGGGCAGGCGAGCACCGCCTGCCCCACCTCCGGACCCTCCTGCAATTTCCGCTTCGGAATCACTTCCCCGCCGGCACCA
>PLRZ01000740.1 GCA_003164075.1 Bryobacterales bacterium | reverse complement strand
ATGTTCTCGGTGGTGGGCACTACGCGGTCGAATGGCGGCACTTCGTAATTCAGAAACCGGTGATCGTAGACATCCACCACCTGGCGCGTCAGGATTTCCTTGAGCTCCTTGAGATCCAGCACCATGCCGGTCACCGGATCGGGTTCGCCTTCGAGGCTCACTTCCAGCACGTAATTGTGCCCGTGCCCGTGGGAATTGGCCGCGGCGCCGTAAATCCGGTGATTTTCCTCCTCCGACAGCTCCGGACGGCGGCACATATGGGAGGCGGAGAACTCAACTTTGCGGGTAATGACCATTTTGGAGCCTCTTCTTGGACGCCGGGGGCCGCTGTGAAGATACAATACGATTATAGGTTTTCGTTATGCAAAGCGTCAAAATCGACAGATTTCTGCGTCTGGGTATCGGTGCTCTGGCGGTGCTCTTCGTCTATGTTATTTACATCGCCATCCACGAACGCGTCGTGGTTGCCGGTGATACGGCTCCGGAGTTCTCCATCACCGCCGACAATGGCCGTCTCGTGTCGCTCCCCAATTTTGGCGGCAGGCTCCTGGTCCTCAATTTCTGGGCCTCCTGGTGCGGCCCGTGCGTGGAAGAGACGCCGTCGCTCAGCAAACTGGCGCAGGACTACGCCTCGAAGGGCGTGGTGGTGTTGGGAGTCAGCGTGGACAAGGACCCGCAGGCGTATCGAAGATTCCTGCAGAAGTATTCGCCCGCCTTTCTGACGGCGCGCGAACTGAAAGTCCACGAGGACTTCGGCACGTTTATGTACCCCGAGACCTACATAATCGACGCCAAGGGCAAGGTGGTCCTGAAGATCGCCGAGGCCGCCGACTGGAGCGATCCAAAGGTGACGGCGATCATCGATTCGCTGCTGTAGCGGTACCCATGGTGCCTGCACTGTTCCTCTACTTCACGCTGGCGAACGACGTCAAGGACATGGTCGCCCACAATGACCTGGCGGCCGCCGAGCGCGCGGTCCGGGCTTCCCAAAAAGCGGCCGGTAACACGCCGGAATTCGCGGCGGCGCTTTCCTGGCTGGCTCGCGGTGCGTTCCAATCGAAGCAGTTCGACCGGGCAGACACCTACGCGGTGGAGACCCGCAAGCTGGCCGACCAGTTGCTGCGCACGCACAAATTGGACGGGGATGCCTGGCTTCCCACGGCGGTGGGCGCGGCCATTGAGGTTCACGCACAAGTGCTGGCGGCCCGCGGCGAGAGAGGCGATGCCGTGGTTTTCCTGCGCGAACAGTCGGCTCTTTTCGGGACCACGTCGATTGGCGAGCGGATTCAGAAGAATCTCAATCTGCTGAGCCTGGAAGGCAAACCGGCGCCGCCTCTGGATGAGCTTGACTGGCTCGGGGCGAAACCGCCCGCGCTGGCGGCATTACGCGGCCATCCGGTGCTGTTGTTTTTCTGGGCGCACTGGTGCGTCGATTGCAAAGCCGAGGTGCCGATTCTGGCGGAAATTGAGAGGGTCTATGGGCCGAAGGGCCTGGTGCTGATCGCACCCACCAAGTATTACGGGTATGTGGCACGAGGTGAGGATGCCGCGCCCGTGGTGGAGAAGAAGTATATCGAAGCGGTCCGGCGCCAGTACTACGCCGCTCTGGGCGATGTGCCGGTGCCCTTGGCCAACGCCAATTTCCTGAAATACGGAGCCAGTACTACGCCAACCCTGGTGCTGATCGACACCGCAGGAGTAGTTCGCCTATATCATCCGGGCAATCTCTCCGGCCCGGACCTGGCGGCCCGCATTCAAGCTGTCCTGCACAAATAGGAACCGGTCAGGCGGTCCTACACTCCTGTGTTTGCAGGCGTTTAGCGCGAAAGCGCTCATAATCTTCCAACGACTGAATCAGGACCTCGACGGCGGATCGTTGGGCATACAAACTCTCCAATCGAGTAACAGAACTCCGAATGGGGATCACTCTCGTTTGACTGGCGGAGGGAACGTGCGTCTTCTTCAAGAGCATAGAGTAATTATGTACCAGAACTACTAGGGCCTGACAATAGGAAATAGAGGATAAGCCTTATGCTAAATTGCGGGTGTACATATGCCCCCATTAGCGGGTAATCGGTAGTTAACTCCAATCCCGCCATACAATCCGCCCTTATGATGGATACATGTTGGCAGTTTATTTGAAGGACGGCGCCGTCACGGTGCGCGACGTTCCGGTCCCCGATCGACTCCCCGGTTTCGCCTTGCTGCGCCTGCTGACCGGTGGCATCTGCAATACCGACCTGGAACTGCAGCGCGGCTATTACGGTTTTGCCGGAATCCCCGGCCACGAATTCGTGGCTGAGGTAGTGGCCGCCGACATGCCATCGCTGGTGGGCCGAAGGGTAGTCGGCGAAATCAACCTGGCGTGCCACGCCTGCGAATGGTGCGCCCAAGGGCTCGCGCGCCACTGCCCCCATCGGACCGTCCTCGGAATCGTCAACCACCCTGGCGCGTTCCAGGAGTTCTTCACTCTGCCGGAGAGAAACCTCCACGTGGTACCCGACGGAATCGCCACCGAACGCGCGGTTTTCACCGAACCGCTGGCCGCGGCGTGCGAGATCCTGGACCAGGTATCCATTCCTCCCAGCGAAACTGTGGCCGTGCTGGGGGACGGCAAGCTGGGACTGCTGGTTTCGATGGTGCTGCGCGCGCATGGCTATCGCGTGCACCAGTTCGGACGGCATGCGGAAAAACTGCGGATCGCCGCCGCCGTGGGTGTCGAGGTGGAAGTGGCGGGCGGCCGGCAGCCGGTGGCGGAATACGGCTGGGTAGTGGATGCCACCGGCAGTGCCGAGGGTCTCGAAGCCGCGGCCGTCCTGGTGCGGCCGCGCGGTACGGTGATTCTCAAATCGACGGTGCATGGCACGGTAGCGGTGGATACCGCGCCCCTCATCGTGAATGAGATTACGCTAGTGGGCTCGCGATGCGGACGCTTCGAAGCGGCGTTGCCGCTGCTGGAGCATTCCGGGATTGGGGTGGAAGAAATGATCACGGCGCGCTATTCGCTGCGGGATGCTGCGGCGGCTTTCGCACGGGCGGCGGAGCGCGGCGCGTTGAAAGTGCTGCTCACCGCCGAATCGGCCGGACCGGCGGTTTGACCCGGAGGGTCGCAGTTTCCTATACTGAAAGTACTCCTATGTATGCCCTGGTAATGACGATTCACGTAGTCGTGTGCGTTTTTCTNNGGACCGCGAGGGTCAGCCACGTTGCTTTCGAAAGCGACTACGATCTCGGCGGTTCTGTTCATGGTGACTTCGCTCTCGTTGTCGATCCTGGCGACGCGGACCGCCGGGCTGGGGACTTCGGTTCTGGACACGACGCCGCTGAAGGCGGCGCCGGTGACGGGGAAGGCACCGGCGCCGGTGCAGACCGTACCGGCGGCATCGGCACCGATACCGATCGACGTGCATCCGCAACCGTCGGGCAACCCGAACCAGATTAATGTCGATATGAGTGGCGCCAAACAGAAGGCGCCTTCGGCGCCGCCGGCTGGTAAAAAGTAGCACCCGAATGCGGAGGTGGCGGAATTGGCAGACGCACTAGCTTGAGGTGCCTTCCGCGCGTGGGCAGCCACGGGCAAACCTTTGACGGGTATAGACTTTTCCCCTCGCCGGCAACCCACGGCAACCAAGTTTCCCATAGGAACCGCTACCGGACCGCTACCGCAGAGCGGCGCGCCTGTGGCCCCCGGTCCCCGCGCTCCCCTGTTGGGAGTTCGGACGGCGGCAGGCTGCAACAGGACACGGAACCAACCGCAGTTGCGCTGGACTGAATAATCGATTTGCTTTCCGCCGGGTAGGATGGCGCGCCAGGTTGCTGCGTCTCGCGTGCCATGCTTTCCCGCTACTCCCATGTGCGGATGGAAGCGAAGCGGCGCGCCCTCGACAAGATCGCCGCACGCCAGCGCGCGGCCGACGGGAAGCGCAAAGAGGAAGCCGAGCGGCAATCGCGGAGTTCCGATGGTCTTTGTTTGTCACCTGTGGTTCAGTAGTCTTACGGACCCGCACAGCGACTGGGCCGCCGTAGTTATCTGGTTTTTGCAAACAGATTTGGGGGACCCGGAAGGATTCGAACCTTCATGGGGTGCTTTAGAAGAGCACTGCCTTATCCGTTAGGCAACGGGTCCGTGGGGCGCGTGGCAGGAGTCGAACCTGCGGCCTGGTCTTTAGGGGAAACCCGCTCTCATCCGTCTGAGCTAAACGCGCGTTAAGCGAAGAGGTACTTGTCCCAGGTATGGGAATCGCCGGCCAGCAACTTGTGCTTGGCATGAATGCCGATCTGCCGAGGCTGCCTGGCCAGCACCATGCCGGCTTCCTGCGGGGTACGATCGCCCTTCTTGTTGTTGCAGGCGAAGC
>PLRZ01000678.1 GCA_003164075.1 Bryobacterales bacterium | reverse complement strand
AGGTGCGACTCCGTCACGGTATCCATGGCGGCGGAGACAATGGGGACATTCAATGCAATATCGCGCGTGAGACAGGCGCGGGTGTCGGCTTCGGAAGGCAACACATCGCTGAAGGCCGGCTCGAGCAAAACATCGTCGAAAGTGAGACCTTCGGTGAGATCGTCTTGGATCATATCGAATTTTATCATGATAGCGTAGAGTGGGCATGCGGACGCGATCGGCCATTCGAAACCGGGCTGAATATGGCGCGGCAGTGGTGGTGCTGAAGACGCTGGAGTGGGCTCCGCGGGCGCTGGCGGACCGTCTGGCGCGGGTCTACGCAAGGCTGCTCGACCGGGCGCTGCCGCGGCTGCGGCGCGTGGCGTACCGGAATCTCGCGCTGGCGTTGCCGGAACTGGCCGCGGCGCGGCATCGCGAGATTGTCGACGGGGTGTTCCGCTCGATTGCGCGCGTGCTGGTGGCCTTTGCGAAATTCCCCGCGATCCGGCGCGATAGCGTCAAGCACCCCGATAGCCTCAAACATTGGATCCGTTGCGAGGGCTTGGAATACGTGGAAGCCGCTCTGCGGGAGGGCCGCGGAGTACTGTTCGCTACCGCACATTTGGGCAACTGGGAGTTGAGCGCCTACGCCCATGCGCTGCTGGCCGCGCCCATGGACGTGGTAGTGCGGCCGCTCGATAATCCACTAATCGACGCGGCTGTAGAGCGGCGGCGTGGTCTTTCCGGCAATCGCACCATCGGCAAGCGGGAATACGCGCGCGCGATTCTGAAGGCGCTGGCGGCGAACCGGGCAGTGGGCATCCTGGTGGACCAGAATTCCGCGGCGGACTCCGGCGTTTTCGTGGATTTCTTCGGTGTGAAGGCTTGCGCCGGCGTAGGATTCGCCAAGCTGGCAGCCCGCAGCGGCGCCGCCGTGATCCCCGGATTCGCGGTCTGGGAGGAGGCGGAAAAGCGGTACGTGCTGCGATTCCGTCCGCCCATCGAGATCACCGGCGACGCCGCGCGCGATACCCAGGCCGTGCAGAGCGAACTGGAGCGGGCGATTCGCCAGTACCCCGGCCAGTGGTTGTGGATCCATCGCCGCTGGAAGACGCGGCCTCCAGGGGAGTCGGAAATCTATTAGAGCAGCGCCATCGCCCTGGGGGCGCGATCTCGCGGGAGAGGTCTTCCTCGCGAGATTGCGCCACACCAGCGCCGCGATCTCGTCGTGGGGCGCGCGTTGCCTGGTGTGCAGCCGTTTTGGGGGAATCCCCGCCAAATCCCGAGCAGCCACAACATCTTTGCTACAATCGAAATTCCGCAATGGTGAAAACGGAGCGCGAGTATCGCGAGGACATCTGCCAGATCGGCCGGCTGGTGTTTCAAAAGGGATGGGTAGCGGCCAACGATGGCAACATCACCATCCGCATGGATGCGGAACGCATTCTGGCCACGCCTACGGGCGTGTCCAAGGGGATGATGCATGTCGACGACCTGATTATCGTGGACATGAAGGGTAACAAGATTTCAGGGCGCGCCGAACGCACCACCGAAATCGCCATGCACCTGACGGTGTATGAGTTGCGACCCGATATCAAGGCTGTGGTGCATGCCCACCCCCCGGTGATCACGGGTTTCGCCACCGCCGGCCGGCCGCTCAATCTGGCGCTGCTGCCGGAAGTGGTCGTCGGGCTGGGCTGCGTGCCGCTGGCCGATTACGGGCTGCCGGGCACCTCGGCGCTGACCGAGCCCATGTTGCCTCTGATTCCTAAGTACGATGCCCTCATGATGGCGAATCACGGCGCCGTCTGCTACGGCGAGGACGTTTTCAAGGCCTACTTCCGCATGGAGACGGTGGAGCATTCTGCGCTGATCCAGTTAGTGGCGGAACTGCTGGGCGGTCCCAAAGTGCTGCCCCGGCAGGAAGTGGACAAATTGCTGGATTCGCGGACCCGCTACGGCGTCAAGGCCAAAAGCAGCGGGGAGCCCGGCTGCCCGGTGGCGGCGGAAGAAGCGAGCGGCGGAGAACGGTTTTATGTGACGCGCGCGGAGTTGATCGGGCTGGTGGACGAAGCCATCAAAGCGCGCCGATAACACGGGTTGGGAGAGCACAAGATGGGTGAAGCGCTGGGAATGATCGAAACGAAGGGTCTGGTGGCCATGATCGAGGCCGCCGACGCCATGGTGAAAGCCGCCAAAGTGAACCTGGTGGGCTGGGAAAAGATCGGGTCGGGCTACGTGACCGCCATGGTGCGCGGGGATGTAGCGGCGGTTCGTGCGGCCACCGATGCCGGTGCGGCCGCGGCGCGCCGGGTGGGGGAACTCATCGCGGTGCACGTGATCCCTCGCCCGCATCAGAGCCTGGAAGACATTCTGCCCATCGGCAAGTCTCAGGCACAGAGCGCCGGCAAGTAGAGGAGCCGGGGCCGTCATGATTCTCGCCCGCGTTGTAGGCACGGTTGTCGCTACCCGGAAAGATCCTCGCCTGGAAGGCAAAACGCTGCTCATTCTCAAGCCCGTCTCCCCGGACGGCAAGGACGAAGCCGGGTATATCGTCTCTGTAGATACGGTGAGCGCGGGATATCGCGAGCGGGTGATCGCCGTGGCCGGAAGTTCCGCGCGTATGGCCGAGGGCTGCAAGGATACGCCCGTGGACAGCGCCATCGTCGGCATCGTCGACGAAGTGCACCTGGACTAAGCCATGTACCTGGCACGCGTGGTCGGCTGTGTTTGGGCGACCGTCAAGAATGCTTCCATGGTGGGACAACGCATGCTGGTGGTCCAACCGGTGACACCCGAATTGCAACCCACCGGCAAGCGCCTGGTCTGCCTGGACGCGACCAGCGCCGGGGCGGGAGAAATCGTTTATTATGTGCGCGGCAAGGAAGCCAGCTTCCCGTTTCTTCCGGACGAGCCGCCGGCCGATGCCACGGTGGTGGGGATTGTGGATTCCATCCATTTGAAACGCCCGCCAAAGGCGTCGGCCGCGCGCACGGCTACTCCGAAGAAGGCGCGGCGATGCTGATTGCCCGGGTGATTGGCGAACTGGTGGCTACCCGGAAGCATGCCAGCCACGAAGGCCGCAAGCTGCTGCTGGTGCAGCCGCTCAATCTGGACGGCAGTGACCGCGGCGATGCCGTGGTAGCGCTCGACGCGGTAGATGCCGGGGTGGGAGACCGGGTGCTGCTGGTGACCGAAGGATTCAGCGCCATGACCGCGGTGGGCCGCCCGCAATCACCGATCGATATGGCGGTGATCGGTTTTATCGACCATGTCGACCTGATGCCGGGAGTCGAGTGATCGCCGGGTCTGCTGCCAGAGCAGGAAGACCGCCATCACCGCCCCCATCGCGAACTTGGCCCACTCGGCCATGCTGAACCCATAGCTCAGCGCGTCGCGCGCGAACCTGGCGCGGTGGGACGGGTCCAGGTTGAACTCCGTGGCGCGCCCCACCATCTCCATTCCGGGAATCAGCGCCATCCGCTCCCCCACCGCGATGAGCAGCATGAGAAGCGCCAATGCCAAGGGGAACTTACCCAGCCTGGTGCCGAACAGAAGGAAAAAGAAAAAGGCCCCGCCCAAGGCAATCTGCACCACGCCCCAGACCTCGAAAAGCGATCGATTCCGCTCCGCTGCCAGGTATTGGGCCAGCGGTCGCAACGGAACATGGCCCAGGCTCTTCAGGTATGCCGAGGCGGCCTCGCTGGGAGACAGCAGCAGCCTGTCGGCGGAAGCGGCGCTGTCCGCGGCCACCCACAGCATCCACAGTCCGGCGCCCATCCACAGTCCGAGCAGAAGGCACGCGATTCTCCGGGAACGCATGAACAACTGATTCTAGCGCAAGGAGGAAGCTGTTGGCGGTTAGCTGTTAGCTATTGGGGTGCGAAACTGATCTGGGGAAGGTCCGTCACCGGTGAACGCTCTCTAACGGGGTGCCCTCTGGGCCCGGCTCGGCACCTGATTGCAAACACGCAGGCACTCGTTACAGAGCCGGGCCCGGAGGGTGCCCCGTGAGGGAGCGTATTCCGCGCCTGTGCCACGAAATCCCCAGATCGGTTACGCACCTGTTCGCCGGTTTCTGCCGCGAAACTCGAGAAACCGATAGCATCGCAGGCGCACCAAGGGCAGACCTCCTGGTCTCGCCCCGCAATTTCTGCCTGGCGGGGAAAATGGGCTGAGCCATTTCCTTCGATGGCCAGAGCTTCGCAGG
>PLRZ01000052.1 GCA_003164075.1 Bryobacterales bacterium | reverse complement strand
GGTTTTGGTCCGCGCCGCGGGAGGCGGACTGAAGTGGCGCATTAAGGCATAATGGCCACGGATAAACACATAATACCCACGGATAAACACGGATGAACACGGATGAAAAGACCAAAAAAGCAGGGTTTTTCTTATCTGTGTTCATCTGTGTTCATCCGTGGCTAAATTTGTTTGTGCGGAGCCTGCCAAATTTTCCCGCCTGCCTCTCTCCATACTCAGAACTCCTGATGTCGACCCGCAATTTCTGCCTGGCGGGGAAAATGGACTGAGCCATTCCTTTCGATGGCGAGAGCTTCGCAGGTGGGGCAGGCGGTGCCGCCTGCCCGCCCGCGCTGAATTAGGCCCGCTGCTCGAATCGGATCGAGGGCAGGCGAGCACCGCCTGCCCCACCTGCGGGCTCACGGCAAATTCCACGACATCAGGAGTTCGGATATTCATGGCATCACTCCGCCGGGATGGGCTCCATACCCGGAGAGGAATTGCGGCGCGGCGAAAAATACCGCGCCAGCCGGTCGAAGAACAGATAAATCACCGGCGTGGTGAACAACGTCAGCATCTGGCTGATCAGCAGGCCGCCGATCATGGTGATGCCCAGCGGGCGGCGCAATTCAGACCCGGTGCCGGTGCCCAGCGCCAACGGGACCGCCCCCAGCAATGCCGCCATGGTGGTCANNGTGGTCATCATGATGGGCCGGAAGCGCAACAGACAGGCCTGATAAATGGCATCGACCGGCGCCATGCCCTGATGCCGCTCCGCGTCCAGCGCGAAATCGATCATCATAATGCCGTTCTTCCCCACAATGCCAATCAGCAGAACCATGCCAATCACCGAGATCACGCTGAAATCGATGCCGCAAACGTTGAGGGCCAAAAGCGCACCGACGCTGGCCGAGGGAAGCGTGGACAGAATCGTGACCGGATGGATGTAGCTCTCGTAGAGCACGCCCAGCACGATATACACCGTCACGATGGCCGCCAGAATCAGCATCCATTCGTTGGACAGGGATGCCTGAAACGCCTGCGCCGTGCCTTGAAACGCCGCCTGGATACTGGGCGGCAATCCGATTTCGTCCTTCACCTTGTTCACCGCATTCACGGCGTCGCCCAGCGAAATGTTGGGCGACAGATTGAAGGAGAGGGTGACCACCGGGAACTGGCCCTGGTGGTTGACGGTGATGGGCACCGCCAGGGTTTCCATATGGGTAAAGGCGCTGAGCGCCACTTGCCCTCCCGTGGGGAACACCGCGGCGGAGGCGATGGGGCCGCCTCCCACCGCGCTGGTAGACTGCCCCGCGGTGGCGGAACTGGCGGCCGTGGAGGCGGCTGAACTGGTGTTTCCGGGCCCCAGCATGGCGGACGCGGTGGAGCCGCCCGCCACCAGGCCCGCGGCGGACGCGCTGGAGCCCGCGCCCGTGCGAATGAACAGGGTGCTCAAATCGGCCGGCACCTGCCGGAACGAGGGCTTCACTTCGAGCACCACGTGGTACTGGTTGAGCTGCGTGAAGATGGTGGAGACTTCCCTCTGGCCGTAGGCGTCGTACAGGGTCTGGTCGATGGTGGCCGGGGTGATTCCCAAGCGCGCCGCGGTATCGCGGTCGAAGACTAGCCCGGCGCGCAGACCCTGTACCTGTTGGTCGGTGGCCACATCGGTCAGTTGTGGCAGTTCCTTCAGCTTGGCCACCATTTTGGGCGCATAGGTATTCAACTCGTCCGCGTTGGGATCTTCCAGGGTGTACTGGAACTGGGTGCGGCTCACGCGGTCTTCCACCGTCAGGTCCTGCACCGGCTGCATGAACAAAGTGATGCCGGCTATTTCCGCCAGGTGCGTCTGCAGGCGGCGAATCACTTCCGAGGCGCCGATTTTGCGCTCGGCCAGGGGTTTGAGATTGATCAGGATGCGGCCGCTGTTCAGCGTGGTATTGGTTCCATCGATGCCGATGAAGGAGGAGAGATTATCCACCGCCGGATCGGTGAGAATCACCTTGGTGAGCTTCTGCTGGAGGGTCGACATTTCCGGGAACGACACCGTCTGCGTCGCTTCCGAAACGCCCTGAATGACGCCCGTATCCTGGATGGGGAAAAAGCCCTTGGGGATGGTGTAGAACTGGTAGGCCGTGAGCGCAAAGGTGCCCAGGGCCACCAGCAGCGTCACGGTCTGCCAGCGCAGCACGAACCGCAATATCGTGCCGTACAGCGCGATCACCGCTACGAAGGCGCGCTCCGACGCGCGGTACATGCGCCCCTGGGCCTCCTTCGGTGTGTGCTTCAGCAGCTTGGAGCACATCATGGGCGTAAGCGTCAGCGACACTACCGCGGAAACCAGTATGGTGACCGCCAGGGTGACGGCAAATTCGCGGAACAACCGGCCCACGATGTCGCCCATGAAGAGCAGCGGAATCAGCACCGCGATCAGCGAGATGGTCAGGGAGATGATGGTGAAGCCGATCTGCTCGGCGCCCTTCAGGGCCGCCTTCATGGGCGCTTCGCCTTCCTCGATATAACGGACGATATTCTCGATCATCACAATGGCGTCATCCACCACGAATCCGGTGGAGATGGTCAGCGCCATCAAGGTGAGGTTATTGAGGCTATACCCCAGCATGTACATGATCCCGAACGTGCCGACGAGCGAGAGCGGCACCGCCACGCTGGGGATGATAGTCGCGGCCAGGTTGCGCAGAAAGACGAAAATCACCATGACCACCAGCACGATGGTCAGAATGAGTTCGAACTGAACGTCTTCCACCGATGCGCGAATGGTATTGGTGCGGTCGGTGAGAACTTTGACGTCAATCGACTTGGGCAGCGTGTCGGTCAGTCTCGGCAGCAGCTGCTTGATGCGGTCGACCACCTGAATGATATTGGCGCCCGGCTGCCGCTGGATGTTCATGATCACGGCGGGGGTTTCATTCATCCACGCCGCTTGGCGAACGTTTTCCACGTCGCTGATAATGTCCGCCACCTGGCTCAGTTTCACCGGTGCGGCATTGCGGTAGGCCACGATCAACGGGATGTAATCGCCCACGGAAAGTCCCAACTGATCGTTGGCGCCGATCTGGTAGGACTGGTGCGCGCCGTCAAAATTGCCCTTGGCCTGGTTGACGTTGGCCGCCACAATGGCGCTGCGGATATCCTCCATGTTCAGGCCGTAGGAAGCGATCACGGTGGGGTTCACCTGGATGCGCACGGCCGGTTTCTGGCCGCCGCTCATGCTGACCAGTCCGACGCCCGGCAATTGCGAAATCTTGGGCGCCAGGCGCGTATCGGCGAGGTCTTCCACGCGCGACAACGGGTCGGTCTTGGAGGAGAGCGCGAGCGTCAGAATCGGGGTGTCGGCGGGGTTTGTTTTGGCGTAAATCGGCGGAATGGGAAGATCGGAGGGCAGGAACGTGCCGGCGCCGTTGATGGATTGCTGCACTTCCTGTTCGGCGACGTCGATGCTCAGGCTGAGAACGAACTGCAGAGTAATGACCGAGCTGCCGTCGGAACTGGTGGAGGTCATCTGCTGCAACCCCGGTACCTGCCCGAACTGCCGCTCGAGGGGCGCGGTCACCGAGGAGGCCATCACGTCCGGGCTCGCGCCCGGATAGAATGTGATCACCTGAATGGTGGGATAATCCACCTCGGGAAGCGCCGAGATGGGTAATTGTTTATAGGCGACACCCCCAGCCAGCAGGATGCCAATCATCAGGAGCGAAGTAGCCACCGGGCGGAGAATAAACGTCCGGGACGGACTCACTTCTTCTTACCTCCGGACTTGCCGCTCGCGTTCTGATCGGCCATCGCCACCGTTACCGGGACACCTTCGGCGAGTTTGTCGACGCCGGTCATCACCGCGACATCGCCGGGTTCCAACCCGCCGGTGATTTCCGTGTAATCCCCTTCCGTGATGCCCAGCGTAACCGTCCGCGCGGTGACGGTCTTGTCGTCTTTCACCACCCAGACAAAGATGTTGTTATAGCGCTGGATGACCGCGCTGTTGACCAGCACGACGCCGGTCTTTTCTTCCAAAAGCAGCCTCAAGTTTACGAATTGGTTGGGAAAGAGCTGGTTATTGCTGTTGTCGAAATTAGCGCGGAGGCGGAGACTTCCGGTGGTGGGGTCAATCTGGTTATCCACCGTGGCGAGCGTCCCGGCGCCGATTTTGGTGTTGAACCCGTCGCGCTCATAGGCGTCGACTTGCAGATGCTGTCCGGCCGCGATCTTCCGCAGGATGCGCCCCAGGTCGTCCTCGGCCACTGTGAAAATGACGCTGATGGGCTGTACCTCGGTGATGACCAGCATGGGGTTGGTGTCGGTGGCGTGCACGATGTTTCCGGGGTCCACCAGGCGCAATCCCACCCGGCCGCCGATGGAGGCGGTGATGTGGCAATAGACCAGATTCAGCTTGTCACCGTTGATCACGCCCTGATCGGTCTTGACGATGCCGACCGTCTGATCGACTAGGGCCTTTTGGGTGGACCATTGCTGCTCGTTGACGGCGTTCTGCTTCAACAGATTGGCGTAGCGGTCGAGATCGACCTTGGCGTTCTCGAGGATGGCCTCATCTCTGGCCTTTTGCCCTTCGGCCTGTTCGAGTGCTACCTGGTAGGGGCGGGGATCGATTTCAATCAGCAGGTCGCCTTTGTGGACGGTATCGCCTTCTTTGAAGTGGACCTCCATCAACTCGCCGTCCACCCGGCTTTTTACCATGTCGGTATAGATCGGCGTGACATTTCCCAGGCCGTTGATATATACCCCGATATTGCTTTTGCGGGCTTTGACTGCCACAACAGGCACCGCACCGCCACCCTTTTTGCCTTTAGACGGAGGCACACTGCCGGCCGCGGCGGGCGTCAGACCGCCTTTCGACCAGGTGTACCAAGCCCCGGCACAGACCATCGCCAACACCAGTAACCAGAACCATCGCCAACCGGAGCCGCCTGGTTTTGCTGTTTTGGCCTGGGGTTCCACCTGTAGAACCGGCTGCTTCGCCGGGGGAATTCGCTCTTCCATTTGCCCACCCGTTCAGTTTTTGTTTGGACGCTATTCGGGCTTCAGCGCGGCGCGGCGTTCCGCCCGAATACGTGAAAGTTCCTTAACGTTTAAGTTCCTTCGTCTATTGTACCCGGATGACGTGAAAAGACATGCTCGGGAAGCATAGTCCTTTGGAGCTTAATTTTGGAGGGTATTCAGTGCTGTGTCAGTATTGACACAAAAAGGGCGCTCCCATGGCTCACGGGAGCGCCCTCGAGAGACGATTGGCGGGGTTTTAGACCTGGAAAGAACTGCCGCAGCCGCAGGTGGACTTCACCTGGGGATTGTTGAATTTGAATCCCTGGCCTTCCAGCGTCTCGACGTAATCTACTTCGGCGCCATCGAGATAGAGGAGGCTGGCTTGGTCCACGAAAACCTTCAGCTCGCCATAGTTGTAGGTCTTATCCAGCATATTCGGCGCATTCTCGAAGGCCATGGAGTAGCTGAACCCGGAACAGCCGC
>PLRZ01000240.1:24636-34248 GCA_003164075.1 Bryobacterales bacterium | reverse complement strand
GGCAATTCCGACTGCCCTGCCGGCGCTGCCTCCACTGCAGGCGCTTCGGGCTCTACTACCATCGCCGCCACAGGCGAGACCGCCTTCACCGCCGCTTCCATCGCTTCCACGGGCGCGACTGCAGTGATGGACAAAGGCAAAATCAGGTCCGGCAGGAAACCCTCGGTGAACTCCGGAGCTTCCGAACGGCCCCATCCGCGCGACCGCTCGCCGCCAAAACCCGTGTCGGCCAGCAGACGAAACGCCGCCTTCACCGGACCGCTCCAACGCGCCTGCGCGACATCGTCCTCGAACGATACCGCCGTCCACAGACCCGATCCGGCACGAAACTCGATACACGCGGTGGAATGTCGCTCGCTCGCGCCAGTCAGACGGTCCACACCCGCGCTCCAGCGCACCGCCGTGCGGAAGGGACCGGGACTGCCGGCCGGTACCAGGCAATCGCTCGGACCATCGACACTCCACTGGTTCTCATCCGGACGGAGTCCCGCCAGAATCGACTGCACCACCGTCAGCGGAACGAACCGCGCGTTCTTCCAACGGACCTTCGCCGCCTTCGCGGAGGTTGACGCCGGCGGCCAGAGGGTGCGCGGCGGAACTACGAAAACAATGTCATCCAGATAGGGAAAGCAGGAACTGAACGAAACTGCCGGCGCGCCGGTGCGCGCTGTCGCGTCCAGCCACTCCTCCAGCCAACCCAGCCGCGCCATCGCAGACGTCACCGCCGAGTAGAGCGAGTCGCTGTGATAAATCACGTCGACCCGGTTGCGTGCGCCCGAATCCGGTCCGATACGCCAGGGACCGGAGGGACGGAGTTTGACTATCAGTCCCGGATTCATTACTCCTCGCGCAGGAAGGAGAAGGCCGATTCCGTAACGGCGGCCTGAATGGCTGCCAACGTGGCTCCCGCGCCGATCTCCTTTTCCGGGGCGCCGGACGCGTAATGGTTCTTGCCGCGCCACACCAGCCGCAGCTTGGAAAAGCTCACCCGGCCGCTGCCGCGCGAACCGCCGCCGCCCAGGGTGTCGTCTTCCAGCAGGCGCAGGCCTTCCATCACCCGCAGGAACAGCGGGGCGTCTTCGGGGCACAACACGTCCATCACCAGCCGCGTCTTGAAACGGGCACCCGCGGGCACGCGCTCCAGGGTGCGCGGATTGGCCTGCGAGGTGATGCGGTCGATGGCGTTTTCGCTCTTCACTTCGGTCAGTTCGTCGTCCAGATTTTCGCGCATCTGCGCGGTGATGCTCTCCGGATCGAGCGGGGCGTCGAACACCGCCAAGCGCGCCGGAGTGGCCTGCGAAGTGTCCAGGGTCTCGCCCTGCACGCGCTCCATGCGNNTCTGGTGGATGCGCACTTCCTGCCCTTTGCGGCGCGACAGGTACACCAGTTCGGAAGGAATCGCCAGCCCGGAGGTCTGCTCCAGCAGGGAACGGATCTTGCCGCGCAGCGAGCTGCCGGGCACGTACGGCCGGCCGAACGCATCCTTAACCACGGGATTGTCGGATCCGCCGATCTCGAGCGATCCCTTGCCCGCGCCCACGTGCAGGCCGGTTTCGCACGTCATTTCGCCTTCCAGAATCAGCTTGCCGACGAGTTTCAACTCGGTTTGAGAGGTATGTGCGCTCATGCTTTACTCGTTGTAGGCCACGATGGCCTCAAATAAATCCTTGAACCGTTCGTATCCGCGGGCATCGTTCCGGCGCGTCACCTGGAGCAACAGTTTTTCGAGCTGATCGAGGCTGCGCAAGCCGTGCCGCGCAATGGTATAAGCCAGACGGGCGCGCAGCATGACGAACTCGTGCTGCCGCTCGCTTTCGGGTGCGCGGACGGCCCGCCGCACCGCGCTGTAAAGCCGCCGCAACTGGCTCTTGGTGCCGGAATCCATGTCGCGCATGCGGCTGACTACGGCATGCGCCTGATTGTCCAGGTAGAGGCTGTCGCCGATCAGCTTTTCGAGCTCGATCTCCGGCGGCCCTTCCGGCCGGCCGCGATCAAAACCGCGGCGCTCGCCACGGTCTCCCCGTTCGCCACCGCGATCTCCGCCACCCCCGCCTTCGCGATGCGGCGGCGCACCCGCCGGACGGTCGCCACGCGGTCCGCTGCGAGGCGGTCCGCCACCTTCCCGCGGGGGACGGCTTTCCTTGCGTTGCTCCTGCTCTTGTGCCATGTCCTAAACCTCAGTCACCAATCTGGCCCATTCCAGGGCCACCAGGCCCGCGGGCCGCAGCTTTACTTCCGCGGACTTCTTGCCCACCATTTCATTGATCAGGTGGGTGCGCAGCTTTTGAAACTCGCGGTCGCGCGTGCCGCTCAAAATGCGATTGAACCGCCGCTGGAAACGCCATGTGCGCTCGGTTCCGGCCTCGCCCTCGGCATATGCCTCGCGGCGATAAAAACTCCGCAACTGATACAGGAACTGCTTCGACATGCGGAAATCGTGGATCAACCGGGTGACCGTATCCTTGAGTTCCGCCGCGTCATTCAAATGCCGCCATTCCAGAATGCGGCCCAGCAGGTAGATGCAATCCTTATCCGCCGCCTTGGCTAGGTCGAGGTTGCGGCCGGCGTCCTGATATACCGCGGCCAGCGGGTAGTAAGTCTCCGGCGCCAGCGCGATGGCCATGGAGATGGTCTTTCCCTCGGCGCCCGGATACTCCTTCAGGTTCTCTTCGGTGAAGCGGTGGAACAGGCGCTGCACTTCGCGCGCCAGGCCGATGAGCGCGTCCCAGGAGCCGTACACCGCGAAATCGTCGCCGCCGGAATAAATTACGCTGACCTTGCGCCAGAACTCCGGCAGCGAGCAGAGCACTTCCAGTTCGCCGGNNGCGTGGCGCGCCACCATGATGCCGTCCGGGGATAGATTCGAAGTGAGGCTCCAGGTATGCTTGCCGGCTCCCGGCACGATCTTGCCGGGAGCCTCGGGCGACCAGCCCACCGACGAGGCTTCCCGCACCTTGGCGCCCAACTCCTTGGCGAAGTAAAGATCTGCATCGCCATGGCCGGTGTGCGTGAAAACCTGGAAGCCGGCAGCGCCCAGGCCGGCGAACGGGGCATTGCGCTTGCCCTGCAGTTCGTCGTTCAACCGGCGGCGGATCACGGCCCAGTCGCCCAGGTTGTCGGTAACCGCCCAGATGAGTTTTACGCAGCCCGCGCTGAGTTCGGACACCTGCCGCGCGGCCGCGGTCAGGAAGTTCTCAGCGGCGCTACGCGCTTCTCCCGGCAGGACTACCAGGAATTGGCCGCCGCCGCTCGAGCCGAGCAGAATTCGAGCCAAGCCCAGTTCCGCCAGCAGCGCGCGGGGAAGCACTTCGCACAGTAAGGCGATCCACTGTGACCGGCCGGCGAGTAAATCTTCGCCGGCGGAGCGCGCAGAACGCCCTTCCGCGTGCCCGGCCACCAGGAATTCCTCAGTGCCCAGAATTTTACCTTGCAGCAGAATCTGTTCGGACATTCGAACCAGAGAAGCCTTGAGAAACCCTCACTTTAGCACAGAATCCTGAGAAGTTCGGGGACTTTCCGCAACTCTATTTATGTATGTCACATGCTCCCACCCTCGTCGCAACGCTGCTGATAGCCGCGGTTGCGTGCATGGGCCAGACCAAGCCGGTCCCCGCCCACACTATCGCAGCGCCCGCCAAACCCGCCGTCCGTCAACCCATGATATCCGACGCGGTCATTGAGGCGACCATCCGGGCAAAGTTTGCCAAGTCCAAGATCAATGTGGAGAAGTTCCAAGTGCACGTGCAAGGTGGAGTGGCCACTATCGAAGGCAAGACCAACGTGATCCAGCACAAGGGGACAGCCACGCGGCTGGCGAAAACCGGCGGCGCCATCGCGGTGAATAATCATATCCTGATCGCCGATGCAGCCAAGCAGAAGGCTGCCGATAACCTGGATCAGGGCCGCCGCCGCGCACAGGTAACTCGCGGCGACCCGCGATCCGATGCCGAGTCGCTGCGGAGTAAGTAAGCGCTTGGGCGCCGCGCCAGCTAATCGCCAATAGCCAACGGCCGTTCACCGCCAACCGCCTCAGACCTCCTGATCTCGCCCCGCATTTTCTGCCTGGNNGAATTAGGCCCGCTGTTCGAATAGAGATAGAGGGCAGGCGAGCACCGCCTGCCCCACCTGCGGGCTCACTGCAAATTCCACGACATCAGGAGTTCTGAGCCCTCCATCTCGGAGCCGTCAGTGGCCCGATGGATGGCGCTGAAAGCTTGGTACACTGTGGCAAGCAGACTCTTGCCATGAAAGCTCTCTCCCTTTTTGTCCTTTTTGGTGCGTCCCTTGGTTGGACGCAACCCGCGCCGCCGGCAGCCGGCGACAAGCCCGACACCGTCATCGCCATCTTCGAAGATGGATCCAAAATTACGATGGGGGAATTTCAAACCCTGATCCCCGCCCTGCCCGATACCTGGCGGACGCTGGCGGAGCGGGATCCCCAAAAATTCCTGCATGTGTACGGTGTGATCAAGAAGGCCGCCGCTGAAGCCAACAACCAGAAACTGGTTGAGAAATCTCCCTATAAACAAGGGATGGATTTCGCTGTCCAGGCCGCCTTGGCCCAGTTCTACGTGCGGGAGTCCACCGCGGCAATCGTCATCGCTCCCGAAGAGATTGAAAAATATTACAACGATCACAAAGAGCCCTTTAGACGGATCAAAGTGAGCGGGCTCAAAGTGGCGTTTGGCAGTGCCGATGCACCCGCCGGCGCCGCTTCCTCGTCCGTTATGGCCAGCCGGGTTCCCAAGAAAGCGCTCACCGAGGAAGAGGCTAAAGTGAAGGCCGTCAAACTGGTGGGCCAGATCCGCGCCGGCGCGGATTTCGGCAAACTGGTGCAACTGGAGTCCGACGATGAGAATTCCAAGGCCAAAGGCGGAGATCTGGGCGTCTGGGGCATGACCGACAACGTGCCCGATGCCTTGCGCTCTGCCGTGATGGGCCTGAAGGAAGGCGAGGTCAGCGACCCCATCCGGCAAGCCGGCGGCTTCTACATCATCCATGCCGACGCGGTGACTTACACTCCTCTGGCGGAAGTGCGAGACGCCATTTTTGCCCAATTGCAGCAGGCGAAGGGCTCGGAGTGGCTCCAGAACCTGGACCAAAGCGTCAAGGTGGATTTCCCCAGG
This sequence comes from Bryobacterales bacterium, assembly GCA_003164075.1. Next base: position 29,122 of record PLRZ01000240.1, on the reverse strand, counting down.
AACGATCCGCCTCCGCCCGCTCCCTCGGACCCTAAGAAGTAGCCGGCAGCCGCGCTACTTCACGTGCACGTCGATGCGGATCGACTCGCCAGTGGGCATCACCCGCAGGTAGAAGGAGCCGGAACGCGGCTCTTTGCCCGCCGTCAAGGTAAGAACCGCCTTTTCGCCACTCGCTACCTCGGTGCGATCCAGTTTCGCTTCGATCCCCTTGAGGGGATATCCCAGTTCCAGCGTGACGGCGCCGTCCGATCCATTGCCGATGGTGACCGGCGCGGCTGTACCGGGCGCCAGTTCGATCCGCTGCTTGTCGGCCTGCACCTTCCCAAGAACAAACCCCGAATCTTTGGGTATTTCCTTGGGCATCCCGGACGGGGGCGCTGTAGAGGCTGCCGTGTTCACGGCGGCCTGAATCTTACCCCGCAGTCCGCTGGGATTCGAAATCTTCGCCGGATCCTCGTACAGGTACCAGTTTTCGTTCTCGATCTTCCACAGGGTGGGGACCTTCAGGCTGATGTCGCCGGGAGGAAAGCCGGCAATCACCAGTGGTTGGGAGCACCTGGTAGTCGCCGTGGCGTGGGTGAAGTGGTCGGAATACTCGATGCTCAGGATCTCGAAATGGCGGACCTCCGGCTTGGGGCCCGCATAGTAGTAGTCTCTGGTCTCCTCGGCGATCCAGGCTTCGGCTTTGCGGTATTCGTGGTTCACCATCATGGTGTAGAACTCGTTGACACGAGCGCGCAACGCCTGGTCGACGTCGGCGGGTGGTTTCTCGGCCGCTGGAACGTCCGTCTGGGCAAAGGCAGCCGCGCCCAGGAGGGTGAATAAGACGATTCGGTGCATCTTTTTCATTATAAGATCTGGGACGTGCCAGCCGCGGGGAGGTACTGCCTCGGTACTTGAAAACCTTGGCAGGGTATCTGATGGCATGGAATAGGACGGAAAAGTCTTCCAGCAGAATACCTGGCGCACGTTCAGAGCTCCTGATGTCGTGGAATTTGCAGTGAGCCCGAAGAAGCTCTGGCCATCGAAAGGAATGGCTNNCCGCCAGGCAGAAACTGCGGGGCGAGATCAGGAGGCCTGAATATAGCCGGCCAGAGGGCTACAGCCCGCCCCCGTTCCCGCCGATACTCCAAGTGGGTGGAACGATGATTTCGATTCAACAGAATCTCACCGAACTGGAGAAGTCTTATCAATTACGGACGAAGGCACTCGAATGCTACGTCGCCGCCATCAACAATATGGCGCAGTACACGGTGGAACTGGACGCATCCATCACCGTTTCGCACCGCAAATATCTGTCCGGTCTGGCTGTGGAAGTGGCGGAGGCCTCCCTGGAGGGGCTGGCGGAGAGCCGCTCTACCTTACGGGGATTGTTGCGCGATTACCGCGATCGGGCGGCCCAGTATCTGGGCGGTCTTCGCGATCAACTGAGTTCCACGGCCCAGGCGCTGCAGGAAATGGTGGAGGGACTATCCCAGTGCGACACCGACCACACATCAAAACTGCGGAGTGCGCTGGTTCGTCTGCGGGAAGTGGCCAAATCTCCTGAAGGAAGCGCGGTGCGCGCCGTAGTGGGGGCTGCGGCCGACAGCATCGAACAGAGCCTGGAGCAAATCCGCAAGCAGCATCAGTTCACCATCTCGCAGTTTCAAACGGAATTGCGCCTGTTGCACGGCCGGATCGACTCTCTTGAGGCCGCCGCGTCCATCGACGAGGCATCCAAGTTTTCCAACCGTCGATTCATGGCCGAATATCTGGGGGCGATACCTCCCGGCGGCGCTTCTTTTTTGATCCTCAAGATGCGCGGGCTGGCGGAGGCGAGAGCCAGGTTCGGCGCGCCGATTGCCGACGATCTGGTGGGTACATTTGGGCGGCGCCTGCGCAACACCGTGCCCAAAGATTCAATGGTGGGGCGTTGGAGCGAGCAGGATTTCCTGGCCGTCGTGCCGACAAGCAAGGCGATGGACGCGGCGTTGATCCAGCGGGTCGCAGACCAGTTGTCCATGCCCTACGCCTGCATGATCGGCGGCAAGGTGGTGCGCATTCCACTGGTGGTGACGGTCGAATGCCTGTCCGGCACCGCGGGAGCCACGGCGGAGCAGATTCAGGCGCGGGTGGTGGAAGCGTTCCAATAGCCTCCGGAGTGAGATAATCCGATAAGGATTGCGGTGTCACTCTTCGTCAACACTTTCTTCGAGGAACGTTTGCAGGATCTATTCAATCTCGCGGAGCGCGTGAAAAAGGCCTTCGATGCCGCCGGCATCGAGTACCGGGTGGTCGGCGGCCTGGCCACGTATCTCTATGTGGAAGAAGCCGAGCCAGACGCCGGACGCCTGACTAAAGACATCGACATTACAGTCCGCCGCGCAGATCTGCCGAGAATCGCGGAGGCTGTCGAGCCGTTCGGGCTGGAATACCGGCATACGGCCGGTCTCGACATGCTGGTGCAGAAGGGAAAACCTTCGGCCCGCAGGGCGGTCCACATGATCTTCGATGGCGAAAAGGTGCGCCCCGGCGATGCGGAGCCCGTGCCTAAGCTCGGCGCGGGCCGCACCATCCAGGGAATCCCGGTCATCCCCATGGCGGCCTTGGTGACCATGAAGCTGATTAGCTTTCGCCTGAAAGACCAAACCCACCTCAAGGATCTGGACGAACAGGGACTAATCACGCCGGAGATCGAAGCCAGCCTCTCGCCAGTTCTCCGCGAACGCCTGGCGCAGGTTCGCGCTCACGACTGATCTACACCCGTAGCGCGCCGCTGCCGATTAAGACCTCCAGCGCGGCGATATCGCGATAATACGGGCGGTCGCCTTCAAAAGGCGGGGAGACGCGGCGGATGCGCCCGCGCGCCTCTTCGATCAGCGGGCTCGATTTCAACGGCGCCAGCAGATCCAACGCCCGTACGGCAGCCAGCGCTTCGATAGCCATCACCGCCCGCGTATTGCGCACCACCCGCTGCAGCTTGCTGGCCGAGGTCATCCCCATGCTCACGAAATCCTCTTTATTGCCGCTGGTGGTGATGGACCCCGTGGACGCGGGATACGCCAGCACGCGATTCTCCCCCACCAGGCTCGCGGCCGTCACCTGCGCCATCATGAGGCCCGATTCCAGGCCCGGATGCCCCGCCAGAAACGGCGGGAGTTCCTCGTTGAGCGCCGGGTTCACCAGCCGGTCGACGCGCCGTTCGGAGATCCCCGACAGCGCGCACAACGCGATCGCCAGAAAATCGAGCTGGAAGGCCAGCGGCTCGCCATGGAAATTGCCGCCGGAGAGAATTTCGCCGTCGAATACCAGCGGATTGTCGGTGGCCGAATTCAGCTCGATGGCGAACACCTGGCAGGCGGCGGCCACCGTATCGCGCACCGCTCCGTGTACCTGCGGGGCGCAGCGCAGCGAGTAGGCGTCCTGCACGCGCCGGCAGCCGATGTGCGATTGCCGGATCCCGCTCCCTTCCAGCAGGCGGCTCAGGCGAATGGCGCTTTCCAGTTGGCCGGGATGTGGGCGGGCCTCATGAATCCGCTGGTCGAAGGCGCGCGGGGTGCCGCGCAGCGCGTCCAGCGTCATGGCGCAGATCACGTCGGCCGATTCGGTCAGCGTTTGCGCGGCTTCCAGTTCCAGGCAGCCGATGGCCAGCATCGCCTGCGTCCCGTTGATCAGGCTGATGCCTTCCTTGGCAGCCAGCGTGAGGGGTTCGATTCCGGCGCGCCGCAGGGCCTCGGCCCCCGGCATCGCGCGGCCCTCGAATTCGGCCTCGCCTTCGCCGATCAGCACCATGGCCATGTGGGCCAAGGGCGCCAGGTCGCCCGACGCGCCCACGCTGCCTTGCGAGGGCACCACCGGCGTGACGCCCAGGTTGATCAGCTCGCAAATGCGCTCGGCCACCAGCGGGCGGATGCCCGAAAGTCCCTTGGCCAGCACGTTGGCGCGAATCAGCATCATGGCGCGCACCACCTCGCGCCCGAGCGGCTCGCCCACGCCGGCACAGTGCGAGCGGATCACGTTGCGCTGCAGACGTTCCAGATCGGCTGGCGGAATGCGCACGTCGGCCAGCAGGCCCACCCCGGTATTCACCGCGTAAATGGGCGCGTCTCCCGCCGCCAGGCGATCCACCAGCGCGCGCGAAGCGTTCATCTGCTGGTATGCCGCCGGCGCCAGCCTTACGTCCGCGGTGCGCGCGCGGGCCGTGGAGCAGGTCTCGCCGATGGTGAGATGGTTGCCGTCCAGTGGGAGAGTCACGGTCAGTGGCGTTTCTGGCGGGCGGAGATCAGCTCGTCGATATTGACCAGCTCCGTCGGATAGTCGCCGGTGTAGCAGGCGTAACAGTATTCGTGCTTGTCGTCGGCCATGGCCTTGCGCAGCGAACCGAGCGACAGGAATCCCAGCGAATCGGCCTCCACGAAGCGGCGGATCTCTTCCACCGTGTGATTCGACGCGATCAACTCACTCTTCGTGGGCGTATCGACGCCGTAAAAGCAGGGCGAAATGG